>JABZGY010000052.1:0-5149 GCA_015259155.1 Atopobium sp. | reverse complement strand
GACTTATACCAGGCAAGCGTTAGTTTCTCAAATTCAGAGATGTCGTTACGAAAGCGAGCATACGAGGAGTCGGCTTGGTTGAAAGTCTTGATGACTTCGATTCCATCGATGTATTCGACGAGTGTTGAGTTAACGCGCTCACTTGCCGTCCAGTACGCTGCATAGTCTCGTTCAAAGTTTTTAAAAAGGAGCGAAAGGGGCACAATTGACAAGGCTGGTGCGATGAGCATAGAGAGAGCGAGCCGGATATCAATTGACCACACGATTGCAAAACACAAGATGAGAAGAAGCACATTGCTGGTAAATTCCGGGATAACGTGGGCAATGGGCAGCTCCATTTGCTCAATATCGTCAATGATTATTTTCTTAAGTGCTCCAGAGGGCGCTGATTGAACATCGCCGAGGGAGCATGCAGCAAGATGTTTGCAAGTGGCGTTTCGCAAGTTTTCAAGCGTATGGTAGGCAACGCTGTGTGATGTTGATGTTGAGGCTAGATAGCCTATTGTCTGAACTGCCACTCCGAGAAGGGCAATGAGTGCCCAGTGTCCAACTTCACTGATGGCAAGGGTGTCTGTTATTGAGAGCGCAATCAACTTGTAGGCGGCAAAAAAGGGAATAATGCCTCCAACAACACCTACCACAGCACATAACAGCGAGGCTCCAAGTTTTAGACGCTGTCCGCGTGTAAATGAAGCAAGCCGCTGTATCCAACTGCTCTTTTTCTTTTTGCTAGGGTCCATGGGTCCTCCCAAACGACGAGTATGAGCAAATTGTATTCATAGCTCGTTGCATGAGAAAAGCCCGATTGTCGCGGTTAGCTCCAAGTGTATCTATGCGGGTGGATTATCTTTCTTGACCAGCGTTTTCGCGGTAATCGCCAGGTGCCATGCCAACGACATTGCGGAATGTGGAAGCAAATTTTGAAGCATTGGTATATCCGACTTCAAATGCCACCTCACCGATTGGCTTAGAGGTTGTTCGGAGGAGCGTGGCAGCTTGTGCCATACGATAGCGTGTGAGGTATACGTGCACACTGGTGCCATAAACCTCCTTGAACCACCGCTGCATGCTGGCATAGGGAAACTCGAACTCTTGTGAGAGCTCTTTGAGTGTCTTATGGGAAGAAAGATCAGAGGTTATAGCTCGTTCTATTTCCTTTACCTTATCAACCTGTGCGCGTGTGAGACCGTACTGTCCAATGCGTCCGCCTTCAGGAATATTACTGCCGAGAAATAAGAGAAGCTCCATAATCTTGAGCTTTAGGTAAGCATCTCTAAAGCGGTCATGAGCGTTATATATCTCGCAGAAAATATGCTCGACCGACGGTCCGCTACGGAGCACACTTGGTTCATCGCTTGAACAGAACCTCTCGTAGAGCTGCTTAACACTCACAGGAAATCCCTCGGGAAAAACAGATTGTAGCGATTTGTCTGCTGTGTCCAAGTCAAGGCAGACGGTGACACCTCGGTAGTGCCCAAAGGGGAATCGGAAGAGGCTTTCATGTCTTGAGTGGTCGTCGATGCCTAAATCACCTGTGTCCAGGTATAGGCACGAGCTGGTCCCAGACTCCCACTCAATTCTTCCCTCACGGCAGTAGTTCAGACAGAGCATGCGTGATCCTGGGGTAAGCTTAAAGCCCGACTCAAGGTTCCATACACTTGTGAAGTCATTGAACATGAGGGTAATTCCAGGCATGACATCGTGCATTGTCATGATGCCCTGTCCGTCAGTACCTTCTGCCCTCCATACAGAATGATCTGTATCGTGCGTCACGCGACGGACGTTGCCACCCATGTCAGCATAGTTAGCAATGTCCATCGTGTCTCCAATCCCCTTCGTTTCTCTGAAGAGTGTTCTCAAAAAATGACAGCACTTTTGACCAGCCCGCATCGTCGAGAGCGCCTTGGTCTACAAACGATCCGTCTTCCATGCGGGCAAAGTCGGTGCAACATGCTCTGATGAACTCAGGATCGTGTGTTACAACCACGACAGCTCGTCCTTCCGCCGCTGCTGCGGTAACGCTTGCAGCAACCTGTTCCATATGGGCAAGGTCAAGTCCACTGGTAGGTTCGTCAAGCACGAGTAAGTCACGACCTGATGCAAGTGCCGTAGCGAGGGCAACGCGTTGCATTTGGCCTCCTGAAAGCGACAGTGGATGGCGTTGTGCCAGTTCAGTTAAGTCCAACGATGCAAGTATAGTACGGGTAAGGTGCTCGTCAGCACGTCTCGTGGAGTCGAGTACCTCATCAAATACGCTCTCTCGGAAGAGCTGATGGCTCACGTCCTGCATAACCAAGTAGCCGTTCTTTGGTCTGCTTGAGAATGGGCTAGGACCTTCTCCAACATCTTTGGTCCCTTTGCAACCGCTTACAAGACCGCAGATACAGCGTGCGAAGGTAGACTTTCCAGCACCATTGCTTCCGATAATGGCAGTGACACCTCCTCGCCTGAAAGCGATGCGGGAAACGTTGATGCCGCGGCTCGACTGCGGGTAGTGATAGCTCATATCCCGTATTTCTACAAACTCGTTCTTCTCGCATCGTGCGCAGCACTGTTCAGCTGCAATGGCCGCAAAGGTTGGTGCACGCAGACCAAGCGCTCGCGCCTCGGCAGCAGTGGATGCATAGAATTGTTTGGAGTCAATCTCGCGTTCCACGCTGCCTGAGCGCATCACAATAATGCGATCGGCGATGCCCTCCAACCAATGGAGTCGATGCTCGGAGATGAGCACAGTGCGGCCCTCAGCTTTCCATTTTGCAACAATCTTTCGGAGAAGCCCTATGGAAGCGAAGTCGAGGTTGGAGGATGGTTCGTCAAGGACGAGAACATCTGGGTCAAGCATAGTGGCCGAGCCACAGGCAACGCGTTGTTTTTCTCCACCAGAAAGTGAGAGGCAGCTACGGTCGATAAGATCTGTGAGCTCAAGCGCGTTGGCGACGTCCTTTAAGCGTGCGCGTATCTTGTCGGGTGTTATTCCTTGGTTCTCACAGGCAAATGCAAGTTCACCGGTTGTATCCAAACAGAAGAATTGAGTCTTAGGGTTCTGGAAGACTGATCCGACCTTTGGCGCTAGTTCCCAAAGCTCGTGGTTAGAAGGTGTAAGACCACAGACCTCAATCTTCCCCGAGAGTTTCCCCTCATAGTAATGGGGGATGAGGCCATTGACGAGCCTTGCTAGGGTTGTCTTTCCAGATCCTGAGGCACCCGTCAGGCAGACTACTTCACCAGGGGCTACGTTAAGGTTGACCTCGGAGAGGCTGTTTTTCTCGCTTGCCTGATAGCAGTAGCATGCATTTTTTATCTCGATCATTTCAATCCTAGTAGTAGAGCAAGGGCGTGACCACCGCGCAGATAGTGGCTATGGCGAGAAAAGCGATTACTATCCAGTCTCGTACACGCATGCGCGCTTCGTTTATGTTTGTGCGAGCTGTTGGTCCACCGAGCCCTCGCACTAGCGCCGAAGCAGAGAGGTCTTCACCGCCTCGCACTGCCGAGACAAGCAGCGGTACCAGGCAATTCTCGAAAGCGGAGATAGGGTTTCTGAACGTCTTGCTGCTGCGCATGCGTATAGCAGCAGCTATCTGTCGGTAGTCGTCGGCTATCGCTGGGAAGTATCGAAGCATTACGACAAAGGGAATTTCTACTGCCTGAGGCATGTGCATACGGTCGCATGCTGCCATGAACTCACTCACTGACGTGGTTGTGACTAGCCAGGTTCCCATGGCAATACCAGGGGCGAACTGCCTTACGATTCCCGAGATGCCTAGCGTGGCAAAGAGAGCAACTCCAGTGAGGTATGATTCCGCGATTGCTGCCACAGCGCTTGCAGCCCCATATAACGTGAGGTATGTGATTGCTGAGCGGAAATGGTGAGAGAGGGCTAGCATGATGAAAGGTGTTGCAATAAGCAGCGGCTTAACCACAAGGAGAGACCCCACGTTATAAGACCCAAGCATAATTGTTGAGACGACGAGTGTGGCAAGCACTTTAGTGCGGGGATCAAGCACGAGCCCTCGGTTATTGGCAGTTGAGAGGAACAGCCCCTTTTTCATTAGGCGATGCCGGCTCGCTCAAAGTGCTTGTGGAGGAGTTTCTTGCCGATGACGGCTCCGATACACCCTGCAATACATGCAGCAAGAGCAAGAGGTAGAAGGCTCCAGTCAGGAATGTAGCTGGAGAGAGCGTTGGCATATTCCTGTCCGTAGCCAGAGGCGATACCTGCGAAGTAGCTCGCGCGATTCATGACGATGGGAATATAGTTGCCTATCAACCATACGCTCAGGACTCCGTGTGAAAGTATGGCGCGCCCTGCGCTGTTATAGTTACCGCTTCTGAGGACAAGGTCGGCGAGAAGACCACATACCGGCCCCGTAATAAAGGCATATACGCCCATGCCGCCGAGACCCATAAGAAGGCCGAGGATGGTTCCCATGATGAAAACCATTCCGAAATGCCTTACTTTTGTGATGTAGAGCATGTACGGAATGCCTCCGATAAGCGGACAGATGACGGAGAGCAATGGAATGAATATAGGAACGTAGCCCAGCATTGCCACAGCCATAATGATTATGAAGTAGAGAGCAGTGAAGATACCGATGTTTATAAGGTCTTTTGGTTGCAGTCCTTTTTTCTTGACTGAGGGTGTTTCAGGCATAATACGTCTCCCTTCGGTTAGCTCTATCTAACTTATAAAGGATAGACATATAGAAACGCAGTCAATAGCCCATCTGTATCATTATGTCCCGTTTGTATCGTATAGCTGCTATTCGCTTTCTGATAAGTATTTGCCAACTGCCGTGGTAAATATTAGCCAACTGCCGTGGCAAATACTTGCCAACTGCCGTGGTAAATATTCAAATAGCATTTTTACATCATTTTGCATAATCTGGTCTTCATTTTTAATACCATACAAGTTCGCCTATATAACTCGCTAAAATATAGAGTGGGTTGATTAAAACTAATCGTTTCTGTGACACTCCCAGAAGCACACGATTGGAGTTTATATATGTGCGGCATCGTTGGTTTTACCGGACACCAAAGTGCAAAAGATGTCCTCATTGAAGGTCTTAAACGTCTCGAATACCGTGGGTATGATTCTGCCGGTATTGCTTAGCAAAACACAACCAACGAAGAACTTACGGTCGTACAT
>JABZGY010000051.1:0-5252 GCA_015259155.1 Atopobium sp. | reverse complement strand
GCGCTTGTCTCCGCCACCATGCATCCACTACCTGCGGTTTTAACAGGAGCCTTTAGCTATCTTTTTGGAACTTTATTTGCTAGAGGCATATCTTTTGGCTTTGCGGCAACACCTCTTGCCTATGACTACACCTCACTAGCCTCAGGCCTTCCATTCTGGATTCGTTTAGGGGCATGCGCGCTATCTGCTCTTTTAGGCTCACTTATGAGCCAAAAAAGACGTCGCGGATGGATGGTTTTTGGACAAATTGTCTGCGCCATATTGCTTTCAAGTGGCTTTATATGGGCAGCTTGGATGGAGAATCCCAATTTTTGGGTAGTTGAAAGTATAGTTTCTGTACTAATTACGGTATTCTTATGTGTACTTGTATGTATTGCAATTGTCCTGATAGGTCCACTTCAAGCGGATCAGGAAGGCGAGGAATTAGATGAGCTTTCTTAGTGACTTTGAAAACCGTATTGGTTCGGTCTTTGGTGCCGCACCTCAGGGATACGCAGAGCCCTTCTCTTTTAAGAAGCTTGCCAAACGCGCAGCTAAAGAGATGGAACGTGAGACGTATGAGATTGATGGTGTAGACACTGCGCCTGCCCTGTATACCGTTTTAGTTGCTCCTCAAGACGATTCACTGATGCGTCCTCTTTATGCTGATCTAACTGCAGAGGTTTCTGACTTCGTGGCTGCTCAGGCTCAGCAAAAAGATTATGTATTTGTTGGTCAGCCGCTTGTTCGTTTTATGGTTGACCCATCTCTGAAGCCTGGAAAATTTGCTGTCTTTGCAGAAAACGTTGACGGCAATACGCTTGACCAGCTACGCAATGAAGAGCGTGCTTTCTTGGGTGGAAACTCCAGTGTTGGAGGAGCTGCAGCTCAAATGCCTCAGCAGCACAATTCCCGCGCTGCTGCTCAGCCAGAACCACAGCCAGAGCCAGATCCTCTGTCTGTAGTTCGCCCCGTTTCTGCAGATAATGCAACGCCAGAGGTTTTGGGAGATCTTGCTGGTACAGACGCCGGTCTTGCGGTAATGCCACCAGACTTTGTTGAGGCTCAAGGCGCAATTCCTGTTGTTTCCGCAGCTGAGTCCACTCCTATGCCTGTTCTTCCTAGCTCAAACGGGCTTCCAGACCTGCCCGTAAACGGAGCTATCCCAACAGCAGCTCCTGTTCCTATGACTCAGCGTCGTATCACGCCTTCCCTTGATGCGCAGCTCAATGGCATGGGAGGTCGTCCTTCTCGCAATTTGCAGGGCACGCCACGTGCAAACATGGACGCTACCTGCATTTTGATTGATCGCCAAAGCGGTCGCTCGTATCGCGTTGAGGCTCCTCGCGCCATCATTGGTCGCGAGCGCTCTCAGGCAGACGTTGTTTTGCGCGACCCTAACGTTTCAAGACGTCACGCCGAGATGACCTATGACGGTCACGATTGGCATATTGCTGATTTGCACTCCACTAACGGAACGCTTGTCAACGATATCGACGTAGATGAGGTAATTCTGCGCGACGGAGACCTCATTACCATTGGTCTTATGGACCTTCAGTTCCGGGAGAACTAATGATTGATCTAATTCTCTTTGCAGGACGCGTTCTGCTTGTTGTCCTGCTGTACATCTTCCTGTTCTCAGTCATGCGCACGGGCATTGGCCTTGTCCGCGGACAGCGCAAAGACGGAGCTATTTGGTCCGTTGATGTCGAGAAGGGCGTCAAGTCCTTACGTGGTCTTCACGTAGACATCTTGGGTCCTGTTGTTATTGGACGTTCTCCTTCGTCTGACATTGTGATTGACGAACCTTACGTTTCTGCTTCACACGCCCGCTTTACTATCCAGGGCCCTGCTTTGGTACTTGAAGACCTTGGATCCACAAACGGAACCATGGTTAATGGTCACATCATCGAGCAACCTGTTACCCTTCGCGACACAGACGAAGTCCAGGTCGGCGATGTGATTATGCGTGTTGGACGTCGATAAGAGGCTCATGGTTTCTTCTGATACAACACATATTTCTGATACACCTACACAAGAGCCCGTGAGTGCTCCTGGTCGTTGTGAGCTGCCACTTGATGGTCGCTGTGACGCAGAGGCGGTTTCTGGCTCTAACACCTTTATTTCTTGGGGCGCCCGCTCTGACGTGGGATTAGTTCGCGAGCATAACGAGGACTCGTTCCTTTTGCGCACTCCCCTTTTTGCCATCTGTGATGGTATGGGAGGTCACGCCGCCGGTGAGGTAGCAAGCTCCATTGCTGTTAAGGTTATTGCCGAACAGGCACCAAGTACCGCTGACGATGTCCGTCTTGGCGCTGCAATTGAGGCTGCTAACCAGGAAGTTATTGATGCTCCTGCAAAGGGTATTGGCAAACCCGGTATGGGCTCCACCGCCTCTGCTGTCCTCATTGAGGGCAATCAGATGGCCGTTGCCCATGTTGGTGACTCTCGCATTTACCTGCTCCATCATGGCACGCTGGTCCGCATTACTCACGACCACAGCTATGTTGAAGAGCTCATTGATTCTGGTCAGATTACCGCTGATGAGGCTCGCACACACCCTTCTCGCTCAGTAGTTACGCGAGCTCTTGGCTCTGATCCAGACATGTATGCAGATCATTTCTCGCTTGAAGTATCTGATGGCGACCGCATCATCTTATGCTCCGATGGCCTCTCTGGCATGGTGCCCGACGATGAAATTGAAGCCATTGCTGTCTCTAACGTCACGCCACAAAAGGCTGCCGATAACCTTGTTTCCGCAGCTCTTACCTATGGCGGCTCAGACAACATTACCGTTATTGTCATTGACGTCTTAGACGACGGCATAGCCGATCAAACTAGGAAACACCTTACTCGTGGCGTTATTGCCACGTTTGTCTCGTTCCTTGCGCTCTTTGCAGCCACTGTTGCGGTGTTCTTCCTGTTTGTAAGCAGCGAATGGTACTTAGGAATTAACGGAACTACCGTTGGCGTTTATCGAGGTATTCCTACAACAATTGCCGGCATAAACATGTCTTCACTTGTTGAAACTACGTCGATTGAAATAAAAGATTTGCCTGACGCAGTTCAAGACTCTCTTGCAGACGGAATTCGCGTTAAGAACGAGGATGAAGCACATAGCACCGTCGAGAATTACCGCAAACAAATTGACGACGCCAACACTAAAGCGGTCAAAAAGAAAGAAGACGCTCAGTCTGGCGGAACACCCACAACAGAAACAACAACGTCAACAACAAGTTCGGGAGGTGAGTAGGAATGGAAAAAGCAGGTGGACTAAGGCGTAATACAGAGCTCTTCTTACTATTTGTAGGAGCAATCCCTGTATTTCTGCTGTACGCCATGTACATGATTACTGCTCGCTCAACGCTCAGCCTCGAGACTATGGCTGTTCCTATTGGTCTCTTTGCAGCATTTACTGTGGCTCATATTGCTATTAGGTTCCTTGCTCCCGCAGCAGACCCCGCCATTCTCCCCATTGTGTTTGTGCTCTCGGGAATTGGCATCACCATGGTCACCAGACTTGCGCCAAATCTTGCAGTCAACCAAACGATTTGGCTCTTTATCTCTGTTGTTGTGATGATTGTGGTACTAGCAGTCATTAGAAATCTCGACGCATTAGCACGCTACAAATACTCCATTGGTATTCTCGGCGTCATATTGCTTCTTCTGCCAATTGTTATTGGCCAGGATCGCTACGGCGCAAAACTCTGGATTTCTTTTGGCGCATTCACCTTCCAGCCTGGCGAGCTTGCAAAGATTGCCATTACGCTCTTCCTGGCGTTTTATCTTGCACTGAATCGAGAAGCCCTATCGGTCTCCATGCGTTCTTTTGGACCTTTCCGCATTCCTCGTTTCAAAATGCTGCTTCCTCTGTTTGTCATGTGGGGCATCAGCCTGATTGTTGTTATTTTTGAACGCGACCTTGGTAGCGCTCTGCTCTTCTTCGTGTTCTTTGTCATCATGCTCTATGTAGCAACAGGTCGCGCCAGCTACGTTTTTGTCAGTATTGCGCTCTTGGCTATTGGCGGCGTGGTGCTGTACCACTTCTTTGGTCACGTTCAGACTCGTGTCAACATTTGGCTTGATCCGTTCAAAGATCCCGCTGGAGACGGCTACCAAATTGTCCAGTCCCTCTATTCCATCGCAGATGGAGGTCTTGCTGGCACCGGAATTGATAAGGGAATGCCTACGCTGATCCCTATTGTTGAGTCTGACTTTATTTTCTCGGCCATTGCAGAAGAGATGGGACTCTTTGGCGGAGCAGCAATTATTACCCTGTTCCTGCTCCTTACCGTGCGCGGCCTCGCAACAGCCGCTCGTGCAAAGTCCGATTCATCTGCTTTTGCGGCTGCTGGTCTTACCAGTGTTTTGGCGTTCCAAACCTTCCTTATTGTTGCAGGCGTTACTAAGCTCATGCCTCTTACTGGCGTTACCCTGCCCTTTATGAGTCAGGGCGGCAGCTCTCTTCTTTCCAGCTTTATCATTGTTGCCCTGCTGCTCAGAGCAGGTGACGAGGGAACTGGTCGCGAAACAGAGCTTGAGCCAAGTAAAAAGGTACTCGATTCCCAAAGACTCGAAATTTCTTCTGGAGGAGCTCACGCCTCCTCTGTCCTACATGGCAGCCACATCCGTGGAGGCTTTGGTCTGCAGTCTGAGGAGTCCGGTGTTCTGGGACGTGTTGCTCTCGGAAAACGTCTGACCAATTTGGTTACCGTATTTACCCTCTTCTTCACCGTTCTTCTCGGCAACTTGACCTTCTTGATGGTCATTGACGCTCCTAGACTTCAGGCGCTTCCTACCAACAACCACACCATTGCTAGGAGTGCGTACGTTCAGCGCGGCGCCATCATGACTTCTGACGGCGTCACCCTGGCAGAGAGCGTCAAGCAAGACGACGGCACCTACGTGCGCAACTATCCACACGACGGCATGGCTTCTCACACCGTTGGCTACATCTCTACCCAATACGGAACTGCAGGTATCGAGTCCTCTATGAATGAGACACTCACCGGACACGCAGATCATTCTGACTGGAGAAGTGCTCTGTACTCGATGGCTGGCGTCAATACCGCTGGTTTAAGCGTTGTCCTGACCATCAATTCCCAGATGCAGGCCGTGGCAGAAGCTGCGCTCCAGGGCTACTCGGGCTCTATTGTTGTCATGGACCCTGCTACCGGAGCCGTGCTTGCAAAGGCTTCAAGCCCTTCATACACCCACGCTGATCTGGGCACCGTTATCGAGTCCGGTACCGGCAGTCAGCTGGTCGACAGAAC
>JABZGY010000050.1:0-5336 GCA_015259155.1 Atopobium sp. | reverse complement strand
GCAGAATGCTCGTCCTGCATAGCGTAGACCGTCTGGTACTTCTCTGGATCTCCCTCGTACTGCGTAATATACGGAGGCAGTGGAACGTGGCCCGCCTCATGAATAGCCTCGTCAAGAGTACGGTCTCCCTGGGCTTCAAAGCGTACCAGGCGACCTCCCCTGTTATCGTCAACAAAGTCCACAATAGTGCCTGTGAGCACAACAGGAGCTGAGTCAGGAGCATGCAAACCACCTGCGCGGTACTCAATTACCGCACCAGGTTTAAGGCGTTTACCAGGATTTACCAGACACTCCCATACACCGCCCAAAGCATCAATGTCTTCTCGGCGTTTTAAAAGCAGCGTTTCTGAGACGCCGCCCGTATTTTGCTTTTTACCTACAAGACGTGCTGGCATAACGCGCGTCTGGTTAACTACAACCAAATCACCTGGCTCAAGATACTCCACAATATCGGTGAAGTGCTTGTGCTCTATGCTGCCATCTTCTCTATGCAGCACCAAAAGCCTACAAGAGTCCCTTGGCTCAGCAGGAGCTTGTGCAATACGTTCTTCTGGAAGGATGTAATCAAAGTCGTCAGTTCGCATGACGTGCTGCCTTTCTTGCGTCACGAGCTTCATGACGCTCTATCTGAGCCTCGGCCGCAGAATATCTGCAACCGCAATAATTTTGTCGATACATACCAAGCTCACGAGACTCTTTTGTAGCCTCTGGGTAAAACGGACGGAAATCTCTCCATACAGGCGTCAGTCCATGAGCATGCGCAATGGACACCAGCTCATCCTCGCACGCATCAAAGAGCTGATAGGGCGAGACAGCCAGTGTTGTAGAAACGTATTCAAACCCGCGCTCAGCCGCCACACGACAACTCTCTGCCAAGCGGATTGCGTAACAAGCACGACAGCGACGATCTCGCTCAAATCCCTGAGGGGCCACAGCTCGCTCCCACTGCTCTCGCGGATCTCCTGCCACAATCACCTCAACATGAGCCTCTTCTTGAGCCCACGTAAGTAAGGTTTGAAGACGCCTATCGTGCTCTTCAACTGGCTGAATATTAGGATTAGTCCAGCAGATGGTTGGTTCAAAGCCCTCTTCCCTCAGATGTTTTAAAGGTTCAAGTGAGCATGGACCACAGCATGCATGGAGCAGCAGCGGTGTTCCCGGCTCTACTGAAAGAGTCTCAATTGACTGAAGCATGTTTGAAGCCATTAGTTCTTCTCGCCTTGTGCCTTATAACATTTCCAACCTACTATAGCGCAGGCAGCAAGGCATACAAAAATGGTAACAACGCTTGCTTCAATACCGTAGGCGCCACCCGAGATAAACTCAGATGCTGCAGGATACGCTGTTAAGAGCGTGGTAGGAAGAAGCGTAGTAGTAACCGAGATGCCCAGAATAGGGCCGGTTACAAAGTTCCAGATAAAGTGCATAGCAATAGTCATGAGCAGATTATCGGTAAGCCAAAACACCAAGCCATAAAGAATGCCCATCAAAAAGACTGAGATTGCTGCGGCAATAGAGATGTTAGGCGTTAGTCCATACGTTGCGGTAAAGAGCACTGCTTGAAGCACAAGCGCTACAGGGAAAGAACTCTTAGCTGCAACACCAGTTTGTAGGTAACCTCTAAACAAGATTTCTTCTGCTGCGGACTCAATAAGGGTTGCCACAAGTAAGAAGAGGGCAGCAAAAATGTTATAGGAAGCGTTGAAGTTAAAATCAAAGCCTTCAATGAGCATGATAGAGCCAAAGGTAAACAGCACCATCAAAAAGCCAAAGGTAACTCCGCGCATAAATCCTGGCCAGGAGCTTACTCGAAGACCCAAAGACCTAAAATCACGCTTATTGACGCGGGTAATCCACACAAGGATTAAGCCGCCTGCCAACATGCTTCCAAGAAGACCTAACACGGCTGGAAGGATGTCATTGGGTGGGAGCTCTCCCATAACCATCAGTGGAATATGACACACAAACATGAGTAAAAGTGCAAGGTCAGCCACAAGGAAGGGCGTCACCACAGACTTTGGTGGATCCTTTAGGACAAACTCAAGGCTTGTCTTTGGCTTTTTTCTTCCCACAAACTCTCCTTACATAATTTCTACTCACTATAGTATCGACTTCTGAATCTATTCGTGTAGTGAATCAAAAAAGATTAGAATAAGAAGATAATTTGCGTAATCTACTAATTCCAACTGCGAGGTATCCATGGCCGAAAGCTACGACATGAACAACCGCCCTCATTTTCCTAAGCGCGCTGTCATTACCGGTGGTATGCCCTACGGTAACAAGAATCTCCACTTTGGACATATTGCGGGCGTCTTTGTCCCAGCAGATTTCTTTGCTCGTTTCTTAAGAGATCGCATTGGCCAGAAAAACGTTTTGTTTATCTCGGGAACTGATTGCTATGGCTCTCCTATCGCAGAGGGCTATCGCAAAAAGGTTGAAGAAGAGGGTTACGAGGGCACCATCCTCGATTACGTCAATCAAAACCACAACCTGCAGAAAAGCGCTCTTAACGCCTATAACATCTCTCTTGATTTCTACGGTGGCTCCGCGCTAGAGCCCGCTGCAAAGATTCACGAAGAGATGGCAGACAGCATCATGCACCGCCTCTATGAGCGCGGCAAGCTCTCCAAGCTCTCAACCAAGCAGTTCTATGATACCGAGGCTCAAACGTTCCTTAACGGTCGCCAGGTTAATGGACGTTGCCCTATTAAGGGCTGCAAGTCAGAAAAGGCTTACGCAGAAGAATGTGACCTGGGCCATCAGTTCAACCCAGAAGAGCTCATTGCTCCTGTTTCGCAGCTCACTGGCACCACGCCAGAGCTTCGTCCTGCACCAAGCTGGTACTTTGACCTGCCACAATACAAAGAGTTTCTAAACAACCTGGTAGAAAAGTGGAAGAACAACCCACAGATTCGCTCAGTTGTTACCTCTACCGTTCAAGAGACCCTGACCGAGCCTATTATCTACATTCAAAATTCCTACCGCCAAGACTTTGACGGCGTTGCCTCTTCCCTCCCAGCTCATAATGTCATTGAGCCAGAAGGTAACGCTTCTTCCTTCTCTGTTGTCTTTGAAAATTGGCAGGATAGAGATGAAGCTCGCGAGAAACTCAAAGAGGCTGGAATTCGTTTTAGAACAAGCAAGACTCTCCTGCCTTACCGCATGACGGGTAATATTTCTTGGGGCCTTAAGTCTCCAGACATTGAAGATCTCAAAGACCTTACCATCTGGGTCTGGACTGAGTCCCTCTGGGCTCCTATTACCTTCACCCGTGCTGCTCTTTCTGAAGACGCCAACAATGGCGGTAGCCGCTACTCTTCTGACGAGTGGCGCGATTGGTGGTGCAGCGATGATGCCGCTGTCTACCAGTTTATTGGCCAGGACAACATCTTCTTCTACTGCATTGTCCAGAACCCGCTGTGGGATGCACTTGATTGGGGTCTTATCACCGATACTCCCGTTGCTAACTACCACATTCTCTTTATGAATAAGAAGGCTTCCAGCTCTGGTGCTATCAAGCCTCCAATGGCTGAAGAGCTCCTTGAGTTCTACACTCCAGAGCAGCTCCGCGCTCACTGGCTCTCGCTTGGCCTTGATCAGCGCGCCGTGTCCTTCTCGCCAAAGGCTTTTGACACCTCCGTTTCCAGGAAGGGCAAAGACGGCGAGCCAGATCTTCTGGTAAAGGATGATCCTCGCGTTGTTGATCCAGCGCTCAAGGAGTCAGCGTTTCTCACTAACATCTTTAACCGCATGGCTCGTAGCTGCCTGTATGGTGCAGCCAATGCGTGTGGTGGTCACCTGCCTATCAGTGAGCCTCACCAGGAAGTTATCGATGCTGCTCAAGAGGTTCTGCTGAAGTACGAGCAGCTTGCATACGGCTTTGACGCACATTCTGCCCTTGCTGCTGTTGATGAGTACGCTCGCGCAGAAAACAAGCGTTGGGGCGAGGCTTCCAAGGCCGCTCAGGGCAATGACGAGGCCTACGACCAGGCACTTGCTGATGCATTCTATGCGCTCAAGACCATCACGCTGCTTATGCACCCGGCTGTTCCGGAAGGCTGCGAGCGCATTGCAGATGCTCTCAACTTCCCACATGAGGAGTTCTTCTCTTGGGAGAACGCCTTTATGGGTCCAAAAGAGCTTGCGACAAAGCTTGGCCAGAGCGCAGAGGAGCACCAGCTTGAAGAGCTCCCTCCTCGCTTTGACTTCTTCAAAGCACATCCAAGCCAGAAGAACTAAAACTCGCAAGCTAGGAGCATACGTGGTCGAGTTTCCACCCGTCTACCGCCCAAAACCTTATAGCAAGCCAACAGCACACCTGAAGAGTCATCTTCAGGTGTTGCTTGATGACGGCGCAGAAATTGCAACGTTTGTCTACACTCCCCACACCTCTGCTGGCGAGAAATTCTGTGAAGACCTCGCTTCAACTGCGGCTTATTTGGCGTCTGTTGCTAACGGTACCAATGCTGCACCCATTGTGTTTCTCCACGGAAACGGTGAAGAACACGGAATTTTTGGCACCATCATTGACGAAGTATGCAGCCGCGGCTACATCGCAATTGGTATTGATTCAAGAGATCAGGGGCTAAGTACTAGAGGAACGGCCGCCTTTACCTACGAGCAAATGACAGAAGATGCGTATGTTGTCCTGAAGCAGCTTGGTGTTTCATCTGCTCATATTGTGGGCTTTTCTGACGGAGCTATTCTTGGTCTTCTTCTGGCACGTGACTATCCAGACGTAGTTGCCTCTCTCGTATCTATCGGAGCAAATCTTGAGCCTGACACGTTAGGTGATATGACCTGGCTCTATGAAAGTATCGAGGGCAACAAACGTTGGGCAGCTCAAGGTTGGGAAGGCGCTGTTCTAGAAGATGGCTATCCTGTTCCCTCTCCTGCTGAGGCGGCTCGCATTGCAGAGCATCTGGAGCTCATGGTAGATAATCCTCATATTGACCCCGCGTCCCTTGAACATATCTCCGTTCCTGTTGTTGTTATGGCAGGTGAATACGATGAGATTTATCCAGAGGAAACTCGCCGTATTGCTGAGGCAATCCCTACCGCTCGACTTCTCTTCATTCCAGGATGCCCTCACAATGTTCCCAAGGTGTCTCCGGGTGCGGTAGTGAGAAGAATCTTTGCAAATCTTTCCTACTTTTAAAAACAGAACTAGAACTCTAACCTGATTTACCTGCTTTTTGTTTCAAGAAAATAAAACTTAGGTACTTAATTGTTAAGTACCTTGCTATCTCAGAATTTTTGAGTAAAATACCTAGCAAGAATTATTTCTATTACGGGAGGTACTCATGCATCAGGCATCAACCTCACCTACTCAAGAG
>JABZGY010000004.1:0-57082 GCA_015259155.1 Atopobium sp. | reverse complement strand
AGAAGTAGTCTAGCGTTATCAGTGAAATACGAGCGCATTGCAATTCAGCTGCGCCGCCCACTGCAAAGCGTGGATATGTACAATTACCACACGCTACCATATGTAAGTTTCGAGGCGTCTACTTACGTAGACGCCTCTTTTTTCGACGAAAAACGGTGTCTGCACGTTAAGGAAAAGTGGCTTTACGGAGAAATTACAAATCTGCTGGTAAACTAAGGTACCTCTTCGGACATATGTCTTTTTACGATTTTCGCACCACACCTATGACAGATAATCTGCAAAAATCGGCGAGAAAAGCACACCTAAGGCTAATATTCTGCAGATTTAGAGAGAAATAACACACCTATGTCAGAAAATATGTTAACTATCGACAGATTATTTGACTTTGGTGTGCTCGGGTTTCTCGATGCATGCAGATTATCCGACATAGGTGTGGTCAGGCCTTTTAAAGTCTGCAGATTATCCGACACAGGTGTGTTTGAAGGGTTAAAGGAAGTCCGCTTTCAACAGACGCCCGTCTTAGCTGCGCCTGCGGGTTGTTTTGCCGTTATGGGAAGTCTGCTTGCATAAAAAACAAGAGGACCGATCTTCTCGGCCCTCTTGCTGGGTGATTTATGCGATTGTGACATGCGGTTCGTTGTAAGCTGCGTGTGAACCTTCGGATAGCAGCAACTACAGAGACTCCAGGAAGCGATGTTGCGCGGCTCGTCCTTCTTCGTCCCACTTGAATACGCCAGCGTCTTCAAGGACGTGCGAGAAGACAATGCCAACTTCGTCGTAAATATACTTCTTGAGCTGCTCGGGCGAGAGGGAAGCGACGTCTTTGCTGGATCCGTCACCCTGTTCAAGCAGCTTGGCGTAGATCTGGCGAGCCCAATCAGCGTGGGAGATGGTAGTAGAGTCCGTGGTCAGCTGGCCGTAGACGGCATTGGCTTTCTTGTCATTTGCCAGACACTGCTCCATAACCGATTGAGCCTTGTTGAGCTCTGGCACAAGGCGGGGAGGAAGTACGGCAAGTCCCATAACCTCGATGAGGCCGATATTTTCTTTTTTGATGTGATGATACTCGGCATGAGGATGGAAGATGCCAAGCGGATGCTTTTCGCTGGTAATGTTGCAGCGCAATGCAAGAAAGACCTCGTAGGTGCCATCTTCAAGCTTGCGTACAACAGGAGTAACCGTGTTGTGAGGCTCGCCATCAGTTTGTGCGTAAACAGAGGCGGACTCGTCGGTATAGGAGCGCCATGCAGTGATAATAAACTCCGCAGCCTTGAGTGCTTCTTCTCGACTGGTGGAGGAGAGGCGGAGGACAGAGAGCGGCCACTTAAGAATTGCGCCCGCTACCTCGGGGAACTGCTTGAGTTCAAACTCTTCCGCAACTTCCGCGCGCATCATAGGGAACTCGTAACGTCCGCCCTGGTAGTGATCATGCGAGAGGATCGATCCACCAACAATAGGCAGGTCGGCATTAGAGCCAATAAAGTAGTGGGGGAATCTGTCCACAAAGTCAAAGAGATTGACAAGCGCCTCGTGATCAATGTGCATAGGAATGTGATCCGAGTTCATGGCAATGCAGTGCTCGTTGAAGTACGCGTATGGACTGTACTGGAATCCCCAACGATGCTGATTGAGCTCAATGGGGATGATGCGAAGGTTCTGCCTGGCAGGATGAGCGCCCGCGCCAGACGAAGCGCCGCGTCCGGAGTAGCCCTCGTTATCCAGGCAGAGCTGGCATGCGGGGTACTTCTCGCCAGAAGTGTTTTGAGCTGTTTTAGCTGCTGCAATCTCACGAGGATCTTTTTCTGGCTTGGAGAGGTTGATGGTAATCTCAAGGTCTCCCCAGGTAGTTGGTGTAGTCCAGGTAATGTTTCTGGCAATGGCACTTCTTCTGACATAGCCGGCATCGCAGCAGAGCGCGTAGAACCAGTCAGTTGCAGCACGAGGTCCCTCAGAAGCGTACAACTCGTTGAAATGGCGTGCGACCTCGGAAGGCTTTGGCAGCAGAAGACCTATAACGCGCATAGCAAAAGAGTCCTCGCCACTCTGGGTGTTCTCGACAAGTCCATGAGAAACAGCTAGACGAGCAAGCTCGGCCAGCGTCTGATCAAGATTAAACGCCGTCAGGTCAATCTTCTCCCAAGACTTAACGGGAGCTGGACCTTCGTACGAGAGCATATCCAGCAGAGCGTTATAGCACCAGGTCAGATCCTCAGTTTGAATAAGTCCGCGCTCGCATGCATACGCAACAATCTGCTGAATGCACAGCGCGCTCTCGTTATCTGCTACAGCCATTGTGCACAAGCTCCCTGGTCAGAGATGGCGTAGTGGCGGCAAGCACCTTCGCCAAACCACTGGTTCATTTGTGCGATAAAGGTCTCGACAAGGGCGAGAGGAACAAAGCACTGGATAGAGCCGCCAAAACCGCCGCCGTGAATGCGAACGGCGCCAGAACCTTTTAAGATGCTCTCAGCCAAGCCAAGGGCAAGCATGGCCGGCTGATACGAGCCAGAAGTAGAGACGTTCTGCAGGTACATACCGGAGCTTGCACCGGAAGCGTTGGTGAGTGCGATAAAGGACTCAATATCAGAGTTTTGAAGATCTGCCCATCTCTTGTCTACCAGGTCATTCTCGTACCAATAGTGAATAGCGCGGAGAAGAGCGCGGTCTCCAAGATCTTCTCGCAGCTCATTGACACGAGCTTGGAAGTCTTCAACGGGAACCTCAGAAAGGCGAGTCTTGCCAAAGGCCGCGGCAACTTTCTGCATCTCAACAGGTACAGCGGCATACTCATCGGTGAAGGCAACGTGATCACAGCCAACATCAACAAGGCAGAGAGCATAGCCGTAATCCTCAAAGTTGAGGTCTAGCTTTTCTGCCTGTGGCTCTGCGGGATCTTCAAAGTTCATAAAGGCAAGGCCGCCAAGGCAAACAGCCAGCTGGTCCATAAGACCGCATGGCTTACCAAAGTAAACGTTCTCTGTATTTTGGCTCATCTGGGCAAGTTTAACAGCAGAAATCTCGCTGCCACCTTCCCAGAGGGCTTCCATTGCACGGCCGGCTGCAGCCTCAAACGCAGCAGAGGAAGAAAGTCCGCCGCCACCAGGAACATTGCTAACTACTGCCATATCAAAGCCGGATGGCTCAAAACCAAGTTTGACCAGGTTTGCTGCCATACCGCGAACAATAGCCTTAGTGCTCAGATACTCAGTCTCGGTGGGCTCAAGGTTTGTGTAGTCAACCTCAAAAGGATCATATCCCACGCTGGATACACGAATAACGCCCAGGTTGTTGGGGGCGCAAATGGCATCAATAGCAACGTCTAGGGCACCAGCAATGACATGACCACCCTCGTGGTCTGTGTGGTTTCCTGCAATCTCGGAGCGACCAGGCGCATGTACCGCAAGATAGCGGTCAGCTTTTCCAAACATTTGCTCAAAGTGCTCTTTTGCGCGATTGAGCTGAGCTGTGGTTTTCTCGTCAAACGTGTGAGCCATGGTGTTCCTTTCCCTTTAGTGCCGTGAAGCTACAGGTACCTTAAAAGAATCGATAAACAATTTGCGAGCTGTAAGGCTGCTCAGGCGTGCAAGTAGACTGAGGCCACTCTGCATGATGAGCACAATCTGGATAAAACTCGCTCTCAAATGCAAAACCAGCATGAGGCTTATAGATGGCGCCATCTTTTGCGCGAGCCTCATCAATCCAGTTACCGGTATACAGATGGGCGCCAGGAACGGTAATTTGAATTTCTAGTGAGCGTCCGCTTTCTGATGTGGCGAGAAGAGCGGGGCGTAGCTGGCCATTTTCATAGTTAGTAATGGCAAAGCAGTGATCATAGCCACGAGCAATGTTGAGCTGCTCATTATCTGCGTCAAGATCTTTGCCAATGGTTTTAGGTGTGCGGAAATCAAAAGGAGTTCCTGCAACAGCATCGATGGTTCCTGCGGAAACTGAGTCATCTCGTAAGGGAAGATATGAGTCTGCCTGGATAGTGAGCTGGTGACCTAGAACATCACCAGAATCATGACCGTTGAGGTTAAAGTAGACATGATTGGTCATGTTTACAAAAGTTGCAGCATCAGTTGTGCAGGTATACGTAAGATTTAGCGTTGACTGTGAGGCTTCTTCAACAAGCGTATAGGCCGCGGTAATATGACGGTTTCCTGGCAGTCCATATTCTCCATCTACCAGGTCAATGCTAAAGGTTACCGTATTATGCGCTTCATCGATTTCTGCCTGCCAAATGCGCTTATGGATACCAGCAACAAGATCAGTGTGCAGGTTATTTTGATTGTCTGGACCGTTGTTTTTAGGAAGGTGATAGACAACTCCATTAAGCGGGATTTCTGCTTTATCTGCTCGATTAGCAGAAGGTCCAATGGAAGCGCCAAAACAAGCTGGGTTATCTAAATACAAGTCAAACAAGCCATAGCCAAGAACGACATCTGCTTGTGTGCCATAGATATCTGGTACAGAAATGCCAAGAATGGTTGCACCAAAATTACTCAATTTAACTGCTGAATGAGCGCCGCGAATAGTATAGGTAAGCGCAGCAGGGGAGTTAACAAAACTATCAAAAGGTCGAACATCAATCATCGGATACCTCCGAGATACCACTCATAGTGCATTACCCCTACTATGTTAACGTACTCATAACGAACTAACAGGAAATTATTAAATTTTCAGTCAGTGGTATTTTTGCGGGGGCAAACGGTTAGAGCGCAGGTCAAAAGTCCTTCTCGCCGAACGGTTCTTTTTTTACCGTGAGCGTTTAATTTGCTGATAAATATGCAATTTTATCGCGTTATGTCAATCTGCCTGTTAGTATGAGTACGTAAACAAGCAGATAATCGGAGGAATTCGTGACTCGCTCGCATAGTTCTAGCTTAAATAAGCGCTCTGTTTCAATGGCTGATGTTGCGCAAGTTGCTGGTGTTTCTCAGCAGACCGTATCTCGTGTTGCTAATGGCGCCCAGAACGTCAGCAAGGCCACGCGAGAAAAAGTCCAGGCCGCAATGGAGTCTATGGGCTTTAGGCCAAGCTTTGCAGGTAGATCATTGAGGTCTGGCTCGTATCAATCGGTGGGACTTTGCTTGTACGATATTCGCGAGTTTGGTAACTTAGCCACGCTTGATGGCATTGTTTCTGCAGCTCGTGAGCATGAATATGCAATTACGATGATTGAGAAAGGCTCCGACGACGGCTTGTGCCTGCAGGATATTTCTCATCGTATGTCCAATCTTCCCGTTGACGGCATGATTATCAGCATGAGCCTTATGGCATCAGACTTTGAATCATTTGTGCCGCAGCCAGGCCTTGGAACAGTCCTTCTTACTATGCACGAGCATCCTTATTGCACAACCGTTGACTCAGATCAGTATGGTTGTTCAAAGCTTGTTATTGACCACCTCTATGAGCTTGGTCACCGCAAAATTCGCTTTGTAGCAGGTCCTTCATACTCAATTGACTCGCAATTTCGCGAGAAGGGCTGGCGAGATGCCATGTCTGAGTATGGTCTGGAAATTGTTGAGCCACTTGCTGGCGATTGGACTGCTAACAGCGGCTATGAAATTGGTAAAAAACTGCGAGAAAACCGTGATTTTACTGCGGTGTATGCGGCAAATGACCAGATGGCGCTTGGTGTCATTGCTGCATTTGAAGAGGTAGGGCTCAGTGTGCCAGATGATGTCAGTATTGTTGGTGTCGACGACTCTCTTGAAGACTATCTGCCAAACTTCTCGCTGACAACCGTTCGCTTTAACTTGCTAGAGCGTGGCCGTGTAGCTCTTGAGCATGCAATTCGTGCATCTGAGCCAGGGTATGAGCCTGAGGCAATTAGAATTGCTCCTAAACTTATTGTTCGTACCACCACAGCAGCGCCACAGAAGTAGAGAAGTCTCTTAAAAAGTCGGGTTTCTCGCCATAATCAGCTATACTGTTCAGGCAATAGTTGATTAGAGGAGTTGTATGTCTGAGTCACCAAATAAAGAACTAGGCTGGTCAGTTCAGGTTTCCTTGGATACGCATGAGATTCGTGCTGGAGAGACTGTAACTGCTACTCCTAAGATTATTGGTGCAGATCCTGAGGGCTTCAAATTTCACTACGTATGGAGCTTGAATGACCGCTGGGATGAGGGTTTTTGGGATACCACAGAGCACCAGTTTGGCGACTCAATTCCTAATACTTCGTGGACGTACACCTTCCCAGAGCCTGGTCGTTATCATCTCTACATTGATGCATTTGACACGAACAACAATCCTCAAACCGTTACTGCTTGGGTAGTTGTTGCTGGTGAAGACGATTTTATGCGTCCACCACTTCCTTCTGAGGATGCAGAGACGGTTGTTGAGGTAAACGGCGTTTCAGAGATCTTTAATATTGCTTCTGAGCAGTTTAACTCGCTGAAAGAGTACTTTATTGCTTTTGCACGCGGCGAGGTTGCTTTCAAAGAGTTCAAGGCCCTTGATGACATCTCGTTTGAGGTCAAGCGCGGCGAGGCTTTTGGTCTGGTGGGCACAAACGGCTCCGGCAAGTCCACCATGCTTAAAATCATTGCTGGCGTACTTGAGCCCTCTAAGGGAACTTGCGAGGTCAAAGGTACTATTGCGCCTCTTATTGAGCTGGGCGCTGGCTTTGACATGGAGCTGACCGCTAAAGAGAATATCTACCTTAACGGTGCTCTTCTTGGTTACAAGAAGGAGTTTATTGATTCGCACTTTGATCAGATTGTGGAGTTTGCTGAGCTTGAGGGCTTTATGGACATGCCGCTCAAGAATTACTCGTCTGGTATGGTGGCGCGTATTGCTTTTGCAATCGCTACCGTCACAGAGCCTGACCTGCTCATTGTTGACGAGACGCTCTCGGTAGGAGACTTCCTCTTCCAGCAAAAGTGCGAGAACCGCATCAAAGAGCTCGTTTCTTCTAATAATGTTACGGTCCTTCTGGTTTCTCACTCTATTGACCTGGTCCAACGCATTTGTGACCGTGCCATTTGGATTGAGAAGGGCAAGCAGCGCATGCTTGGTCCTGTAGATGAAGTTTGTGAAGCTTACGAGCAGCTCAAGAGATAATTAAAATTCCTAACCAAAAGTTAGGTCCTGTACGAGTACAATATGTGTGTCTTTAAATGTGGTACGAGATACCCGTAAGGCTCATAGTCATAGTTTTGCCTTTTGGATACCTTGTGCCTGGTCAGGTGAGGTATCTTTTTTATTGGAGGCGCTATGGCTCAAGAAAGTTCGCACTCTCTCATTGTGGACGAGCAGTCCCTTGACCGCATGCTTACACGAATTGCTCACGAAATTGTCGAGAATAACGATTCAATTGAAAACGTTGCTCTCGTAGGCATTATTCGCCGTGGAGAAGTTTTGGCTTCTCGCCTTGCGGAAAAGATTTTGAGCTTTACCGGATGTAAGCCAAAAGTTGGCTCACTTGATATCAGCTTTTATCGCGATGATTTTAGAAGAAATACCGCACCGGTACTTCATGCAACTAATATCGATTTTGATATTACTGGCACAAGTGTTGTGCTGGTAGATGACGTTCTTCAGACCGGAAGAACTATCAGAGCAGCCCTTGACGCTCTCATCGACTATGGTCGTCCTGAGCGCGTTCAGCTAGCTGTAGTAGTTGATCGCGGTCACCGAGAGCTTCCTATTAGACCTGACTATGTGGGAAAGAACGTTCCTTCATCAAAGAGCCAGGTAGTCAGCTTAAATATTAAAGAAATTGATGGTCAGGACTGCGTCTTGCTGTATGAAGCTGACTTTTCTGACCCCTTTATTGAGGGAGGAAACTAATGCTTTCGGTTAAACATTTGATTGATACAAACAGTTTGACTCGTGACGACATCCAGCAGATTCTTGATACTGCTCAGTCGTTTGAAGCGGTAAACAACAGAGACATTAAAAAGGTGCCAGCACTTCGCGGCCGCACTATTGTCAATCTGTTTTTGGAGCCTTCTACCAGGACTCGCTCTTCATTTGAGCTTGCCGAGAAACGCCTCTCTGCAGACGCTTTGAACATGGGAGGTTCAACCTCGTCTGTTGTTAAGGGAGAGTCACTGGCAGATACCATCCAGACTATCGATGCTATGAACGTTGATATGTTTATCTGCCGCGCAAGACTTGCAGGTACGCCACAAAAGATTACCGAGCACACTGATGCGGTTGTCATTAACGCTGGCGACGGTAAGCATCAGCACCCAACGCAGGCAATGCTTGACCTCTATACCATTCGCAAGAACTTTGGACACTTAGACGGCCTTAAAGTTGCCATTGTTGGCGACCTTTCTCACAGTCGCGTTGTTGGTTCTTTGGTGCCAGCGCTTAAGACTATGGGCGCAGAGGTTGTTCTGGTTGGTCCTCCAACATTCCACGTAGACGATCCAAGTTGGTTTGGTTGCTCTCAGACCTCACACTTTGATGAAGTCATTGGTGATGTAGATGTCGTGTACATGCTTCGCGTGCAGCTTGAGCGTATGGAAGGAGCTCCTATTCCTTCTCGCCGTGAGTACAACAGACTTTGGGGTCTTGACGAGCGCCGCAGCAAGCTGATGAAGCCTGAGGCAATCATCTGCCACCCAGGACCTATGAATCGCGGTATGGAAATTAATAGCGAGGTGGCCGATTGCGCTCGCTCTCGTATTCTTGACCAGGTCAATGCAGGCGTTTTGACGCGCATGGCCGCAATGTACCTGCTTTTGGGAGGAGACTCTGATGGCATTTCTGCTTAAGGGCGCACGTGTTGTAGACCCACAGCTTAACCTTGATGCCGTAATGGACGTTCGTATTGAGGGAGAAACTATTGCTGAAGTTGCAGCAACCGTTGCGCCTCAAGAAGGCGATACCGTTATTGATGCAAAAGGCAAGGTACTAGCACCTGGTCTTGTTGATATGCACGTCCACTTTAGAGACCCCGGTTTTGAGTACAAAGAGACTATTGAGACGGGCTCTAGAGCTGCGGTTCACGGTGGCTTTACTGATGTTGCTACCATGCCAAACACCAATCCTGTTACTGATAACGGACCAGCTGTTCGCTTCCAGATTGACCGCGGCAATGAGGTTGGCTTGATTCATGTTCGTCCTATGGGCGCCCTTACCAAGGGCTCTAAGGGACAAGAACTTGCTGAGATTGGCAACATGGTTGACGAGGGAGCATCTGCATTCTCTGATGACGGCCACGGTGTCCAAAGCGCTGGTATGATGCGCACCGTTATGGAGTACGTTTCCCAGTTTGACCGCGTTGTTGCCGCTCACTGCGAGATTGAGTCCATCAGTGCTGGCGGCGTTGTCAACGAGGGCCGCGCAAGTACGCGTCTAGGTATGTTTGGCTGGCCAGCACTTGGCGAGGAGCTGGAGATTTCCAGAGACATTGATCTTTGCCGCCTTACTGGCTGTCCTCTGCACATTTGCCACATTTCAACGGGCAGGGGAGCAGAGCTGGTACGCGCAGCTAAGAAGGAAGGTCTGCCTGTTACCGCAGAGGTTTGCCCTCACCATCTTTTCTTATCCGAGGATGACATCACCGATACCTATAACACCAACCTTAAGATGAATCCACCACTCAGAACCGCTGAGGATGCTCTTGCACTTCAGGCTGCTGTTGCGGATGGTACAGTTGATTGCATTGTTACCGACCATGCACCCCATGCAGCTCACGAGAAGGACTGTGAGTGGGAAATCTCTTACTTTGGCTGCATTGGCCTTGAGACTTCGCTGCCTTTGATGGTAACCAATATGGTGCGCACCAATAAGCTTTCTTACACGGGTCTTGTTCGCGCAATGGCCGTTAATCCTCGTCGTATTCTGCGTCTTGCGCCTGTTAAGATTGCTGCAGGTTACAAGGCTGACCTGACCCTTTTTGACCCAGAAAAGAAGGTTCAGATTACGACAGAGTATTTTGAGAGCAAGTCCAAGAACTCCGCCTTCATTGGCGCTGAGCTCTATGGTGTTGCAACTGATGTGTTTGTTGACGGCAAGCGTGTTCTTGCCAATGAAGTAGTTGTTCCTGGAGGGGAAAAGTAATGCCACTACGTGGAAATGTACAGGTATTTGACTTTACGGTTCTGAGTAATACCCAGGTTGCCCAGAATCTGTATAGAGCCCAGCTCAAGGCACCAGGTCTTTGTAAGTCTCTAGCGCCTGGTCAGTTCGTAAACGTTAATGTCCCAGGCGATAAGCGCCACATTCTTCGCATCCCACTGTCCTTCTCGCTAGCTGATAAAGCAACCGATACGCTGGAGCTTATCTACGCAACGGTAGGCGAGGGCACACGAAGGCTCTCTCAGATGAAGCCAGGGGATACCAGCGACATGACTGCACCTTGCGGCCGCCCCTGGCGCCTCAACGCCTCTAGCAAGAGAAGCGTCCTGGTAGCAGGAGGTGTGGGTATCACACCAATTATCGCAGCGGCTCGTAAGCTTACCGAGCTAGGTGTTGAGTTTGACGCGGTCATTGGCGCACAAACTGCCGAGAAACTCTTTGGAGAAGAAGATCTTCTCGCACTAGGCGCACAGAATGTATACGTCACAACAGATGACGGTTCTAAGGGTACTAAGGGCTTTGTAACAGCAGCTTTGGAAGAACCTCTAAGTCAAGGCATTTGGGACGCCATCTATACCTGCGGTCCAGAGCCTATGATGAGAAGCGTGGCCAAGCTTGCAATTGCCAACAACGTTGCCTGCCAGGTTTCTATGGAGCGCATGATGAGCTGCGCGTTTGGCGCATGCAACACCTGCAATGTCCCACTTGCTAAGGGCGGCTATGCGTCTGCTTGCATGGTTGGACCTGTTTTTGAGGCAAAGGAGATCGCATGGTAGATCAGGTAAAAATGGCCGTCAATCTTGGCGGCATCCAGATGAAAAACCCTATCAATACTGCTGCGGGTACCTTTGGCTACGGTTGGCAGTTTGAGGGCTTCTACGACGTTTCTCTGCTTGGCGCCATCACTATGAAGGGTGTTGCTCGCGTTCCTTGGGAAGGAAACCCAGCTCCTCGTATGTGTGAGCTCAACGGCGGCATGATGAACAGCGTTGGCCTTGCCAATCCTGGAGTGGACGATTTTATCGCCCACACTGATGACTACATGAAAGATCTTGAGGGCCGCGGTACGCGCGTCATTATGCAGATGGCGGCACACTCCGTTCAGGAGATGATTGATGTTGTCGAGCGCCTTGAAGAGCTTAATCCACACATCTCAGCTATTGAGCTTAACGTGAGTTGTCCAAATCTCGAGAAGGGCGGTAAGCCCCTCGGTGGTACTCCAGAGCAGGCTACAGAGATTATGAAGGCAGTTCGTCCTCTGACAAAGCTGCCCATTCTGGTTAAGATGGCTCCCGTCAACGTTGCTGAGATTGGTAAGGCTTTTGAGGCTGAAGGCGCAGATGGTCTAACGCTTATCAACTCCATCCCTGGTATGTCAATTAATGTTCACACCAGAAAGAGCAGGCTCTCTAAGCCAACTGGTGGCCTGAGTGGTCCTCTTTGTCATAACGCTGCAGTTCGTATGGTCTGGGAGTGCGCTCAGGCAGTTTCTATTCCTATTTGCGGTGTTGGTGGCGTAGAAACGGGCGAGGATGCTGCGGAGTTTATCCTGGCAGGTGCTACGGCTGTTTCTGTTGGTTCGGCAAATCTTTACGACCCTATGTGCGCTCCACGTATTCTGAACGAGCTTTCTGACTGGGCAAAGTCTCAGGGAGTATCTGACATCCACGAGCTGATTGGAGCTGTTGAATGCTAACAGACGAGCAGGCACGCGACGCCGTTATTGTTGCGCTTGATTGCACAAGAGAAAGAGCTCTGGAGCTCACCGATCTTCTCGCCGGTCATGCACGCTGGGTCAAGGTTGGCATGACGCTCTTTTATCGCTACGGACCCTCGATGGTAGACGAGATGCACGCACGCGGCTTCAAGGTGTTCCTTGACCTCAAGGTGCATGACATTCCATTCCAGGTTAAAGGCGCTGTCCACTCTGCATCGCTTTCTGGCGCAGACATTCTTTCTATTCACGGCCTGGGAACCGCTCAGATGATTTCTGCTGGTCGTGAGGGTGCAGAAGAGGCTGCAGCAGAGCGTGGCGTTGATGAGTCCGGCCGCACCAAGCTGGTAGCTATTTCTGTTCTTACCAGCATGGATGAGGATGCACTCCATTCCATTGGTGTTGATGGTTCCATTAAGGACGAGGTTGCTCGTTTGGCTTCTCTTTCTTATAACGCTGGCGCTGACGGAATTGTCTGCTCGCCCCAGGAAGCACAGGAAATGAGAGAGCTTTTGGGACCAAATGCTCTCATCGTGACCCCAGGAGTTCGTCCAGAAGGTGCCGAGAAGGGCGATCAAGTCAGAATCTCCACACCTTCTGCAGCAATTAAGGCCGGAGCTAGCAAATTAGTAGTTGGTAGGCCAATTACCTGCGCAAACGATCAAGTTGAAGCATTTGAAGCCATCATTTCTGAGCTTAAAAATTAGCAAAAGTTTTTGGAATTATGGTGAACAGGTGGTTTTTGATGCGTAAATATTAAAAAACCCCTTGTAAATAACGTGTTATGTGGCAAACTATTTTGCTGAAGTGCAAAAGGCACATTAAATTGAGTTTCGTATATGACGTACGAAAACGATGTTTGGAGGAACAATGGCTCTACCTACACTTACCGATGAGCAGCGCAAGGCAGCACTTGAGAAGGCAGCTCAGGCTCGTCACGCTCGCGCAGAGCTTCGCGAGAAGGTTAAGACTGGTAAGGTCTCCCTTAAAGAGGTCCTTGATTCTACCGATCCTATTGCTGAGCGTATGAAGGTTTCCGCTCTTATCGAGTCCCTTCCTGGCTATGGCAAGGCAAAGGCAGCAAAGATTATGGACGAGCTCGGAATTTCCGCAACTCGCCGCGTTAAGGGCCTTGGCGCTCGTCAGCGTGAGCAGCTCCTCGAGGCACTGACCAAGTAGTGGCTCGTTCAGCCAAACTTTTTGTAGTATCTGGACCGTCAGGTGTAGGAAAAGGAACGCTTGTCTCTCTGTTGAGGGACAAGCGCCCAAACCTAGGCCTGACGGTTTCGGCTACTACGCGCTCTCCACGACCAGGAGAAGTCGATGGAGTTGCGTATTATTTTCTCTCCGATGAAGAATTTAAAAAGCGCGTTGATGCTGGTGAATTCCTTGAATGGGCTCATGTTCATGGCCATTGCTATGGCACGCTCAAATCTGAGGTTGATCGCCTGATTTCTGCAGGTCAGTCTGTTGTTCTAGAGATTGACGTTCAGGGTGGACTTATGGTCCACAAACAATATCCCAACGCCATTCTCGTCTTTATTAAGCCACCTTCATTTGAAGAGCTTGAACAGCGCCTTAGAGGTCGTGGCACAGAAGACGAGAAGACCATTTCTACGAGACTTTCTAATGCGTCACGTGAAATGGAGTATGCAAACGACTATACTGTTTGCATTGTGAACGACAACCTTGAGACTGCTCTCAGCAAGCTTGAGGAAGTTTTTGATGACTATGAATCAGACGGAGGTCAGCTTTAATGTCTGTTATTAAGCCTGAGATTGACAGCCTGCTTCAGAAGACTGAGCAGAATCCATTCTTGCTTTGCTCTCTTGCTTCTAAGCGTGCTTGCGATATTAACAACATGCTTCACGGTCAGCACCTGCGTGTAACCGCTGTTCAGGATTTTGATGACATTACTACTGTTGCAAGTGGTAAAGATTCTGTCTCTATTGCTATGAAAGAGATTAACGACGGTACCCTTGGCTTTGTTAAAGAGTCTTTTGACGAGGCTATTAAGGGCGAGAACACCATCGTTTACTAAGAGTTATGACTGAAAGAGTATGTCTGGTTCACTACCACGAAATTGGTTTAAAGGGTAAGAACCGATCCACTTTTGAAAATCAGTTGGTAACAAATTTGCGACGAGCCCTCCGACACTTTCCAGTGGCGGGGGTTTCTCGCATTTCTGGCTACCTTCTTGTAGAAACCACTGATAAACAAGCAACTGAAGAGCTGCAACATGCCGTGGCCCAGGTTCCTGGTGTTGCTCGCGCTTCTTTGGCGTATCGCTGTGGCTTAGATGAGCAGGAGTTTTGTAACGCTGCCGTGAAGGCGCTGGGGGAGTCCGGTGACTTTACTACGTTCAAAGTGCATGCTCGCCGTTCCTCAACGGTCTATCCAAAGCATTCCATTGAGATTAACCAGCTTGTAGGCGCAGTACTTTGCGAGAATTTCCCTGATAAAAAAGTTCAGATGCATAATCCGGATATGACGGTCTATGTGCATGTTGTTCAAGGTAACGCATATGTTTATGCTGCATCTATTCACGGCGTTGGCGGTCTTCCTGTTGGCACCGCTGGCAAAGTAGTATCGCTTCTTTCAAGCGGTATTGATTCTCCTGTTGCAACATGGATGGTTGGTCGCAGAGGTGCTACGGTTATTCCCGTTCACTTCTCTGGCCGCCCTATGACTTCCGATACCAGCGAATATCTGTGTCAAGATATTATTGAGGCACTTGAACCTGCTGGTCTTATTGGCAGAATGTATGTTGTGCCTTTTGGCGAGCATCAGCGTGAGATTTCTCTTGCTGTTCCACAGGCTCTTCGTGTCATTATGTATCGTCGCGTGATGTACATCATTGCGCAGAAGATTGCAGAGCTTGAGGGCGCTAAAGCACTGGTAACTGGCGAGTCACTTGGCCAAGTTGCTTCTCAGACGCTGGATAACATTGCTGCTGTCAACGAGGCAGTTACCATACCTGTTTTGAGGCCTCTGATTGGCTCTGACAAGCAAGAAATCATCCGTCGCGCCCAAGATATCAATACGTTTGATATCTCAACGCAGACGGCTCCTGATTGCTGCACATTGTTTATGCCTCGCCGTCCTGAGACTCATGCAAGAATGCGAGAAGTGCTTGAGGCATGGAATTCTTTTGATCATGAAGCCATGATTGATGACCTTATGCAGCATATTGAGTACATTGACTTTAGTCAGTGTCCTTCATATAAGCCACCTAAAACACTTACTGCTCGTCATAAAGAGCTTGCTCCTGCAGAGTTTATTACTGACTAGAATATTTCTGCAGTTCAAAGGCTTTGATGGCTTTGCATAGATGCATTTTTAGAATCCGTCCTGTGAAGGGACGGATTTTTTATTTGAGTGAATTGATAATCTTATTTAGGACAATTTTGTTGATTCCAGTTTGCTTCACTTATCTGCCAATTGTTTATAACTGTGTCAGATTACCAGCAGTTTTAGGACAAAATCGCTAGATAAATATTTAAAAGTCGTGTTTCTCGTTAACCTAATAGTTGAATATAAATCTGAGGTGATTGTATGGCTCAGATTTCAAATAACCGCACTCAAATAATTAATAAATTGATGAGAAGGTCTAACCTCTCTAAGCAGCAACTTTTAGCGGTTATTGCTGTGATTGTTCTAGGTATTGTTTCAGTAGTTGTATTTATTGGGATGATTAACGCTGGAACATCAGAGTCTTTTGACAGATCACATAATCAAGCAAACTCTACACAGGGCGCGATTGTTGCGGAAAATCCACAACACTCGCAAGAGGATAAGACTACAGAGCAGCCAGGAGATGACCATAAGATTAAAGAAGCATCTCCTCAAATGATGGTTCATGTTGATGGAGCCGTTAAATCACCCGGTCTGTATGCACTTCAGATGGTAAATCCACGTGTAAACGACGCAATTCAAATAGCAGGTGGCTTGACTGAAGATGCTAACAGCCAAGGTATTAATCTAGCGTCTCCTATAGAAGATGGTCAAAAAATTTATATTCCTCGAAAGGGAGAAGAGGCTCCGCCAGAGATTTCGCAGCCAGATCAAAATAAAGCCACAAGCAACAAGCAAACGGATAAGAAGAGTGACAAAAAGACAGTTGTAGATATTAATCGAGCAACTGTAGAAGAATTTACTAAGCTTAAAGGCGTTGGAGAAGGCTTGGCTAAACGAATTGTTGCAGATAGACAAAAGAATGGACCATTTAAGACTACTGAAGATTTGATGCGCGTTTCTGGTATTGGTCAGAAAAAGTTTGATCAGCTTAAGGACAATATTCGTGTCTAAGGTGATAGAACAACCCTCTAGGCCTTTTATTCCGTATAGCCTTTGCGTCTTGCTATTTGTTTGCTTGTGGCTGCAAGTTTTTATTGCAAGAAGCGCAACGCTCGATACGGTTCTGATCCATATTCTAGGAATCTGTGTGGTGGCTGCTTTAGGATTTTGGTATGTGCAGCATGCGCATACCAGCCTTATGACTGTTGGAGCAGTTTTACTTTTACTTGTAATTATCCTTATCGGATCTTTCTTTATATACGACAGCCAAATGACGTCAGTGAATCTTTTAGAGTCAACTTCCGTACATGATTTTGAATTAGTCGTATCAAGAGATTTAGTCTACAAAAATCATGCATGGACTGGTCAGGCGTCTGTCCTGTACCAAGGTAGTTATGTTGGATCTGTTGGTATACATGCCAAGGAACCATTCTTACGAGAAACACATCTGTGCTGCGAAGGTAGGTTTGCTCGGTATAAAGATAAGGAATTTTCAGACGAACAATTTAAGAGAGGAGTACTTGGTTCAATTCAGATAACCAAGGTAAATTCCACATCTTATGATGAGGGAGTTATTGGAGAAGTTGCTCAATTTAGAGAAAGCTGCATTTCTCAACTTCAGCCAGAGGTGAGCTTTGGTCGAGCATTAGCTGCATGTGGTCTTTGTGCCTATAGATCCAGTCTTTATAGCTTTAACATTCCTCGGATATTTATGCGCTGTGGTCTTATGCACCTTATAGCAATATCTAGTTGTCACATAGTAATTCTCTCTACCTTTATTGATGCTTTGCTCAAAAGGTTGACGTTAAAACCACTTTTGAGAGGAGTGTTAAATGTAATTCTACTCAGTAGTTACGCGCTTTTTTGTGGATTACCTGCATCTGCAATAAGGGCAATACTTCTTGTTGAACAAAAATACGTTATGCAATGTGTTGGTAGGAAACAACACACGCTATCTGCTGTTTCAACTCTGGCTTTACTTATGCTCTGTGTTGATCCACAGCTGAGCGTAAACGTTGCATTTACCTTGTCTTTAGCTTGTATTTTTGGAATGAATATATATGGTGGTCTTGCTCAGTACTATGCAAAAATTGCCTTTCACGTATCTGGCTATGGAAAAGTACAGAATGTTCTAAGAAAACCGTTTTCTCATGTACGAAATACCATGTGTGCAACAACAGTAGCTCAGCTCTCATGCCTTCCAATGTCATGTGTGTATTTTGGCCACTTTTCGTTACTTGCACCTCTCTCAAGTGCCTTAATTACAAGCTTGTTTTCTCTTCTGAGCCTATTTGGAATTGGGGCAATAGTTTTTAGTGGCTTTAAGCCAGTTCAAGAAATTGCTCTTTTTCTAGTGGATTCTCTTGGTCAGTTTACAGAGACCCTCGCTTCTTTTTTATCTGAAAGATCTTTTGCAAGCGTGTCGTTAATTGACATGAGTTGGATAGTTTCATTGCTTGTGTTTGCAGCAATGGTGGCTCTTTACGTGTTTTGGCCAAAAGGGAAAAGAGTAGTTTTATCAGGCATTTGTTTGATGGTGTTTGTGCTTATCTTGGGTTTAAGCATCTACTGGAGGTTTTTCTCGCCAACAAGAATTTGTGTGATGGATATTGGCCAAGGAGATGCCATATTGCTCAGTGACGGTGCGCATTCTCTGCTTGTAGACACGAGTGTGGGAGATGTGGTTAATGACGCTCTAGAGCGACAACACATCTCATATCTTGATGCTATTTTGCTCACACACCTTGATGAGGATCATGCTGGTGGCGTGAGGTATATGGTTGGTTCGGTGAAAGCAGGTCGAGTATTAGTTGGAGAAGGAATAACTAAACAAGAAAAACCCGAGTTACAGAGAGCTATTCAGAGGATTTCTGGTAGTGGTTCTTATGAAGTTTTATATGGCGATGAATTTGATGTTGGTCGCTTTCATGTCCGGGTAGTGTGGCCACATAGGGGATATAAAGCTAAAGAAGCTAATAATGCGTCGGTTGAGCTGTACGTAACGTATAACGATGGTCAGAATACCCTGACTACGCTTTTAACAGGAGACGCTGAAAGAGATCAAACAAAAGAGACGGTAACATCGGGTGATGTTGGCGATATTGATTTCTTAAAAGTCGGCCATCATGGTGCGGCAAAGTCACTCTATCCAGAAACTGCTCGCGCGCTAAAACCTGAGGTAGCAGTTGCAAGTGCTGGAAAGAATAATCGTTATGGACATCCTAAACAGGAAGCGGTGGATATCTTAGAGGGTGTTGGCGCAAGGTTTTATTGCACAAAAGATTATGGAGACGTCACAGTATTTCCTGGAGAACATGGACCTAGGGTGAGCGTGCAACATGCTAAAGTAGATACAGAATTAGAGGAGGAAAAAGATGGCGGAGCAGGCTAAGTTACTAGCTGCATATTTGGCTGTTGGTCCTGATGAGATGAAGCGTGCAAGGGCTATTGATAAGCTTAAAAGCCGTCTTAACCAGAGCTTTATTACCTTTAACCTTGATGAGATCTCTGTAAGCGCTGAGCTGACTCCAGAATCTGTTTTGTCTTCTGCTCAAACACTTCCTATGGGTGATTCTAGGCGAATTGTTGTTATTGACGATGTTGGTAAATTGCCTAAGTCTGTATCAGAAGCTCTTGTTGAGTATCTTAAAAATCCTAATCCAACTACTACACTGATGCTTTCTGCACAGACGCTAGCAAAGACTACAAGGCTTTATAAAGCAGTTGATGCGTTGGGTAAGCTTGCAGTTATTAATTGTGGTGCAATTTCTAGAAAAGAATTGCCCAAATATATAGGGGATCTTGGAAGAAAGTACGGACTACAAATCCCACTAAATGTGGCCAATGAGCTTATAAGTCGTGTTGGCGATAATACCACCATGCTCGATTCTCAAGTTAAATCTCTGGCAGCTCTCCTAGGTCGTCCTGGAGCAATTGACGTTCAGTTTGTAGAAACCCATGTTGCACGAGTAGTTGAGGTCAAGCCGTGGGATTTTCTCGACAGTTTATCAGCGAGAAATGCTCAAAAGGCTTTGGAGCTTTACAGCCAGATGGATGAGTCGGGAGCTATTGGCAATCTGTCGCTTATGACTGGACGTGTAAGAGAACTCATTTGCGCTAGGTCTATGGTTAAGCGCGGTACAGAACGGGAAATTGCCTCAGTTTTAGGTAAGCAGGACTGGCAAGTAAGAAATTATGCACGGTGGGCACGCCAATTTGCAGATGGCGAGCTTGAGCATATTTTGAGTCTCTGTGCAGATGCAGAGCGTGGTCTTAAAAGTGGAGAAGATAAAACAACCACAATGACCAAGCTTATCTTTGCTCTGTGCGGCGTCTCAAATATGTAGATTCAAAGAATTAAGGTAAGAAAAAACGGACTCCAAGGAGTCCGTTTTAAAAAGTTAAAAGTAGATAAGAACTACTTAAGGGTGTTAACAAGCTTCTGAACGCCGCTCTTACGCTGAGCAGCCTGGTTCTTGTGTACGATGCCCTTAGAAGCAGCCTTGTCAAGAAGACGGGATGCCTTGTTAGCTGCAACCTGTGCGTCCTCAAGCTGTCCTGCCTCAACAGCAGTGCGAACTGCCTTAATAGCAGTCTTAAGCTCGGAACGGACAGCCTTGTTGCGCTGGCGTGCCTTCTCAGCGGTGAGAATACGCTTCTTCTGAGACTTGATGTTAGCCACGTGCGGTTCCTTTCGGTGTTTACTATGTGAGGCCTCTTCGCTGAGACACGTTTGAGGCAGCTTTAGAAGTATAGCACGAAGGGGGTACTTTACGCTATTATTTTCCTTATGAATACACAGGATACTTCACATATTCGCAACTTCTCTATTGTTGCGCACATCGATCACGGTAAATCTACCATCAGTGACCGCATTTTGGAGCTTACTCATACCGTTGAAGAACGCGATATGGAGTCACAGCTCTTGGACACTATGGACATTGAACGTGAGCGTGGAATTACCATCAAATCAAACGCCGTCCGCGTCATGTATGACGCAGATGACGGAGAGCGCTATCAGTTCAACCTGATTGATACTCCGGGCCACGTTGACTTTACCTACGAGGTTTCAAGGTCTTTGGCTGCCTGCGAAGGAGCGGTGCTGGTTGTTGATGCAACGCAAGGCGTGGAGGCTCAAACAGTCTCAAACGCTATGCTTGCCATGAACGCCAACCTGGATATTGTTCCTGCAATCAACAAGATTGATCTTCCGTCTGCTCGTCCTGAAGAGGTGCGCGCAGAAATTGAGGATGTTCTTGCAATCCCAGCTGATGACGCGGTGTGTGTCTCCGGCAAGACTGGCGAGGGTATCCATGAGCTTCTTGAGGCTTTGGTGTACTTGGTTTCTCCTCCAAAGGGTGATCCTACGGCACCTCTTAAGGCGCTTATTCTTGACTCGTACTTTGACCAGTTCAGAGGCGTTGTAGCTACAGTACGTGTTTTTGATGGATCAATCAAAGCCGGCGATCAGCTCCTTATGATGCAAGGCTCTACGCCTTTTCTTGTTGAGGAAGTTGGCGCTAAGAGACCTCTTGAGATGGCTGTTGACCAGCTCTCTGTTGGTGAAGTTGGCTATGTGGTGACTGGTCTCAAAGATCCTGAAGCTGTTCGTGTTGGAGACACACTTACCTATAAGCAAAACCCATGCGCAGAGCCACTGCCGGGTTACCGCGAGGCAAAGCCGATGGTATTTACCGGTCTTTTCCCCGTAGATAACAAGCAGTATGAGAACCTCCGCGATGCACTTGATAAGCTGCACGTTAACGATCCATCACTTACGTGGTCACCAGAGACTTCTGTGGCTTTGGGATTTGGCTTCAGAGTAGGATTTTTGGGTCTTCTCCACATGGAAGTTGTTAAAGAGCGTCTTGAGCGTGAGTTTGACCTGGACTTGATTGCTACCAGTCCTTCTGTTGACTATCACGTCTATAAGACCGATGGAACTATGATTGAGATTACCAGTCCTCAAGATCTTCCAGAGGTCACCAAGATTGACCGCATTGACGAGCCATACCTCAAGGCAAAAATTATTGTGCCTCCTGAGTTTGTTGGTACGGTTATGCAGCTTGTTGTTGATCATCGTGGCATATCTGAGGACATGGTGTATCTGTCTGATAAGTCCGTTGAGATGATCTTTAGCATTCCTTTGGCTGAGCTTATCTTGGACTTCTTTGATCAGCTTAAGAGTAGAACTAAAGGCTATGCCTCACTTGACTATGAGTTTGATTCATATCGCACTTCTGACCTGGTTAAGCTTGATATCTTGCTTGCTGGAGACGTTGTTGATGCGCTCTCGTTTATTGTTCACAAGGACAAAGCATACGATCTTGCTCGTGGCCTATGTGACAGACTTAAAGGCATTATTCCTCAGCAGCTTTTTGAGGTTCCAATTCAGGGTGCAATTGGCAATAAAATCATTTCTCGTTCTACCGTTCGCGCACGTAGAAAGGACGTCTTAGCTAAGTGCTACGGCGGCGACATTTCCAGAAAACGCAAGCTGCTTGAAAAGCAAAAAGAGGGTAAGAAGCGCATGAAGCAGATTGGCTCAGTCGAAGTACCTCAAGAGGCATTCTTGGCTGTTCTCAAGGTTGATGACGAGTAGAAGGTATCTGTGGAATCGCTCCAAACTATTATTGCAACCTGTGCCCCTGAAGCTGGTCTTTCTTCTCGCATTATTCCTTTTGCGTTAGGTACTTCACTTAAGGAGCGCCTGTCTGCAAATCCCGTGCTTATGGCCCCTATGGCCGGTGTCAGCGATGGTGTGTATCGCACTATGGCTCGAGCTGGCGGAGCAGGTCTTGCGTATTCAGAAATGGTTTCTGTTGCAGGAATTCATTATGGTGGCGAGAAAACCTGGGAGCTTGTAGAGCCTCTTGCAACTGAGCCCGATATTGCTGTTCAACTCTTTGGTTCAAAGCCAGATCAGTTTAAAGAAGCAGCAGCTCAGATTAGTGAGCGTTTAGGGGATAAGCTGGCTCTTATCGATATCAATATGGCTTGTCCTGTTCCTAAGGTGGTTAAAAAAGGGGAGGGTTCAGCCCTTCTGGACACCCCAGAGCTTGCTGCAGATTTGGTTAAGGCTTGTCTGTCTGAGGTTAACGTACCTGTTACTGTCAAGATTAGGCGTGGTAGACGTCAGGATGAGGAAGTGGCACCTGAGTTTGCTCGCGCTATGGAGGCTGCTGGAGCATCTGCCGTTGCTATCCACGGTCGCTTTGCTACCCAAATGTATCGAGGTCAGGCAGAGTGGGAGACAGTTAATAGGGTTTGCGACGCCGTGTCTATTCCGGTCATAGGTTCTGGCGATATGCTCTCTGCTGAAGCAGCAGCTCATGCTCTTACAGAGACAGGTGTAACGGCTGTAATGATTGCTCGCGGAACGTACGGAAATCCGTGGATTTTTAAAAACACTCAAGCTTTAGTTGAGGGTCAACCTGTGCTTGTTCCAACGCTTGACCAAATGCTTGCATCTTTTATGATGCATGTAAGGTTGCTTGACGCTGAGGATATTCATATTGCTCGCGCTAGAAGCCTTTCTACCTGGTATTTTAGAGGTATTCCAAACGCAGCCTATTGGCGTGGAAAGTCAGTAAAGTGCGTTACGGCCCAGGATTTTATTGATCTTGCACTAGAGATTAAAGAAACCGTCAAGCGGCTTGAGGGTGAGCAAGAATTTCCTGAGCATAATCTACCTATGAGCTAGTGATTTGTTGTGGATTCCTGGCAGTCTAAATACAACCAAACGGCCACTCCTGCACTTTACCTGCATATTCCGTTTTGCGCACAAAAATGCTTCTATTGCGATTTTTCTTCTTGGTCCACAAGACAAGACGATAATCGCATGAAAGATTACGTAAAAGCACTAAAACATCAGCTAGATGAAGCCGCTCAGCTTGGGTTGTTAGCTGCTACTAAAACGGTCTATATGGGAGGCGGAACTCCCAGCTTGCTCGGTCAAGATGCGGTAGATTTGGCGCAGAACGTCTCAGCTCTTATGCAGCCTAGTGAGTTCAGCATGGAAGCAAATCCAGACTCACTATCTGACGATCTTCTCGCCAATCTCTCTAAAGGTGGGGTAACGAGAATTTCTTTGGGAGTTCAAAGCTTTAACGATAATGAGCTTAAGAGTCTTGGCAGAATTCACTCGGCCGACCTGGCTTACGACAGAGTACTTGCTGCAAAAGAGCGTGACTACGACGTGTCGGTTGATCTTATGTGCGCTATTCCTGAGCAAACAGAGAGTTCTTGGGAGTTTTCGCTCTCAAGATTTATCTCGCTTGGCGTAAATCATGTGAGCGTCTATCCGCTAACCATTGAAGATGGCACGGCACTGGCTAAGCAAACCCAGGATAAAGATACTCCGTGGAATGCTTATGACGTGCAGGCAGATCGAATGCAAGCAGCTTCAAAGACGCTCCAAGCGGCGGGGTTTGAACGCTATGAGGTAGCAAGTTATGCTCGCAATCAGAAGAGCTGTAAGCACAATAAGATGTACTGGACAGCTGAGTCGTACCTTGGTCTTGGTACGAGCGCTGCAAGCATGTTGACTGCAGCTGAGTACGATGTGCTTGCCAAGGTCAACACCTCTTTGCCAAATCGCCCGCAAAATGCCGAACGCGCGCGACTGGTAGTTCTTGATGCTCCAAGAAAAATTGCCGAAGGTGTATCGCTTTTCTCGACAGAGTTTGATGTTGAATTTCTGACTCAAAGAGAAGCTGTGGCAGAAGATTTGATGCTGCATGCTCGTCTTATGGAGACAATCTCACCTGCACTTTTGGATGAGGCTGAGCAGGTATTTGGCGTATCGCGGCTACAAGATGTATTTGATGCGTGCGTACGAGATGGGTTGTTAGTTCACGTTGATGCGGCAAATTCTTGGATTGGAACTTCATATAAGCCTACCGAGAAGGGCTGGCTGCTTGGAAACGAGCTCTATGGACGTCTTTGGGATTTACGTCTGTAGTGTGTTTGTACTGCATTAAGTTCAAAACAAGTGGGTACACTTTCAAACGTTCTCGTGATGCAGATTTAGGTATGGGTTGAATCGGAGAGATTTCATGGCTGCTATGAACGAAAAGGACTATTACGCCATCCTTGGTGTTTCTGAGTCCGCGACAGCTGAAGAAATTAGAAAAGCTTTTCAAACTAAAGCTCGTAAGCTTCATCCAGACATCAATAAAGAGCCCGATGCTGAAGAGCGTTTTAAAGAGGTCTCTGAGGCATATGCTGTTCTATCAGATGCCGAGAAACGCCGTCGTTATGATGCAATGAGAAGTGGTTCTTTCTACGGTGGCGGTTATGGCCCCTCTGGTTATCCAGGCGGATCTGCCTATGGAGGTTCTCCTTTTGAGGGAGGCTTCCCGTTTGGCGATATTAACTTTAATAACTGGACTACAGGATCTCAAAAGCGCTCTCGTGCATACAAGCCTCAGACTGGCGCAGATATTGTCTACGACTTAACACTGAATGATACAGACGCTAAAAATGGCGTTAAGAAAGGCATCACGTATCAGCGTTTTGTTACTTGTGATGCTTGTGCTGGTAAGGGATCTCAGCATAAAGCTGAGGCAACTACCTGTCCTACCTGCCACGGAACGGGCCATATTGACATTGATCTTTCTTCCATTTTTGGAGTAGGCAAGTTTAGAGTTGACTGTCCAGAGTGTGAAGGCGCTGGACACGTTGTACAGGACCCATGCGACGTTTGTGGTGGTTCTGGACGTGTTTTGTCTGCAAGCGAAATTATGGTTGATGTACCAGCTAATTCACATGATGGTGACCAGATCAGAGTACCTGGAATGGGAAATGCAGGAACAAATTGTTCTGCAACTGGTGATTTTATCGTAAATATTAAGGTTCCTTCAGAGCAGTTGACGTTCCGCCAACGCGCGGGAGCTCGTATCACAGGTATAACTGCAATGCTTCTTGTGTTTGTGGCGCTTAATTTACGCTCACCACTATTTGCCATTGTGTTGATTCCGCTTTTGATATTTGGCGTGAGAAACGTTCTTGCAGATGGCGTCAAGATGAATGCTGGCTGGTGGAGAAGCTTTGCAAATGCCTTTGTTTCGGGAATTATCAACGGTGCCTTCTACTCAATTATTATTATGACTTTGTATGCTTGTACGGCCGGATTAGGCCATGTCGGCTATATGGGAATTTAAGTTTTAGGTTTTACAAGGGGAGAGTTAGTAAGCGTGGCAGAGAAGAAAGACTTCTACGAGCTCTTAGGTATTGCTCGTGATGCAGACCAAAAAACAATCAAGCGAGCTTTTCTAAAGCTGGCAAGAAAGCTGCACCCTGATGTTTCTGATGATCCTCATGCAGAAGAGAAGTTTAAAGAGGTAAACGAAGCTTATTCTGTGCTTTCAGATGAGCAAAAGCGTGCCAACTATGACCGTTATGGTGATCCTAATGGTCCATCCGGTTTTGGTGGCGGCTATGTGGATATGTCAGATATCTTTGGCGGTGGTTTTGGCGGCTTTGGAGATATCTTTGACTCCTTCTTTGGCGGCGGCCATGGTGGTCGCGGCGCTGCTCAGCATACTCGTGGTAGTGATATGGGAATTAGACTCTCTATCACTTTGGAAGAGGCTGCTGCGGGTGTCACAAAAACTATCTCGTATAACAGACTTTCTACCTGTGATGACTGTAATGGCACCGGCCTTGGTGAGGGTGGAAAAATTGAAGACTGTCCACGTTGTCATGGCACGGGCACGGTAGTTCAGGTTCAAAATACCGTCTTTGGTCAGATGCAGTCTCAGACAGTATGTCCAGAGTGCCAAGGAACAGGCAAAAAAGTAGAACATGCCTGTGAGACCTGTGGTGGCCAAGGAAGAACTCCTGACCATGAGCGTGTTTCTGTTGAAATTCCTGCAGGCGTTCATTCTGGCCAGTCAATTTCAATTACCGGCAAGGGCGAGGCTGGTGTCAGGGGTGATACCCCTGGTGACCTCATCGTAACTATTGAGGTTTCCCAGCATAAAGACTTTGAGCGCAGGGGAGACGATCTCTTTACTTCGGTCAGCGTTGATTCTCTTGAGGCAATTGTTGGTACTACCGTTACCATTGACGGCATTATCAAAGATGAAACTATTGAGATTTCTATACCTGCAGGTTGTAAGTATGGCCAGCAGCTAAGCGTGGCTGGTAAAGGCATGCCTCGTTTGCATACTAAGGCTCGTGGGAACCTTTACGTTCTGGTTCACATTGAGACTTCAACAGGACTGACCAAAGATCAGTTAGATACACTCACCTCACTTATTGATGAGTGTAAACAAAACTCAGCTCAAGAAACTCAAGATGAGCATCATGATCAGCATTCTGCAGCAGTAGATTCTTCTGATCATAAAGACAAGAAAGCCAAAAAGGCTTCTAAGAAGAGGCGCTAATGGCTCATGGTATTGCGCTCATAAATCTTGGATGTAGGGTAAATCGCGTTGAGCTTGATTTAATGGCGGATTCTCTGCTTCGCATGGGATGTCGCATTGTTGAAGAAGATGAAGCTCAGGCAATTGTTATCAACACATGTGCCGTCACTGCAGAAGCTGAGGCTAAGACGAGAAAAGCTGTGCGTAAAGCAGCGCTTATGCCGGGAGCTCCTCTTGTAGTTGCAACGGGTTGTGTTGCAAGTCTTTTTGCTGACGAGCTTGCCTCTCTTGCTCCTAATGTTGTGGTAGAGCCCGAGAAGGACAAAGTTGCAGATAGAGTTCTTGAAGAGCTAGGCTTTGCCCCAGAATCCGTAAGCGATGACGGACTTGTTATCTCCAAGCCAACTCCAACAGGCCGCACGCGTCCTGGTATCAAGATTCAAGACGGTTGTGATAATCGCTGCACCTTCTGTATTGTCTGGAAGGCGCGCGGTGCGGGAAAATCCCTCGATCCCCGTGAGGTTGTTTCACAGGTACAAGATGCTATGAGCAGGGGAGCTCAAGAGGTTGTTCTTACGGGAATTAATCTTGGCAGCTATAAAGCTCAACTTGAGGATGAGGGCGAGAAAACCCTCAGGCTTCCAGATCTTCTCGAGTATGTGCTTGAAAAAACCGAGGTAGGCCGTCTAAGGCTTTCTTCTCTTGAGCCACCAGATGTGAATACTCGTTTGGTAGAGGTTATTGCCGCTTCCAACGGAAGAATTGCACCTTTTTTGCATATCTGTCTTCAATCTGGATGTGATGCTACGCTTGCGCGTATGGGCAGGGTCTATAGGACAGAGCTTTATCGCAATGCTGTTGAGGAAGCTCGTTCGGTGATGCCTACTATCGCTTTAGGAACAGACCTGATTGTTGGTTTTCCTGGAGAAACCGATAAAGAATTTGAAGAGTCGTTTGAGTTCTGTCGTCAGATGGGCTTTTCAAAGATGCACGTATTTAGGTATTCCAAACGACCTGGAACTCCTGCGGCAACCGCTCCAAATCAGGTAGATCCAAAGGTGATGGCTGAGCGCGCTAAGAAAATGCGTGATTTGGGTAATGCCATGCGCTTTGATGCTGCTAAGAAGCTTGTTGGTACCTGCGATAATGTGGTGGTACAGTATCCTGGTAGGGGAATTTCTGGCGGTCTTTTTGATGTTCAGGTTGATTCTACTATTGAGCTTGATGAACTCATTGCTATGCGCTTTGACGACGTTTTACCTAATGGAACGCTAAAAGCTACTCGTTTGTAAATTGGGGGAACATGGAGCCAACACAGATTCGCTTAACTATTCCTGATTCAGTAGACCCTCTGTACCTGACGGGTCCAGCTGATAGTTTGCTCAGAGAAATCGAATCGTCATGTGCAGCTCTTATTTCAATCAGAGGCAAAGCTATCTTTTTGTCAGGTACTTCTCAAGAAATTGAGCAACTAACACTTATTTTTTCTCGCCTGATTCAAATGGTTGAATCCGGCTCTAGGCCAACGCTTGAAGATGTAAAGCTTCTGCTTGATAGTACAAAAAGAAATGCTAGCTTAGAGCAAACAGGAACTCGCACACTGTTTGTTACCCATAAGGGAAAAGCTATTCAACCTAAAACGCAAGGTCAAATTGCATATACAAAGGCAATAGCAAACAACTCCATTACCTTTGGCATTGGTCCTGCGGGAACTGGTAAAACCTACCTGGCAGTAGCTATGGCACTTGCTGCATTAACATCTCAGCAAATTAGCAGAATTGTGCTGGTAAGACCTGTTGTAGAGGCGGGAGAGTCTCTTGGTTTTCTCCCGGGTACACTTCAAGAGAAGCTGGATCCCTACATTAGACCGCTTTACGACGCTCTCTTTGATATGACCTCAATGGAGTACGCAAATAACCTTATTGAACAGGGAATTGTTGAGATTGCTCCGCTTGCATTTATGCGTGGTCGTACCATGAATGATGCATTTGTCATTTTGGATGAGGCGCAAAATACCACGCCTGAGCAGATGAAAATGTTTCTGACTCGCCTGGGTTTCTCGTCAAAATTTGTTATTACCGGCGATGCAACGCAGCGAGACCTTGTGGGAAGAAGTGGTCTGGACGTTGCTCGACAGGTGTTGGGTAACTTGGAAGACGTTGCTTTTGTTGATTTAGATAGAAATGATATTGTTCGTCACACGTTGGTTGGTAAGATAGTTGATGCATACACTGCGTATGAGAAGAAGCAGCTAGGGGAGTAACGTGGTTAACGAGTACGACATTGTGATCGAAGAAGGCGTCGCGTGCCCAATTTCTATAGAAGAGATTGAAGCCGATTGCAACCTTGTACTCTCTGAAGAGGGCGTGGAGCGCCCCTGTACCGTCTCCATTTCTATTGTTAGCGATGCAGAGATTCAGCAGGTAAACCTTGAGTGGCGAGAAAAAAATGCGCCCACTGACGTTATCTCACTTGAGGTAGAGCGCCCTGATGATCCAGATTTGGCTCCTGGTGAGATGTGTGAGCTGGGCGATATTATTCTGGCTCCTCATTTTATTGCTCGCCAGGCAAAAGAATATGGCACTACAGAGGCAGATGAGTTTAGGCTTATGCTTGTTCATGCCATGCTTCACCTGCTTGGATATGACCATATTGAAGATGATGAGGCAGAGATTATGGAAGCTCGTGAAGACGCTCTTGTTGCTCTGCTATCAACGGATAGGACTATTGAGCCAGTCGTGTTGACTCGCCACCGTGAGGGGATTGACGAGTAATGATTCCGGGATCTAAAGGCAGACATCCAAGCTTTAAGCGAGGCCTTCTCTTTGCACTACAGGGCGCTCGCCAAGCATTTGCTCAGGAAGCAAACTTGCGTCGTATGGCCGTTGCTGCTGCAGTAACCGTGATTGCGGGATTGTTTGTTGGCTTAGATGCCGTGAGCTGGGCACTTGTCCTTGCGTGTATTGGTGCCGTTTTAACCACAGAGCTCATCAACACGGCAATAGAAACTGTGGTAGACCTGGTTTCTCCAGAGTTTCATCCTATGGCTGGTAAAGCCAAAGATATTGCTGCGGCAGCTTCATGCTGTATTAGCATTACCGCAGCTTTTATAGGACTTTTGATTTTCTCGCGTGCAATTTTTCATTGGTAAGTTGGAGGACGTATGACCGCCAATTCAGTTTCTGAAAATACTTCATCTGAGACCACTCCATTTAGGAGCGGTTTTGTTGCTTTAGTTGGTCGTCCAAGCGTTGGCAAGTCTACGCTTTTAAACGCTTGTATGGGCCAGAAAGTGGCTATCGCAAGCCCTGTTGCCCAGACTACACGTCGTCGCTTTAGAGCAGTGGTAAACGGAGATAACTCCCAGCTTGTCATTGTAGATACTCCAGGTCTTCATAAACCTAAAGACGCTCTTGGAAAAGAGCTCAATAAGGCAGCACTCGGAGAACTCAACGACGCTGATGTAATTGCCTTTTTGATTGACGCAACCAAGCCCGTTGGCCGTGGTGATGAGTGGGTTGCCAATCATGTTGAGCAGGCGCACGCCGCCTTTAAGCTGCTGGTTATTACCAAGGCAGATATTGCAACGCCAGAGCAGGTGGCGGAGCAGCTTGAGGCTGCACAAGCTCTTGCTCACTTTGATGACGTGCTTGTTGTTTCCGCACCAGAAGACTTCAATATTCAGGCATTTATCTCTCTTGTGTCAGAGCATCTTCCTGAGGGTCCTATGTGGTTCCCAGAGGATATGGAGACTGACGCCTTGCCAGAAGACCTGGTGGCAGAGTTTGTTCGCGAGAAGTTATTGCTCAACCTTCGTCAGGAAGTTCCTCATTCTGTTGCCGTTGTCTGTGATTCGTATGAGGTAGCAACGGACGGTCACTTATCCATTTCTGCCACCATTTTGGTTGAGCGAGAAGGACAAAAGGGCATCGTTGTTGGCCAGGGCGGCTCCATGATTAAGCGTGTTGGCGTTGAGGCTAGAAAAGACCTGGAGAAACTGTTTGGTCGCAAGGTTTATCTTGACCTGCAGGTGCGCGTTCAGCCTCTCTGGAGGCGTGATGCCAACGAGATTAAGCGTCTAGGCTACTCAACCGAGGACTAGTTGTGCCTGGTAGAAAGACTACTCGTCTTAAAGCTATTGTGCTTGATAGAACAAAACTTGCCGAGCAAGACCTCATCTTAACCATGCTTTCTGATTCGGGAGAAGAACGACGAGCTGTCGCAAAGGGTGCCAGAAAGCCAGGCGGCCGATTTGCTGCTCGTGTTGAACTGTTTTGCGAGCTAGACGTGTTGCTGGCAGAAGGTCGCTCGCTTGATATCTTGTCCGAGGCAACCTTGCTTGAGCCGCATGCCACACTTCGCGGAGATCTCTCTAAGGTAGCAGCCGCGTCAGCTATCTGCGAAGTTGCACGCCTTTCGTGTATTGATGGCATTGAGGACGCGTTTCTCTATCCGCTGCTTTCTCGCGCTCTCAGGGCCTGCGAAGAAGTAGATGACGAGAAACACTTAGATCTTGTCGTTGCCGCTTATGTGTTTAAGGTTTTGGCACACGAAGGCTGGCGTCCTGAGCTGGAATCGTGCATTGCCTGTGGAGATGAAGCCCTGACGTACTTCTCGCCAGCTGCTGGTGGTGCATTGTGTGGAAGTTGTGCGCATGAGATTGAGGGTTCTATTGAGGTAACTCCACTTGAGCTCTCGTGGTTGTCATCGCTTCTCAAACTTACCTTTGACCAGCTTGTTGTTGCAGAAATTGCTCCAGAAACTGCGCTCTTTTTGCTCACCAGTGCGCATATTTGGGCGGCTACACACCTTGAAGCACGTCTCAAGGCATTTGAATTTTTGCTCAGTATCTAGCTGAAGTGTATTTTTACTAGCAAAGTTCACCAGTAACTGGTATCCTCTTGTAGGTTATTTCCTTGTTCTTAGGGGCTAGTCACTGCCGGCTACCTTCTCAGTACAAGGAGTATTCAACGCGAAAGGCGGTTTATTATGGCAGTAACTAAGGATCGTAAGGCTGAGCTCATCAAGCAGTACGGCAAGGACGAGAAGGACTCCGGTTCCGCACAGGTTCAGGTTGCTCTTCTTACTGAGCGTATTCGTCAGCTCACCGACCACATGAAGTCCCACCAGAAGGACTTCCACACTCGTCGTGGTCTTCTGATGCTCGTTGGTAAGCGTCGTCGTCTTCTTTCTTACATTAAGTCGAACGACATTGAAGAGTACCGTACTCTTATTGCTTCCCTGGGTATCCGCGACAACATCCAGTAAGTTGGCTTTTTAGGGCGCCGTCTGGCGCCCTTTATGTTTGAGGCCCGTTTGCAATGGGGCAAACGGAGATAGAAGAGGAAAGAAATGACTAAAGTAACTCACGAATTTGACCTCTATGGTAAGCACTACACCCTTGAGGCTGGTGAGCTCGCAAAGCAGGCAACAGGTGCCTGTATCGTTAAGTGCGGCGATTCTACCGTACTTCTCACTGCAGTGGTTTCCAAGGAGCGCAAAGATTACGACTTCTTCCCACTGACTGTTGATTTTATTGAGAAAATGTATGCAGTTGGTCGCGTTCCTGGTGGATACCTCAAGCGTGAGGCTCGTCCATCCGAGAAGGCAACCCTTACTGCTCGTATGATTGACCGTCCTCTGCGCCCATCCTTCCCAGATGGCTTCCGCAATGAGGTTCAGATTGTTGCAACTTCTCTTGTTGCAGATCAGGTAAACGCTGTTGATACCATCTCTGTCATGGGCGCTTCTGCTGCCCTGGCCGTTGGTGGCGTTCCTTTTGAGGGACCACTTGCATGCGTCCGTATTGGCCGCAACGCTGATACCGGCGAGTTCCTGGTTAACCCAACCTATGAAGAGCGTGATCACTCTGACCTTGACCTTGAGCTTGGCGGTTCTTCTACCTTTATTTCCATGCTTGAGGCTGGTGCAGATGAGATTTCCGAAGAGGATATGCTCTCCGCTATGGCATTTGGTCAGGAAGCAATTGCAGCCTTCTGCGAGGAGCAGAAGAAGTTTATTGCTAAGTGGGAAGAGGTTAACGGCCCTATCGTCAAGCGTGAGTACATCCTTGACGAGCCAATTGCTGAGGTCCACGACCGCATCTTTGCTTACTATGACCAGATGAGCGCTGCTCTTAAGGATGCTGACAAGCAGTCCCGTATGCAGAAGGTTGCTGACCTGATGGATGAGATCAAGGCTCAGTTCACCGAGGAGGAGCAGGAGCTTTGGAGCCGCGCTATTGCCGTTGAGCTCAAGGGTCTTGAGAAGCACGCTATGCGCGTCATGGTTGTTGAGACCGGCGAGCGCGTTGACGGTCGTGTTGCAGACGAGATTCGTCCAATCATGGTCAAGCCTGATTACCTGCCACTTGTTCACGGCTCTGGTCTTTTCCAGCGTGGTCAGACTCAGGTTCTCTCCATTTGTACGCTTGGTATGCTCAACGAGTGGCAGCGTCTTGACACTATTGAGCCAATGGACGGCAAGCGCTACATTCACCACTACAACTTCCCGCCATTCTGCACCGGTGAGACTGGCCGTATGGGCAGTCCAAAGCGCCGCGAGATTGGTCACGGAGCTCTTGCAGAGCGCGCACTTCTGCCTGTCATTCCTTCCGAGGAAGAGTTCCCTTACACCATCCGCGTTGTCTCTGAGGTAATGGAGTCCAATGGTTCTTCTTCCATGGCTTCTACCTGCGGTTCTACGCTTTCCCTTATGGATGCAGGCGTTCCTCTAAAGCGTCCTGTTTCTGGTGTTGCAATGGGTCTTATCCAGGAGAACGGCAAGACTGTTGTTCTTACCGATATTCAGGGTCTTGAGGACTTCCTCGGTGACATGGACTTCAAGGTCTGCGGTACCACCAAGGGTATTACCGCAATGCAGATGGACAATAAGGCAACTGGTCTTACTCCAGAGATTCTGCGCAGCGCACTTCTTCAGGCTCAAGAGGGCCGTATGTTCATTCTGAACAAGATGCTCGAGCAGATTCCTGCACCTCGTACTGAGACCAAAGAGACCGCTCCACAGATCATCTCGCTTTCTATCCCAACCGATAAGATTCGCGACGTCATTGGCTCTGGTGGCAAGGTTATCCGCGGTATCCAGGAGGATACGGGCGCAACCGTTGACATCCAGGAGGATGGCACCGTCTTTATCGCTGGTACTAACGGTGCTGCCGAGGCTGCTGCCGAGCGCATCAAGGCTATTGTTAAGGTTCCAGAGGTAGGCGAGGAGTACACTGGTCGCGTTGTTGGTCTTCAGCCATTCGGCGCCTTTGTTGAGCTCCTTCCTGGCAAGGACGGTCTGCTTCATATTTCCCGCGTTGCACAGGGACGTGTCGAGAAGATCGAGGATGTCCTGGCTGTTGGCGACGAGGTTAAGGTTCAGGTCCTTGAGGTAGACGAGAAGGGCAAGATTTCTCTTGACCGTCTTGATAAGCCAGAGGCACCACAGGGTGCTCCAAAGAAGGACCGTGAGGAGCGTCGTCCACGTCGTCAGAACGACAACGGCAACTCTGAGCGCAGGCAGCCACGTCGTCACCACGACGCATAAGGCACGCTCAAACTCAATGGGTTTCTCGCCACGCGAGGTCTTATAAAACATGAGGTATTGAAGAGAGCTTCGATGCATGTCGGAGCTCTCTTGTTATTCTGTTGAGATTTTGATTCTTTGGGAATATATAGCGTAATACGTGCAGATTTTTTATATAATTAAACAACATGTAGATTTTGCAAAAAGTCTTAGAGACGGCCCTTTGGGTTGCGTCTGTCATAGAAAGTTTTTGAAAGGAAACCGTTTTAATGCCTAAGAAAGACCCAGCTCTTAAAGTCATTCCTATGGGCGGACTTGATGGCATTGGCAAGAACATGACCGTTTTTGAATACGGTAATGATATGGTGCTTGTTGATGCTGGTTTGATGTTCCCAGATGACGAACAGCCTGGTATTGACCTAGTTTTGCCAGACTACACCTATGTACTTGAAAATGAAGATAAGCTTCGCGGTATTTTGATTACCCACGGTCACGAGGATCACATTGGTGCTCTTCCGTACCTGCTTATGGACCTTACTCGTAAGGTGCCAATCTATTCCAGTAAGCTTTCGCTTGGCTTTATTGAAGGCAAGCTTGCTGAGCACAAGATTGTGGGTACTAAGCTTCGTGAGGTTACCGATGGTTCAAAGGTCCAGCTTGGCGCCTTTGACATCACGTTCTTCTCGATGACTCACTCTATTCCTGCAGCTTTTGGTATTCACATGAAGACCCCTGCAGGAACGCTTATTCACTCCGGTGACTTTAAGCTTGACCAGACTCCTATTGATGGCGTGCGTCCAAACTACGCTGCTATTACCAAGTTTGGCTCTGAGGGCCTTGACCTGCTACTGTCTGACTCCACCAACGCCAACCGTCCAGGCATGACTCCATCTGAGGCTTCCGTTGGTGCAGCGCTTCGTCACATCATCAAAAATGCAACTGGTCGCGTCTTTGTGGCGTCGTTCTCAAGCCACATTCACCGTCTTCAGCAGGTGTGTGACGCTTCTGTAGCGGTAAAGCGCAAGGTTGTTGTTACGGGTCGCTCTATGATTACCAACACAAAGGTTGCTCGTGAGCTTGGCTATCTCAACATTGCCGATAAAGACATCATTGATGCGTACGACGTTGATAAACTTGCAGATGATCGTATTGTTGTTCTCTGTACTGGTTCTCAGGGAGAGCCTCTGAGTGCTTTGGCGCGTATGGCAAACGGCGAGCACAAGTCGCTTTCCATTCGTCCTCAGGACACCGTAATCATCTCTGCAACTCCTGTTCCAGGTAACGAGAAGAGCGTTCAGTCCATCATCAACGCCCTTTCTAAGATTGGCTGCGAGATTTACGACAAATCAAAGGCGCTTGTTCACGTTTCTGGCCATGGTAGCCAGGAAGAGCTCAAGCTTATGCTTGGTATGGCTCGCCCAAAGAACTTTATGCCAGTCCACGGTGAGGCTGTTCACCTGCGCGCTCATGCAGAACTTGCTCAGCAGATGGGTGTTCCTGCAAACCGCATCTTTATTCTGGATAACGGTGACACGCTTGAGATGAGAAACGGCAAGGTCACCCGCGGTAAGACGGTTGAGTCTGGCGTAGTGTACGTTGACGGCCTCTCTGTCACCGACGCAAACCCTGTTGTTCTTCGTGACCGTCAGCGTCTTTCCCAGGACGGCATTGTCACCGCTGTGGTAACCCTTGTTGGTCGCAATCTCAAGCCAGGCGTTGTTGAGATTTCTGGTCGTGGTGTTTCATTTGCTGACGATGATGAGCTTATGAATGACGCACAGAATCTTGTGAGAAATTCAATTGAGAAGGCCTCTAAGTCCGAAGGCGCAAACATTGAAGCAATGAGAAAGAGTGTTCGCAACGCCCTTTCTAACTTCCTTTGGAGCAAAACTCGTACTCGACCAATGGTTATTCCGGTCATTATGGAGGTATAGGCCCAATGCCCTCTAAACGCACTTCAAACGCAGCAAAAAGAAACTCTAGAAACGCCGCTTCCGCCCAGGCAGCAGGCTTGACTCCACTGCAGAACGACATCATTGGTGTTGTTCTTGCAGTGGTTGCTATTGCCATGTTTTTGTCTATTATTGTCCCTTCTAACGCTGTTATTACCAGCGCGATGGGTCATGGACTCAAACTTTGCTTTGGTACGGGAGCGCTTCTTTTTCCCATTGCAGTATTTGTCTTTGCTATGACCTTCTTTATGCGCGATGATCAGGGAATCTCTACGCGTATTGCTATTGGTCTTACGCTTGACGTTCTTGCAGCGCTTGCGCTTATCTCGCTCAACTTCCCAGGAGCTGAGTCTGCTCCAGACATGCTTTTAGGCACAAAAGTCCTTGAGGCTGCTGGTGGCTATGTAGGTGGCGGTATAGCTTGGGTTTTGCTGCGCTTTGTTGGCCGCGTGGTGGGCAATGTCCTTTTAGTTGGCTTTATCATTGCTGGCGTTGTTATCTGCGGCTTCTCCATTTCTGACATGGTTGAGCGCGTGAGCTTCCGCCTGGATGAGGCGCGCGAGAATCATCGCTATCGTAAAGAAGAGCGCGCTCTTGCAAAAGAAGAGGCGCTCTACGCTGCAAATGCTCCACAGCCTGCAAAGAAGCAGGGTAGACGTGGCTCCAACAACCAGTCTTCTCTCTTTGATGAGACCGGTGAAGGGGAGACCACCTATCTAGGCAATCGCAAGACTTCTGTCATCAAACGTGACGCCCGCCTTTACGAGGAAGAAGAGGCGCAAGAGGATGCAGGAGATGCTCCTACTACGCTTCTTGATAAGGCTAAGAACAAGCTGCGTCCTAAGAAGAATGACCAGCCAGATGATGCAGTTGTCGAGAAAAACGATGTTGCTGTAGCTGATGTTGCTCCTACCACAAAACAGGCTAAATCTAAGAGCAAAGCTAAAACGACGCCCGATTTTCTCGCCACACCTGACCAGCTCAAGAGGCCTGGCGATGACGATGAGTCATATGAGCTGCCACCATTTACCATTCTGAAGACAAACAAGAACTCGGCCACTTCTGCCGTAAGTGATGATGAGCTTGAAGCTACTGCTCAGAGACTCCAGGCTACGCTTGAGGAGTTTGGCCTTTCCAGCCAGGTGGTTGGTTGGACTGCAGGTCCTTCTGTCACTACGTTTAAGATTTCGATGGGCGAGGGTGAGCGCGTCAACAAGATCACTAACCTTGAGGACGATATTGCGCTTTCACTTGCGGCAAAGTCTGTTCGTATTTTTGCCCCAATTCCTGGAACTTCTCTGGTTGGTATTGAGATTCCTAACGAGAAAGCCCAGGCAGTCAACTTGGCTGACGTTCTCCCGTTTGCAAAAGGCGGTCCTCTTGAGTGCGCCTTTGGTCGCGATTCTGAGGGCAAGCCAATTGTTGTTGACCTTGCAAGTCTTCCTCACTTGCTGGTAGCAGGTACCACTGGTTCTGGTAAGTCTGTCCTGCTCAATGCCATTGTCATGTCTATGCTCATGCGCGCAACTCCTGAGCAGGTCCGCCTTATCATGGTTGACCCAAAGCGCGTTGAGTTTACGGGTTATGCTGGCCTTCCTCACCTGTATGTTCCAGTTGTTACTGAGCCAAGGCAGGCAGCAAGTGCGCTTCAGTGGGGTGTTACCGAGATGGAGCGCCGCCTGAAGGTATTTGAGCACTACAAGGTTCGTGACATTAAGACGTATAACAGAAATGTTGATGGCGATAAGTATGCTGATATGGAGAATCCTCCAAAGCACATGCCATACTTTGTTATTGTCATCGACGAGCTTGCTGACCTTATGATGGTTGCTGGCAAAGATGTTGAGTCTTCCATTGTCCGTATTGCTCAGCTTGGTCGTGCTGCAGGTATTCACCTGATTGTTGCAACGCAGCGTCCTTCTGCAGACGTTGTAACTGGTCTGATTCGCGCTAATATTGATAACCGCGTTGCACTCTCTGTTGATAACTCTTTGAACTCCCGTATTATTCTGGACCAAAAGGGTGCAGAGCAGCTGCTGGGTAAAGGCGATATGCTGGTTAAGCTTCGTGGTAAGAAGCCAAATCGCGCCCAGGGTTGCTGGGTCTCTGACGAGGAAATCGAGGAAACCGTTAAGTACATTCGTACTCAGCGTACCGCAGAATATCACGACAACATTTTGACTGTTGCAACTCCAACACAGGCCGATGGCGTTGGGGGAGTTGGTGGTATGGCGCAGGCAGACGATCCGCTTATTTGGGAAGCTGCGCGCATAATTGTGGATTCTCAGCTAGGTTCTACATCTAGTTTGCAAAGAGCGCTCTCTGTTGGGTATGCTCGTGCTGGTAGAATTATGGATATGCTTGAGGCAAAGGGTGTTGTTGGCCCTGCTAACGGATCAAAGCCTCGAGAAGTTCTTATTGATAAAGAAGCTCTTGAAGAGCTCAAAGTTCAAGACGCTGCCTATAGGGAGGTAGAGTAAGCATGCCACGCCCTCGTTTTAGTGAGATGCTCGTAGAACGTAGACGTCAACTCGGACTTTCTATCACGCAAGCATCAAAGATTCTTCGCCTCAAAGAGCAGGCACTTATTGCTTTTGAGGAAGGCGATTTTAAGAACATGCCGCAGAGTGGTTATGCTCAGGGCATGCTTTCTTCGTATGCTCGCTATCTAGGACTTAATCCGCGCGAGATCGTAGACCTCTTCCAGGAAGAGAGCTACGAGTTTGAAAACGGCACCTATTCTCATGAGTTGCGTCGCCGTACCCGCGATACCCAGTCTGGCCGTGGCATTGCTGGCTATGACGTTGTAAACGAGTCCGGTAGCAGACCAAAGGCATACGTGCAGTACCACGGTCTTCTCCCCACATCGGGAGGACCAGCTGGCGATATGGGCGCATTTGCAACTACCTCTGGTGTACGCTCTAGACAAACCGGTGTACCTCTGGGTGCTCAGGCATCTGAAGAGGACGCTGGCGGTTACTCATATTCTCGCTACGCCACAGGTCATGCGTATAATGCCGGTATTGAAGAGGCTTCTCGCCAGAAGACCATGGCAAGTCGTACACGTGGTGGCGTTCAGCGCAGACGTGTAGGTATTGCGGGCGTTAGCATGCCAGCTTATAAAGACGATGTAACCAGAAGAACTGTTGCTCCAAGCGATTACACCGATGACCTTCGCTATGACAATGTAACTGATCCTTATGAGCGAGCATCTACTATTTCCGGTCGCCGTGGCTCTAGAAATATTGCGCAGGTAGATAGGCCTAATGTTCGCCGTCGCCAGCCATCTAGCGCCGCTGCCCAACAGCGCCGTGCTCCTCAAAGACCAGGCGTTATGGGTGCGCTTCAGAATTATTTCTCTGATACAGGCCGCACCATTGCTACCGTGTTTGCTCTTGTTGTTGTGATCATTACTGCCGTTTTGCTGTTCAGTGTTCGTTCCTGCATGACAGCTCGCACTACGCCTACCACAACAAAGACGGTAAGCGTTAACAACTCAACAACTGATTCTTCTAAGAATTCCACTACCACAAATAGCAACACGGACACCTCTAAGAAGGATTCTACTGATACTTCTAAGAGCACCACTACAACTGAGCCAAAGAAGGAAGAGACTCCTAAGCAGACTACCGTAGTGGTTACTGTTGCAGATGGTCAGACAAGCTGGGTTGAGATTACGGTTGACGGCAAGAGTGTTGAGGCTGACGCTATTACCGGCCCATGGTCTCAGACATACACCGTCACTGACTCCATGACCGTTCTTGCAGGTACTCCTGGTGCTGTTGCGGTAACCGTTAATGGTACTGCTAAGCCATTTGACGCAAATGCTTCTGGTATTGGCACCTTGACTATTCAGGGTACTAAACCTGCTGACGCTAACGGAGCAAACGCTTCAGGAACTCAAACAAACAGCACGTCAACAAGTACAACTAGCGGAACTTCTGGCACAACTAACAACCAGAATTCCAACGGCAATTCAAATAACTAAACGCTATAGGGCGAGAAGTTCTTCTCGCCCAGGTAATACGGAGGGGAAATGGCTAAAGAATCAAGCTTTGACGTTGTGTCTGAAGTAGACATGATGGAAGTTGATAATGCATTTCAGCAGGCAGCTCGTGAGCTTACTCAGCGTTACGATCTAAAAGATTCTGGTGCAACACTTGAGCTCTCTAAGAAAGAGGGCAAGTTCACTATTGAGGCTCCTGCAGATTTTGTTGCATCTCAGGTTAGGGATGTTCTTGGCTCCAAACTGGTAAAGCGCGGAATTGATCTTACTGCTATTCGTTGGGGAGACTCTATTCCTGCAGCAGGTTCTACCGTGCGTCAGATTGGCTCTATTGTTTCTGGTATTGACCAGGAGACTGCCAAGAAGATTGCTAAAGATATTCGTGATATGAAAGTTAAGGCTAAGGCAACCGTTGAGGGCGATAAGCTGCGTGTTTCTAGCGCTTCTCGCGATGTTCTTCAGTCTGTGATTGCAAGCCTTAAGGAGAAAGACTATGGCCAGCCCCTCCAGTTCAACAACTATCGATAGGGGCTATAACGTCCTATACATCACGTTAGGATGCGCTAAAAACGAGGTTGATACAGACCGCATGCGTGCGCGTCTTCTGGCCTCTGGTTTTGGTGAAGTTGCAGATCCAGAGTCAGCAGACGTTGCAATTATCAACACCTGCTCGTTCTTGGCTTCTGCAACAGAGGAGTCCATTGAGGCTACCCTTGAGATTGCTGAAGGCGCTTCTGAGGGAGTGCGTAAGCTGCCCATTATTATGTGTGGCTGCGTTCCTTCCAGATATGGCGCAGAGCTTAACGAGCAGCTCCCTGAAGTTGCTGCGTTTGTTCCGGCAGATCAAGAAGATGGCATTGTGAGCGTTGTTGCAGACGTTCTGAATATCCCTGAGCCTACGCAGTCTATTGTTGCTGCCCATGGAATGCTGCGCACTATTGATGGCGCTAGTGCATTTGTAAAGATTTCCGAGGGCTGTGATAGATTCTGCGCTTTCTGCGCCATTCCGTACATTCGTGGCCACTATCACTCAAGGCCTGCTGAAGAGATTCTTCAAGAGGTACATGAGCTGATGGAAGGTGGTGTTCGTGAGGTCATTCTGATTGGCCAGGACACCGGTATCTGGGGCTCGGATATGCCTGATACTGCAGATGGTCAGACTCCAACGCTTGCTAAGCTTATGCAGCAGGTTGCTGAGGTAGTTCGCCCTTATAAGGGATGGATTCGCGTTTTGTATCTGCAGCCAGAAGGTATGACCGATGAGCTCATCAGCACGATTCGCGATACACCTGAGGTTCTGCCTTACATTGATATTCCAATTCAGCACTGCAACGAGCGCATTCTTAAGCGTATGGGTCGTTCTGGCTCTACGCAAGAGCTTCGTGAGCTTTTTGATCGCCTCAGAACAGAGATTCCTGGTATGGTTCTACGTACCACGGGAATGTGCGGCTTCCCAGGTGAGACTGATGATGAATCAGATGAGCTCTACGACTTTATTCAGGAGCAGGAGTTTGATTACACATCCGTCTTTACCTATTCGCCTGAAGAGGGAACTCTGGGCGCAAAGATGTCTGATCAGGTTCCAGACGAGGTAAAAGTTGAGCGCACTCAGCGCCTGCTTGACCTTGTAGAGCAGCTCGGTTTTGCTGCCACCGCTCGTCACGTTGGCGAGCGCTGCGAGGTTATTATCGACGGAATCGAAGAATCCGACGAGGGCACTGAGCTTATCGGCCATACGTGGTTCCAGGCTCCTGACTGCGATGGCGCTGTTCACATTGCAGAGGGAGAGGCCGCGGTTGGAGATATTGTCCTTTGTGACTTGGTAGATTCTTTCTGTTATGAAATGATTGGCGAGATTGTAGACACTACAGACACGCAGTCTGGCGAGAAATCCGTTTAGTTGGGGATAGGTCATGTCATCAAAGACAATTTGGACACCTGCAAATATTGTTACCTGCGCTCGAGTGGTGCTGGTACCCTTTTGGCTTCTCCTTGCACAGCTTTTAGGCGTATCTCTGGCCGATTCTCTAGCAACACCTGGTTTTAACCTCGGAGCCTTTCTTGTCTTTATGGGCTATGTTGTCATTTCTTTGACCGATAAGCTTGATGGTTATCTTGCGCGCAGTAGAAATGAAGTTACTACCTTTGGTAAGTTCTTAGATCCAATTGCCGATAAACTCGCTGTTGTTGTGGCTCTTTTTGTGCTCCTTGAGTGGCATATGGTTTCTCCTTGGGTGCTTTTAGTGATTGTTGCACGAGAGTTTTTGGTGTCGGGCCTGAGAATGGTTGTTGCATCAAAGGGTGTTGTTATTGCCGCATCTGACTTGGGCAAATGGAAGACTGCAACAACTATGGTTGCTATCTGTGGCTTGCTTTTCTTGCCGAGCATCCCCGGAGGAATGATTCAGGACGTTTTGCTCTTTATCTTTAACGCATCTATGTGGGTTGCAGTAGTTCTTACGGCCTGGTCAGGAATTGACTACTTTGTAAAGTCTTGGCAATACATTGCTGAAGTTTAACAAGATGGCGTCTCTCTGAGGCGCCGCTTTTGTATCAAATCTTATTAAAAGTAAGGAAGATCATGTTCTCTGAAGAAGTTCTCAAAGAAGCTCAAAGTGTTATTTCAGATGCCCTCGCATCAGGTCTTACCGTTGCTTCCGCCGAGTCTTGTACGGGAGGACTTGTTGCAGGCGCGCTTACAGCCATCTCTGGATCATCAAGCGTGCTTAAGGGCTCTGTTGTAAGCTATACCATTGAGATTAAGCAAAAGGTATTAGGCGTTTCAAAAGACATTTTTGATGAACCGTCCCTTGGTGCTGTTTCTGAGCCCTGCGCAGCTCAAATGGCTTTAGGCGTTAGAGACGTTATTGGATCAGATATTGCAGTTTCCGTTACAGGAATAGCAGGACCAACAGGAGAAGAGCCTGGTAAACCAGTTGGAACAGTTTGGTTTGGCATTAACAGCAAAAACTTTACCTATACGGTCTGTAAACATTTTTCTGGTGATAGAGAACAGGTGCGAGAAGCTGCTGTTTTGCAGGCTTTGCAATTAATTCATGAAGCAATTGTGAAGGCTTAAAATCCGATTTTAATAGGGAGACTCAAAACTAGTTTGTTTTGAGTCTCTTAATTTCTGCGGCTATGCAGGACTTATACAGTCAAATTTGTAATTAAGAAGAAATTATCTGCTCAAGAGCGGAAAAAGAGAGGTAAGAATTCAGACAAATTCCCTCTATAGAGTATATGTTTGACGTTGACATAGAACGTCTGTTCTTATATTATCGTGGTATCAGAAAGAGCAAGGAGTATTCATGGCTAAAAAGGCAGTTTCAAAAGAGATCAAAGCTCGTACTACTGGTGATGAGAGGGATGAGGTTATCTCTTCAACCACTGCAGAGATCGAGAAGAAATTTGGTGCAGGCGCTATTATGCGTTTAGGTGAGGGTGGTCCTGCCTTTGATATTCAGGCTATTCCAACTGGATCACTTGCTCTTGATGCCGCACTGGGTATTGGCGGCGTTCCTCGCGGTCGTATCGTAGAGATCTATGGTCCAGAGTCTTCTGGTAAGACAACTCTTTCACTAGAAATTCTTGCAGAAGCTCAGGCATTGGGTGGCGTTGTAGCTTTTATTGACGCAGAGCACGCACTGGACCCAGGCTATGCGGCTCGTATTGGTGTTGATATTGACGATGTTCTTATTTCTCAGCCAGATACTGGTGAGCAGGCTCTAGAGATCTGTGACATGCTTGTTCGCTCAGGTGCAATTGATGTTGTGGTTGTAGACTCCGTTGCTGCTCTTGTTCCTCGTGCAGAGATTGAGGGAGAAATCGGCGATTCTAGCGTTGGTCTTCAGGCTCGTCTTATGAGTCAGGCTCTTCGTAAATTAGCGGGTTCTCTTTCAAAGTCTAATACGCTCTGTATCTTCATTAACCAGCTAAGAGAGAAGATTGGCGTTATGTTTGGTAGCCCAGAGACCACTTCTGGTGGTAGGGCTCTTAAGTTCTTCTCCACTGTCCGCATGGACATTCGCCGCGTTGACAGCATTAAGGTTAATGGAGAAAACGTTGGTAACCGTGTTCGAGTTAAGGTTGTAAAGAACAAGGTTGCTCCACCTTTTAAGGTTGCTGAGTTTGACATTATGTATGGTCAGGGCATCTCTAAAGAAGGCTCCATTCTTGATATGGCTGTTGACTTTGAGATTGTTAACAAGTCTGGCGCTTGGTTCACCTATGAGGGCGAGCGTCTTGGTCAGGGTAGAGAAGCAGCTAAATCTTTCCTTACGGCCAATCCAGACCTTATGGAAGAGATTGATCACAAAGTACGAGTTGCTTGTGGTCTTGTATTTGATGAAGATTCTGAAGTTGGCACTCCAGTTGCAACGGAAGATTCTGCTGAATAATGTCAGAGATTTCTTGGACAATTGAGCTTCCACAAAAGAAACAAGCAGTTCTTGGTCAAGCAAAGCCCAAGGCAAAGATTATTTTAGAAACTGAAGTTGGAGGAACAGAGGAATTCTTTGTTCCTCCAACAGTAGCTCGAGCTCTTTTGAGTAAAGAGAAAGACGGTGTTTTTACGCCTTCTTCTCGCAATGAGTTTTTGTATGAGGTTAAAGAGATTTCAACTCAGTGTATTAAAGCTCGCATTGAGGCGCTGATTGTAAAAAGGGATTACTCTACAGCAGAGCTTCAGAAAAAACTCATGCTTGATGGTTATCAGAAGAACGTCAGAGATGCTGCGGTGCAGAGAGCTGTTGAAGTTGGTTTGATTAATGACAGTCGTTTTGCAGACGTCTATATACGTTCTAAAATTTCGCAAGGCTGGGGTCCTCTTAAAATTAAAACTGAAATTTCTAAAAAAGGAATTGAAGTTGAGACACTCCCTGGATGGCCTGACGCTTATTTTTCTGACGTGGATGAATTTGAAGTTGCGTATTCTTTGGCCCAGAGAAAACACCTATCGGGAAAAAATGATTATGAGAAGCTTGTCAGGTTTCTCGCCACAAAGGGATATTCATTTTCTATAGCGTCATCTGTTGCTAAAAAGATTTTGGATGAAAACGCCACATCTGAATGATTATATTTGCTTAGCTTATAAGTCTGTTGTATTGGTGTACTTTACTTTTCCTACCTGCTATTTATTGACAAAAGTTACAATGCTCTATACGATAAATATGCCGTGAATAGGCTCATTTCCGCTGGGCAACCAGCGTCACGTATACAGTAGGTATCTCATACATTTGATCTATCTCTGAATGTGGCATGACCAGCCAATGAATCCTGCTCATGGCGGGTTCTTTAGATACTGTTGTATCTAAAGTCTCCTGAACACTTTTGTAATCGCCATTTGAGGAGTAGGTATGGAATTAGCAGCAGTAGGCATTGTTTGCCTTCTTGTGGGAGTAGGCCTTGCATACGGCGTACTCTCTAACATTAGTAATTCAAAGATTAAAACTGCAGAACAGCAGTTAAAAGATGCTCAGACTAATGCAGATCGTATTGCTTCTGAAGCAGCTCGCCAGGCAGAAACAGTTAAAAAAGAAGCTGTTCTTGAGGCTAAAGAAGAAGTTCTGCAGCTTAAGCAGGCAGCAGAGGCAGATGAGAAAAAACGTAAAAGTGAGCTTCGTAGCATGGAGAATCGTATTCTTCAGCGTGAAGAGTCCCTTGATCACCGTACTGATGCACTAGAGAAGCGTGAGCATCAGCTCTCCAGCCTTCAGGGCCAGCTTGATCGTCGTAAAAACGATTTGGATTCTCTTGTTTCTCAGCAGTCTCAAGAGCTTGAGCGCATTGCAGCTCTTACAAAAGATGAGGCTCATGATGAGCTTCTATCTCGTGTTCGTTCTGAAAGTGTTCGCGATGAGGCTATGATTCTTCGTGAGTCTGAGCAGCGCGTTCGTGCACAAGCAGATAAAACTGCACGTGAGATTATTTCTACCGCTATTCAGCGTGTCGCTGCAGATCAGGCTTCTGAGATTACAGTAACTTCCGTCCATATCCCATCTGATGATCTAAAGGGTAGGATTATTGGACGTGAGGGTAGAAACATTCGTACCTTCGAGCAGGTATCTGGTGTTTCTCTTGTTATTGATGACACTCCAGAGACTGTAGTTCTCTCAAGTTTTGATCCAGTCCGCCGTGAGACCGCTCGTGTTGCACTTGAGAACCTCATTGCAGACGGTCGTATTCATCCAGCACGTATTGAGGAGCTCTACAAGAAGGCTGAGGCTCTTGTTAACGAGCGTGTTCTTGAGGCTGGCGAACAGGCTGCATTTGATTGTGGTATTCACGATCTTCATCCAGAGATCGTAAAGACTCTTGGTAAGCTTCGCTACCGTACTTCTTACGGTCAGAACGTTCTTGCTCACTCTGTTCAGGTTGCAGTACTTTGCGGCATTATGGCTGAAGAGCTTGGCCTTGAGCCTGCTCCAGCTAAGCGCGCTGGTCTGCTTCATGACCTTGGTAAGGCAATTGACCACGAGGTTGAGGGTCCACACGCTGTAATTGGTGCAGATCTTGCTCGTCGTCATGGTGAGCGCCCAGAGATTGTTCACGCCATTGAGGCCCACCATGCAGACATTGAGCCAAACACTGTTCTTGACATGCTTGTTATGGCTGCAGACGCTATTTCTGCTGCACGTCCTGGTGCTCGTCGTGAGTCTGCTGAGAACTACATCAAGCGCCTTGAGAAGCTTGAGGCTATCTCCAACGCACACGAGGGCGTTGAGCGTACGTATGCGATGCAGGCTGGCCGTGAGCTTCACGTAATGGTTGAGCCTCAGATGATTAGCGATTCCGAGGCAACTGTTCTTGCTCACGATATTGCTAAGCAAATTGAGGACGAGATGGAATACCCAGGACAGGTTCGCGTTGTTGTTATTCGCGAGTCTCGTGCTGTAGACGTTGCTAAGTAATTTATGGCAGCCACCTCTACTGACTTAACAGGTTTTGTCGCCTCCATGGGAGGTGAGCGCGCACTCCGTGTCGAGGAATCCCTCGGCGCGGGGTACGTTCGTTTACGCGTTGCAGAAGCAGAGCGTAGACAGGCAAAGCATGATATTCGTTCGGTAGAAGATATTGTTATCGAGCTCTTGCGTAATTCTCGCGATGCTGGTGCTCGTCACATTTATGTTGCAACGTCAAAAGAAGGTGCGCTCAGAACTATCACCATGCTTGATGATGGTCAGGGCATTCCAAAAGACATGCAGGAGAAAATCTTTGAAGCTCGTGTAACTTCAAAGCTTGAGAGCATGCATATGGACCGTTGGGGAATTCATGGCCGAGGCATGGCTCTCTATTCAATCAAAGAAAACTGTGAATCGGCCCAGGTTGTGGCTTCGGCTTCGGGACTTGGTTCTGTTATTCAGATTGTGGTAGACACTACTAAAATTTCTGAGCGAGTAGATCAGTCTACTTGGCCAACCTGTGGTTTGAATGAGGATGGAATCAAAACAACCGTTAAAGGTCCTCATAACATTATTCGTACCTGCTGTGACTTTGCGCTTGAGGTCAAAGGCTCGTGTGAGGTAATGCTGGGCTCTGCTGCAGAGATTGCAGCTACTGCTCGTCGCAGAATTGCACAGACGCTTGATATCGCTGATCTGCTATTTGTTGAAGGCTTTGAAAACGTGCCTATTCTCGAGCGCTTCAGGGCCGCAGCGGATGCAACAGAGCTTTCTGAGGTTTGTAAGTCTCTTGGTCTTTCAATGTCAGATAGAACTGCTCATAGAATTATTGCTGAGCAGATTAAGCCTTTGCGTAGTGTGTATGCACAGGTCAGCCACACTGTTGAACCTGAAGGGGTTTCTCGCGAAATTGATCTGATGAAAGACCACCGAGGCCTCAAGATGAGTAAGGCTGATATCAGCAGTTTTTCTCGAAAAATGGAGCAGAGCTTTGCTGATTTGTCCGAGAAATACTATGTTTCTTTGACGTCTGAGCCTCGTGTCCGTGTAAGTAAAAACAAAATTGTTGTGACTTTTGATATTGAGTCGCAAGAGTAGAACAAACGCACAATAATTGGAGCACTCATGGGTTTGCTTAAAGTTTCAAGTAAGTCTTCACCAGCTTCTGTAGCAGGAGCTATTGCGGGACTGGTTAAAGATAATGAGCCTGTTATGCTCCAGTGCATTGGTGCGGGTGCAGTCAACCAGGGCATCAAAGCTATTGCTATTGCGCGTGGCTTCTTGATTCCTTGCGGTCTGGATATCACCTGTGCTCCAACATTTTCTGATATCGAAATTGCAGGGGAGAGTAGAACTGCAATTAAAATTGCCATTTATGTCCACACACTGTCTGCCCCTGATACGCAGACTCCAGCTGTTAGTTCCACTGAGTATAACGAGGTACTTTAAGCATGATTGAAAATTCCGAGCTCGTAGGAAAAACATATCACATCAAAACTTTTGGCTGCCAGATGAATCTGCACGATACAGAGCGAGTCTCTGGTCTGCTTGAGGCTTGTGGCTGCAACGAGGTTTCAGATACCGATGACGCTGATATTGTCATCTTTATGACCTGTAGCGTCCGTGAGAACGCTGATCAGCGTCTTTACGGACAGGCTTCTGCGATGGTGAGTGCTCCAACGCCTCCATCTGGCAAGCGTATTGTTGCTATTGGCGGCTGCATTGCACAGCGTGATGGCGAGAAGCTCCGTGAAAAGGTTCCAGCCGTTGACGTTGTGTTTGGCACCAGCGCACTTGCAAGCTTGCCAGCACTTCTCACCAGCGCATTTAGGGGCGAGAATGACCGTGTGGCCGTAGACACCTCCGAGGAGGGCAAGGGCTTCTCCACAGACCTGCCGAGTAACCGCGCTCAGCAGTATCACGCTTGGGTGCCTATCATGACCGGTTGCAACAACTTCTGTACGTATTGCATTGTTCCTTACGTTCGTGGTCGCGAGCGCAGTCGAACCTTTGAGGCTGTTATTGGTGAGTGCGAGCGCCTTGTTTCGGATGGCGTTCGCGAGATTACTCTGCTTGGTCAAAACGTTAACTCGTATGGTCGCGACCTTTACGGCAAGCCTCGTTTTGCAGAGCTTTTGCGTGCGGTTGGCCAGACAGGTGTAGAGCGCATTCGTTTTACCTCGTCAAATCCAAAAGATCTTACTGACGAGACTATTGCAGCTATGAAAGAAACTCCAGCTGTCATGCCTCATCTTCACCTTGCGGTTCAAAGTGGATCTACACGCGTTCTCAAGAAGATGAACCGCAGTTATACACGAGAAGAGTACTTGGACGTGGTTTCTCGTCTTCGTGCGGCTATTCCAGGACTGGCGCTTTCAACTGACGTTATTGTTGGCTTCCCAGGAGAGACCGAGAAAGACTTTGAGGATACGCTTTCTTTGGTCAAAGAAGCTGGTTATTCTTCTGCGTACACCTTTATTTACTCTAAGCGCCCAGGCACCCCTGCGGCAAAATATGAGGACAACACGCCTCATGAGGTCATTCAGGAGCGCTTTGACAGACTTGCCGAGCTTGTGGCTCAGCAGGCACATGAGGCCAATCAGGTAGATCTAAATACTACGCAGGCAGTTCTTGTTGAGGGAACTTCCAAGCGTGACAATACCGTTATGGTGGGACATAGCGAGAAGAACCAAACCGTTCACTTCAATCTGCCAGAAGGTTACACACCAGAAGATCTTATCGGCAAAATTGTTGATGTTCATATTGATGAGGCTCGTACCTGGTACCTACGTGGAACCATGGAGTCTGATCCGCGATGAGCTCTCATGGCTCGGTAATCTGTATTGTAGGTCCCACGGCTTCGGGCAAAAGCTCATTGTCCGAGCTTGTTGCTAAGAAGCTTGAGACCTCTGTCATTTCTGTTGACGCAATGCAGGTCTATCGTGGCATGGATATTGGCACTGCTAAAACTCCTGTTGACGAGCGAGAAGTTCCTCTTCTCATGGTAGATTGTGCCAACATTTCAAAAGAATATTCGGTACAGATGTTTCAGACGGCAGCCCGTAAAGAAGCTCATAAGCTTATTAAAGCCGGTAAAACACCTGTATTCTGTGGCGGAACCGGCCTTTATCTTGATTCGATTATTGATCAGATGGAGTTTCCCTCAGGTTCAATCGAGTCTCCTGTACGTACTCGTTATGAAAAGCTTGCAGTAGAGCTTGGTACTGAGGGCTTGCACGAACTTCTCGCCACAAAAGATGCAGCAAGTGCAGAGCTTATCCATCCAAATAACGTACGACGCGTTGTAAGGGCTTTAGAGCTCTTGGAAGAGGGCAAGACGTATGCAACTCATCATGAGGGCCTAAAGGCTCACACACCGTACTTTGACGCCCAGATATGGGGTCTTATGATGGACCGTCAGCGTCTTTATGAGCGAATAAACCTCCGAGTTGACCTTATGTTTGAGCAAGGGCTTGTCGAAGAGGTCCAAGCACTTATAGAGTCCGGTCTCTCTGAAAATTGCACGGCTGGTCAGGCAATTGGCTACAAAGAGTTTTTTGCATATTTTGCAGGTGAACAGTCGCTTGAACAAACGCGTGAGCTTATTAAGCAGCACACCAGACAGTATGCAAAACGACAGATTTCTTGGCTTAAACGCGATGGTCGAGTCAGGTGGCTTGATATGGACCAACTTACAGCCAAGGATGCGCTCGAGCTGATTCTTGTGCAGCATGCTGACGTACAATGCCAGTAGGACACATCAAAAACTAACGTATTTACCTTGTCTTAGATGGGGAGTTTATGGGTCGTTTTGTTCCATTTTCAACTGCTCCAAAAGTTGAACGAGCAATTCTTGTAGGCGTTGATTGCGGTAAAAGCGATTGGTCGCTTGAAGAATCAATGGACGAGCTTGAGCGTCTGACGCAAACTGACGGCGCTGAAGTCTTTATGCGTCTTACGCAAAAACTTGATGCACCTATCCCTAAGACTTTCATTGGCAAAGGTAAAACTGAGGAACTTGTTTCTCTGGTAAGAAACACCAATACTGACGTCGTCATCTTTGATGATGAGCTCACACCTTCTCAGCAATCTAATCTAGAAAAATTACTTGGCGAGCCTGTTAAAGTCATTGACCGTACAGCGCTCATTCTTGATATTTTTGGTATTCACGCACGCACCAAAGAAGGAAGACTTCAGGTACAGCTTGCACAGCTTCAGTACGTACTTCCAAGGCTTCGCGGCATGTGGAGTCACTTGGTAGGCGAGCAAACTCGCGGTGGTATTGGTAGCCGTTTTGGCCAGGGTGAAAGCCAGCTTGAGGTTGACCGTCGTCTTATCAGAAAACGCATCTCAACCCTTAAGAACGAGCTTAAACAGCTTGGTCAACGACGAGAAGTTCAGTCTAAGTCCAGATGGAATTCTGGAACGTTTAGCGTCTCTCTGGTTGGCTATACCAACGCCGGTAAATCAACGCTTCTGAATCAGTTAACTGGAGCAGATGTATACGCAAAAGACGAGCTCTTTGCAACTCTTGATCCAACTACCAGAGCACTTTCACTTGATGAAGGAAGAAAGATTGTTCTGACCGATACTGTTGGATTTATTCAAAAGCTTCCAACTAATCTGATTGAGTCGTTTAAATCTACCTTGGTAGAGGCTCAAGAAGCAGATCTTCTTCTGTTGGTTGCAGATGCAACTGATAAGAATCTTTCTAAAGAAATAGCAGTTGTTCGTAGTATTTTGAAAGACATCGAGGCTGATAAAAGCGATCAAATTCTTGTCCTTAACAAGGTTGATTTACTTTCTGAGCAAGAACTTCAAATGCTTAAAGCGCTCTATCCAGACGCTGTATTTATTTCTGCACAAGAAGGCATGGGCATTAACGGTCTTCTCCACAAGATTCAAGAAATAGCCAGCGCTGGAGACAAGGTGATTAGCGCTCTTATCCCGTTCAACAAAGGCGCTCTTGTTAAGTCTGTTCACGAGAGGTGCCAGCTTCTACACGAGCAATACGTTGCTGAAGGTCTTTTGCTGTCAGTTAAAGCCGACACCTATATGCAGGCACTTTTAGAGCCTTATGTGGTGTCAGAGGACGATATTCTGACTGACGAATAAGGCAATAAGCAGCAAAATTGGTTGGTGCAAAATATAAACGATAAGCGAATGTTTTCCCATCTCTGTTATAAGGGGGAGGGAAAAAGTTTTCATCCAGTTAGGATAGCCTTCTGCCTTGAACTGCCTGTTAAATGCTGCTCCACTTAGATACAAGAACAAATAGGGGAGCAATGGATAGTAATCTCCAGATGAAAAAGATGGAGAAGGAAATCCCGCCCAGGCTAAATACGGTGTTTGATACAACTCTTTTGGTAACGAGAAAATCGTGTTACCTAAACCGATGTGACCTGCAGAAATTGGAATGCAGATAACAAATAACAAAAGAAAAAGAATTGCCGCTGCATACCCTTTGGGCGGAATAGCGAAACGTGAAATAAGGGCTTCTACAAAGGTGCATGAAGCCATGCAGAAGAAGATTCCAAAGTTAATAGGAGTATCAATATTCGCAAAGGTGGTAGCTGCGAATATTGCAAGAGCAACAAGACCGTAAACTCCTGCTCGCTTAAAGGAATTTTTTGAAAAAGCACACATGCAGCCAGCAATAAAAATAAAGGGATACGAAATTGAAGGCACCCAAATTTGCATGACTAAAGGAGTAAACCACGTAAGCTTGATGTGAGAGATAAAGAACAAATCATAGGAAAAGTGAAACAGTATCATTGATACCACTGAGATTCCTCGAATAGTATCAAAGAAAGTTACTCTACCTTTGGATTGTTCTAATTCCACACCCATACTGTGACTATGAAATTGATCTAATAAGTGCAGTAACCCTACCTAAAATGACAGGATTCTGTACGTAGATTGGCTCCATAAAATCGTTTTCTGGCTGAAGACGAATACGATTATTTTCTCTATAGAATGTCTTAACAGTCGCAGAGTCATCAATGAGAGCAACAACGATTTCTCCGTCATGGGCATCTTGCTGCTCTTTTACAACAATATAATCACCATCAAAAATACCAGCGTTAATCATTGATTCTCCACGTACGCGAAGAATGAAAGAGCTTGAATCTCCAACAATGCTTGTTGGAAGAGATAGAGATTCCTCAACGTTTTGCTCAGCAAGAATAGGTGTGCCTGCAGCAACACGTCCTACAAGAGGAAGACTAATGACATTATTAGCTACATCTTGCGTTACTGGAGCGAGCTTTGCTGCGTCAGAAGTGCTAGAAGCCTGGGGAACAATCTTCATAGTACGAGGCTTCTTTGGGTCTCTATCAATAAGGCCAAACTGCTCCAGGACCTTTAGATGCATATGGACAGTTGAAGGAGATGCAAGATTAACAGCAGCACCAATCTCTCTTACTGAAGGGGGATAGCCGTGTTGATCTGTGTATGAACAGATGTATTCATAAATTGCTGCCTGACGCTTGCTGAGTTTGCCCTTTGGCATATGAGCCTCCTTTTTCTTTTTAGTAATAATACACGTGTTCTAAAAATTAATCAAACGAATGTTCTATTTTTTCTTGACACGAACAAATGTACTACATACTATTAGTACAAACGTTCGGACATGACTTTTTGTCCGGTGTATTAGATATAACTAGTTCCGTAAAAACTATTACGGAAGGAAACGATATGAGGCGTATGTATCAGTCAAAGATGTATCAGGTTAACGGCACTTCAGCTCTTGCTTCTTATAAGCCTGCATTTAAGTTAATTAACGGCGGAGCAAAGAAATGTTCTGTTGCACCTCAGCGTGAGGAAGTTTCTTACGTCAAGACGCTAACAAATAAAGAAGCTTTTGTTGCTGGTCTTATTATTACTGCATCGTTTGTTTTGATGTTCGCGGTTTCTTTTCTTCGCACAACCGCTCTCAATTCATTTGCTACATCTGTAATGGATAGCGCTTCACAAACAATTACCGTTCATAGCAATGACACACTGTGGTCTATTGCAGAGAACAATCCTATTGAGGGTGTCTCTACAGAGCAGCAAGTAAGTTGGATTAGAGAAAAAAATAATCTTGATTCTTCTCTTTTAAGAACTGGACAAACTCTAGAGATTCCTTCTGTATCTAAATAGTAAATATTTATGTAAATTTCTCTCGGAATTCTGTGTTGATAACACTTAATACCTGCGTAAAATGGTATCTTCCTTTTATACGAAAAAAGGGGATTCCATGCGTTGTCCAAAATGCGGTCACGAAGAGTCAAAGGTTATTGATTCTCGCTCATCCGAGAATAACGATGCCATTAGAAGGCGTCGCGAGTGCATGTCCTGTAAGTTTCGTTTTACAACCTATGAGCGCTTAGAAGAGATTCCTATCACCGTTGTGAAGAAAGACGGTCACAAGGAGCCTTTTGATAGACAGAAGCTCATGAGAGGTCTTGTTGCTGCAACAGTAAAGAGAGATATCTCTGTTGCTTCTCTTGATCATTTTATTGATGGAATTGAGTCTCAGATTAGAGACAAAGGTCAATACGAGATTAAATCTGAAGACCTTGGAAGTATTGTGCTTAAAAACCTGGTTATGCTTGATAAAGTTGCATACATTAGGTTTGCTTCTGTTTATAGAGACTTTAAAGATGTTGATGAATTTAGCGCAGAATTAAGGAGCCTGAATTAATGAGCAATTTTGACATCCAGCTACCTATTAAACGCCTTGATCCTACGGTAGAACTTCCTTCGTACGCTTATACAGGAGACGCTGGATTAGATCTTAGAAGTGCTGAAGATGTTGATCTTGCTCCTTTTGAGCGCAAACTTATTTCTACTGGTTTAGCTATTGCAATTCCTGATGGATATGCAGGATTTGTACAGCCTAGAAGTGGCCTTGCTCTTAAGAAGGGCCTTTCTATGGCAAATACTCCTGGTCTTATTGATGCTCATTATCGTGGAGAGCTTAAAGTTTGCGCCATTAATCTTGATAGTAAAGAAACTATTCATATTGAGCGCGGCGAGCGCATTGCACAGCTTGTAATTCAGCAAGTTCCAGTTGTACAGCTTGTTGAGGTTGATGAGCTTGATCAGACCGATCGCGGCGCCGGTGGATTTGGTTCAAGCGGAGTTCAGTAATTTCTTATTTTGGTGATAAGCGCTGCGGCGTTTGCATAAAGGAAAAGTCTCTTTAGGAAGGAAGAGCTTAATGGAGAAGTTCTTTAAGGTAGCTGAGCGTGGTAGTAATCCCGCTCAAGAATTTAGGGCTGGAATTACAACATTCCTCGCAATGGCATACATCATTGCAGTAAACCCAGCTCTTCTCGCTGCTGCAGGAGTTCCAATTTCGGCAGCTATTACTGCTACCTGTCTTGGTGGCGGCATCATGACCATTTTGATGGGTCTGTTCTCTAACCGTCCGCTTGCTTGCGCATCTGGTATGGGTGTAAACGCTGTTGTTGCTTTCTCTCTCACTCCAATTACTGGTGGAGATTGGCATGCATCAATGGCAGTAATCTTCATTGAGGGCGTTGCTATTCTCCTTTTAGTTCTTTGTGGTCTTCGTGAAGCTATCATGGACGCAATTCCTGTAAACCTACGCCACGCAATCTCAGTTGGCCTAGGTCTTTTTATTGCCATGATTGGTCTCAAGAACAGCGGTATTATCGTTGCAAATGAGTCCACACTTGTTGCTCTTGGCGATATATTCTCTCCAACCTTTATTGTTGGCGTAATTTCCATTGTTGCAACAGTTGTTCTTTACTCTGCTCGTGTTAAGGGCTCCCTGCTTATCGGCATTATTCTTGCCGTACTTGCTGGTATTCCTCTTGGTGTTACCGCAAGCCCTACTGGCATTGTTTCTGGTCTTGATTTCTCCACTTTTGGTGCACCATTCTTGACCGATAGCGCTGGCGTCATGGGTATTGTTAAGGCACTGACAACTCCAGTTCTTCTTGTATTTGCATTCTCTCTGATGATGTCCGACTTCTTCGATACCATGGGTTCTGCTATGGCTATCGCAAAACAGGGCGACTTCCTCACTGAGGATGGCAACGTTAAGGACATCAAGCAGATTCTTGTTGTCGACTCTGCTGCTGCAGCTGCAGGTGGTTTCTTTGGTTGTTCTTCCATTACCACCTTTATTGAGTCTGCATCTGGTGCTGCCGATGGTGGTCGTACTGGTCTTTCTTCTATTTTCACCGGACTGCTCTTTATTGCAGCAGCATTCATTGCACCTCTTATTTCTATCGTAAGCTCTGCAGCTACCTGCGGCGCACTGGTCCTTGTTGGCTTCCTGATGATGTCTGAGGTCACTGAGATTGATTGGAATGATCTTCTCGAGGGCTTCCCAGCATTTATGGTTATTGCTGGTATTCCAATGACTTACTCTATTTCTGACGGCATTGGCTTTGGCTTCATTTTCTACGTTGTCGTCGCTCTTGTTACCGGTAACGTTAAGAAGGTTAAGCCTCTGATGTGGGTTGCAACTCTTGCCTTTGTTGCTTACTTCATCATTGCTAACTAGTTTTAAATTACTAGGGGAGGCGCGTTCAAGATGGAGGTCTTGGCGTGCCTCTTTTTTATTTGTGAATAGATTGTGTACAATTTATTTTTTAAAGATAACTGATAATGATTGTCACCAGTGGGGTATAACAAAGCCAGTTACGATTTATACGATTGGAGCCAATCATGGCGGATGTTATTACTAAAGACCTTGTTATTGTTGGTGCTGGTGCTGCAGGACTTTCTGCCGCAATTTATGCAAGACGCGCTCTTCTCGACACCGTTGTTCTGGAGAAACAGGCTGTTGGTGGTCAGGTTATCACTACAACTGAGGTTGAGAATTACCCTGGCATGCCAAACACTGATGGTTTCACTATTGCAGATACTCTTCAGAAGCAGGCTACAGACCTCGGCGCAGAAATTGTTATGGCTAATGTCCTCTCAATCGTTAAGGATCCAGAGACTAATCTCTTTGTGTTAGAGACTTCTGAAGGAACCTATCACGCAAAGGCCGTCATTGTTTCTGGTGGCGCTAATCCTCGTCACGCTGGTTTTACCAACGAAGAAAAGTTTACTGGCAAGGGTGTTTCTTACTGCGCTACTTGTGATGGCATGTTCTACCGTGGTAAACAGGTATTTGTTATTGGTGGTGGCAATGCCGCTGTGGAGGAGTCTCAGTTCCTAACTCGTTTTGCTGACAAAGTAACCCTCATTGTTCGTAAAGATTACCTAAGAGCAAACGCTACTGCAATTAAGCAGTTTGAGGAGAA
>JABZGY010000049.1:0-5506 GCA_015259155.1 Atopobium sp. | reverse complement strand
CTACACCTGGAGCGGCCATGGAACGAGAGTTTGCCGTCTACTATGGACACCTGCCGGAAATACAAGGCGTGCGTCTTCACCAGGAGTCTAATGGTAAGGTTGACCTGCTAATTCGTGATGTGAATTCTGCGTCTACAAGAGCAAATGTTGCGCTTCACATCTGTAATACGAACGTTTTACCTTCGTCACTCCTGCCAATAGATACTGACTTAAAAGGATTTGTGACATCTCCAGAATTCACTTATTTGCAGATCGCGTCAAAACTCGATTTCATCGGAACAATTCTTGCAGGTAGTGCGCTGTGTTCTGATTATTTTTTGAACCAAAATGGTCACGGTGGAGTTTCACAACGCCAAAATGGCCCTCTGACAAATCGCGCTGCAATTGCAAAGTTTCTTGCCACACAAGGAAGAAAGCGTGGCATCATTCCAGCTAAACGAGCACTTCAACACATCGTAGAGAAAGCTCGGTCGCCCCGAGAGGCCTCGCTTGCGCTGCTATTGTGCCTCCCGTATAACCTTGGTGGCTTTAACCTAGGAACCGTTGAGCTCAACAAGCCTATTGAGCTGGAAAATCGATATGGCGAGAAAATCACTCGAATTCCTGACCTAACCATTCAGCTCAAGGACAAGAGGCAGAAGCGGGCTACAGTGTTGCTAGATTATGATCCCGCGGTAACGCATTCTGGCAATCAAAAAATCACGCGAGACCTGGACAGGGAAAACGAGCTGGTAACGGGCGTTCAGTGTCCGCATTTTTCGGTATCTGGCGAGATGCTTAAAAGCTTTGAAAGCGTTCAGGGCTTGGTCCGCCAGATTCGCGAATCTACTGGAATAACTGCACGTGACACGACTATGTCAGATCTTGAAGAGCGACAGCGGGAGCTCTGGACACGGCTATTCAAATCCAGGTAGCAAAACCAGCTGCCACGTCTTTTATGCACCGTTTGCCGTACAATAGAGGGGCACAAACCGCTCATAATCGCACAGCCAGAAGGAGAAAATCGTGGAAGTTAACGGCCTTATCGACCATACAAATTTGAAGCAAAACGCAACCGCTGAAGACATCAAGAAACTTTGCGCCGAGGCAAAGCAGTACAAGTTTGCAACTGTCGCCATCAATTCTTGCTGGGTTTCCCTGGCTCACGCCGAGCTCGAGGGCTCTGGAGTTGGCATTACTTCCTGCATCGGTTTCCCTCTGGGTGCCGCTTCAACTGCAGCTAAGGTCGCCGAGGCCAAGCAGAGCGTTGCCGACGGCACTACCGAGATTGACATGGTCATCAACGGTGGCCACCTGGTCGCTGGCGACGACGACTACGTTATCGCTGATATCAAGGCTGTCGTTGAGGCCGCTGGTTCCGTGCCCGTTAAGGTAATCCTGGAGTGCTGCCTGCTTGATGACGAGCAAATCGTTCGTGCTTGCAAAGATTGCATGGCCGCTGGAGCCGCGTTTGTTAAGACAAGCACTGGCTTCAGCACCGGCGGCGCAACTGTTCACGACGTTGCTCTGATGAAGCAGACTGTCGGCGACACTTGCAAGGTTAAGGCTGCTGGCGGCATCCACAATAAGGCTGACGCTGAGGCAATGGTTGCGGCTGGCGCAGATCGCCTGGGCTGCTCCAGCGGAATCGCTATCGTCACCGAGTAGCTCGCTGATCAGGAGCTTGCCGTACCGACACTTCACTGATAAGTAAATGAAAACGACCTCGTAGCATGTGCTGCGAGGTCGTTAATTGTTGCAGTGAAAAGGGCACAAAAACTGGCGAGAAACCCGTGTAAGCTGCAGTAACAATCGTGGCGAGAAACCCGCCGGAGCGGCGAGTCGTATCGCGCACCCGCCGTGGCAACTAGCTGACGACAACCTCGCCAAAGCCCAGCTTACGGGCCTGCGACTCAATCGCCTGCATGCGCTCATCGCTTGGAGAAGGGGAGTTCTCCATCGGACCGCGGACGCCAAAGTGCCTGAACTTCATAAGGCGAATGCGCGTCTGACCGACCTTCTCGCCAAGGGTTGCGGCAATGCCGTCAACTGCGGCTTCGGCGTCGTTCCAGCCTTCGGTCACGATGACGCGGACCTCTTCCAGCTTGTTTTGCTCGGCCAAAAATGCAAGATTTTTGCGGACCGTGACGCCATTTTCGCCGGTCAGGTGCTCAAACCACTGATCATCCCAAGCTTTAACGTCAAGCATGACGCCGCTCGAGAGGGCCAGTAGGTCGCGGTACTCAGTGAAGTCGATGGTGCCGTTTGAGTCGATGAGGCAGCTCAGACCAGCGGCGTTGCAGTAGGTGAAGAGCTCGTAGAGGAAGTCGGGGCGGAGCATGCATTCGCCGCCTGACGTGGTGATTCCGCGGATGAACGGCATGTTGGAAATGCAGCGATCGGCCACTTCTCGGGCGCTGAGCAGCTCAATCTTCGGAGTGGACTTGTGCTGGCACACCTTGATGCAGTTGTCGCAGTTGATGCAAATGGAGTTGTCCCACACAACCTTGCCGTCAGTCACGGACAGGGCGTGAGCTGGGCATGGTTTGACGCATGCCTGGCAGGAGATGCACTCTACCTGGGTCTCAGGGTTGTGGCAGTAGGCGCAGCGAATGTTGCAGCCTTGGAGGAAGATAGCGGTTCGGCTTCCTGGGCCATCTACCAGCGAGAAGGGAATGATCTTGTTGACAGGAGCAACACACCCAGTTGGATGTGCTGCTCCTGAATTGGTTGCTGGGACGCTTGCGGTTGCGCAACGCGCCGCTTCGCCGCGTGTTGCTCCCAAAGTTGTTTCTGTTGCAGTGGAGGTCACGATTGCGCAGCTCTTCTCGCTAGTCGCTCATGCGAACCTTGCGCTCGCCAAGGTGGTTAGCGGTGAAGTTGCCCAGGCCGTCGTGAGCGGTGTCCTGAAGGACAACGTCGCCGGACTGGAATTTCTTCATCTCAGAGCGCTTAGCCAGGAAGCCGGTGATGCGGACCAGGTCACCCTCGGAGCTGTAGAACGAGAGGTACTTGTCGTCGATGGAGAATGCGGCCTTGACCACGTCAACGACAGCGTCTGGGTTGCGCTCAGCAGTTGGCTCAGCTGGGAAGATGTCGGAGACGCCACTGTTGAAGAAGCGGTGCATGCGAGCGCTGTGGCGAATATGGTCGTAGAGATTTGCAGGCTCGTCGCCAACCTTGATGCGGACACCTGGGGTAACGCCCTGCTGGTCAGAGAAGCCAGCCTGTGCGTGCAGGGTGAAGCGACCGCCAAAGACCTCGGAGTAGACGGCGTCAAAGCTGTTGACCTGGTCGGCAATCTTGACCATGATCTGATCGGCCAGCTCGTTGGCCTCGTCGTCCTTACCGTAGGTGCGGCTGCTATCAAGATGCAGCAGCTCAGCAACGCACTCGCTCATACCGGCAACGCCAAACATGCCGCAGAAGCGCTCGCGAGAAATGAGGCCTTCCTGAGCCAGGAAGCTGGTCTCAAAGAAGTTGGAATCCTCAACAATAAAGCGGACGCGCTCGTTCATGAAGTTCAGGACCTCGCCAGTTGCGGTTGGCAGCAGGTTGTTCATGAAGTCGTCAACGTTGGTTGCAAGTTTTGCCAGGCCAGGGAGAAGCACGCGGCTCAAAGTGTAAGCGCCGCCGCCCATAGGAAGGACGTTGTAGCAGCTTACGACGGTGTACTCGCCAGGGTAGGTCTCTTTGTGGATGCGGTGGTTAGCAAAAGCAGGGTTGGAGCAGACCATGGTGGTCTTGACTGCCAGGCGCATGAACTCGTCGGACGTGACCTCTGGATCGTACTTGAGAGTGAAGTTTGGAACTGCGTTCATGAGCTCGCGATCAACCTCAAGCAGCAGTCTACCTGCGCGAGTGTCCTCTGGTCCAATGTTTGCGTGGCAGTAACCACTTGCAACGGTGCGGTCGATGTGATTCAGGAAGCGGCGAAGACGAGGCTTAATTTCTGCGTCGGTCATTCCCTCCAGGAATGGGTCGATAATCTTGTCCAGCTGACCAACATAGACAGGGCGACTGGTGACAGAAGGAACGTTGTCGTAGAGAGCGGCAAGGCCCCAGAGCAGGTCATCAAGGGTCTCTGGCTTGTCAAAGCGCAAAAACTCAGAACCGTTCTGAGCAAACACCTGGTAGTCAGGGCAGATATAGCGAGGACGGTAAGGAGCGTTGCCCTCACACATGTCGTCAAGCGCGTGAGCTGCAAAAAGACGATCAAACTCAGCGGTCGTCTTAATAGGATGCTCGGAGTTCTCGGCAGCCTGAGCCAGGTGCAGAACCTTCTGCTTGTACGAGAGGTTGTCGGAAGTGATGATGTCCATGAACTCGCTCATTAGTGCTCCTTACGTTTATCCTGCAAAAACAGGGTTGTGATTACGACGGGTACGTCGGTCGTTCCAAGTTATGGTGCACCGCATTGCGCGGCGCGCTGCCTGGGGCGAGAAGAACGGTCTTGCCCAAGCGTTGTGCCAGGTACAGAGGTTAGTCCAGAAGGTGGGATTCTCCCTCGTGTTTCATTGCGTCGTCGAGGCGCTGGAACTGCCTCTCGGTAATGACAATCTTGCCGTGCTGAACAGAAACCATGCCCCTCTCCTTAAGTTCGTCGATGCCGCGGGCAACAGTTTTTGTGCTGGTACCAATCTTGTCTGCCAGCTCTTGCCTGGTCAGACGCACCGTAAACGGCCACTCAACAACGCCGCGGTGAATCTGATCGCGCGTCAGCTCGCTAAGCATGTACATCAGGCGCTTGGTTCCGCTCCAGGTCAGCAAGCTGCGCTCGTAGCCAGACTGACGTGTTAGATTCTTGATAATCCAGCGTGAGCGGGTGAGAAGTGCCTCAGGGTCCGAACGAATCCACTGCAGGTAGTCCTCGCGTGGAACCGAAATAAACTCGCAGCCGGAAGTTGCGGTGAGCGATCCCAGGTAAAACGGGCTCTCGCTAATAACTTCCATCTCGCCAAAAGCAACGGGCGCACGATACTCGTCAATAACATACGTGCTACCTGCGGAATTATGCGACGTAGTGCGCACGGTACCGCGGCACAGAATGTACACGTTATCAACGCGGTCCAGCATGTGGACAAGGGTCTGTCCGGAATTAAGACGAATCTGCCTACAATGAGAAAGACGATTAGCGGGAACGCGAGAAGCCCATTTGATGATCTTCTTGCGAACGTCGGAGTCAAGACTGTCAAGGTAGGTTAAAACGTTCACACGAGACCTCGCTGTTCTTGCTTCGTAAGTCCTCATTACAGGACAGTTTTGGCTTAAGTTTGAGTAATTGTACCTGCTCCCTAAAATAAAAATAAGGACTTTTGTCCACTTTTTGAGACAATTTTCTTGAACGGTATCGGGCTGCGATTAGGTTGCGGCCAACCTACGGCCAACCAGCGGTCAGCCCACGGCCAACTTGCGGTCAAGTTGCTGCAAGACAGAAAAGGCCCCACGTCAAATGAACTGCCTCCCATTTCTTAGACACGAGAAATGGGAGGCAGTTCAAAACACACCTAAGTCGGATAATCTGTCA
>JABZGY010000048.1:0-5739 GCA_015259155.1 Atopobium sp. | reverse complement strand
TTGCCAATCCTCCTTCTGGAACTAACCCTCGGGCTAGACCGTGGTGAAAAAACGTCTGTTTATACTCAACGGCGCAAATGTCTAGGACATGTACGCCGTAAAGAGTCTGGTACCGGCGACTGGATTCGAACCAGTGACGTCACGGGTATGAGCCGTGTGCTCTAACCAGCTGAGCTACGCCGGCATAAATGCCGCTTGAAAAATGGAGCCCGCGACCGGATTTGAACCGGTGACCTCTTCGTTACCAACGAAGTGCTCTACCTACTGAGCTACACGGGCGTGGTGGGGATACTTGGACTCGAACCAAGGAACCCAGAGGGAGCGGATTTACAGTCCGCCGCAGTTGCCGCTGTGCCATATCCCCGAATGCCGTTTTCAAGCACTCTAGAAGCAATTGTGTACGCTGTTTACCTTGCAGTTTAACGTACGCAGGAAGTCTAGTTGATCTTCCAATTACCTCTCAAGCGGGAAAATATTACGATTGAATAAAAATCTTGTCAACGTAATCCACCCAACCGGGCGTATCTTATCAAATTTTTTCCACAATTCCAAGCGGTTTTCTCGCCACGATTCCATGCGGTTTTCTGGCCACAACTTCAAGCGAGTTTCTGGCCACAACTCCACCGATTTTCTCGTCACAACTCCAAGCGGATTTCTGGCCAGACGCATACGGGCTTTTACGGTTGTCTATAAAAGCCATACGCGATACGTCGCGAATGCCCTAAAATTCGCACGAAAAAAGCCAGGCAATGCCTGGCTGAAAATTCAAGTGGTGCCGCCACCAGGCTTCGAACCCGGGACCTACTGATTACAAGTCAGTTGCTCTACCAGCTGAGCTATAGCGGCATCAAGTGCAGAGGATATTCTATAGACTTTTCTGACTTTGGTCTAGTCTCAATTTTCGAGAAATTTTTCTCCACAAACTGGTCAATGTGGCTCGTAGGAGCGCTGCCCTTCTGTGGGGGTGAACTTGGTACAAATGCGCTGTCTGGTTAAGTTTAGTCAGCCTGAAAAGTACATCATGTCTGAGTAAAACAGCTCAGACATGACGAGAAAAACCGGCAAATAGCTCAGATATGACGTGCTTTTCCGGCAAATCACTCAGATATGGCAAGAAAATCAGGCTCCATGGAGGGGCAATCTCGCGCGCACTTCAAAGTCCGCCTGAAAAGTGCAAAGAATCTGTATTTGGAACACAGATTCTTTAATGAAATCAGGCAAATCCACAGATTCTTTGATGTTTTTAGGCAGAATTTACAGATTCTTTGCAGAAATCAGGCGCGCTGATTGCGCCCAGGCGCGCTGGACGCATTGGTGCGGTTGGGCAAATTGGCGCATCGCGTACGTGGGACGCTGACCTGGGCACCTATCTGCCTAGCAGCTTCCAGAGTTTCTCGCGCTGTTCTGGAGAAATGCGGTTTTCAAGCGTCATGCGCGTACTGACCTGATCGCGACGCATCTCTTCGACAACGTTATCTGCTTGGGAAATCTCGTGGACCAGTGATGCGCTTGCAATGCGCGTGACCTCGCCGGGGCCAAAGCCAGCCGTGGCGCGGATGTCCCTGTCCGACGTGACCAGAAATACCTTGCGACCAGCCTCTCGCGCGTCCGTGACCAGGCGCTCGATGACGCTATCTGCGGACTCCCCAGTCTCGGAAAAAACCAGCTGCACGCCAGCGTGGGTGCGCTCCGGGCGCTCGTCGTTTACGTTTCCCTTTCCGTCGAACACAATAACGGCCTCGTAGGTGCCCTGCGCAAACGTGGCAACGTCAGAAATGAGCGCCAAACGGGCGCGATAAAACGGATCGGTGTTGAGGTGATAGGCTTTCTCAGCAGCGGTTTCTTGTGCAGAAGAGCCACGTTCATCCAGCAACGCCTCATAGCGAGGAGTTGCCAACATGACGTTATAGCCATCGACTACAAGCAGCGATTTTTTCTGAGCCATACCTTATGCTTCCTGGGCTTCCTGAGCTTACGCTTCCTGAGTCCTGCGGAGCCACTCGTAGCACATGACCGTTGTTGCCTGAGCAACGTTCAGGGACTCTACCTGGCCAAACTGAGGAAGTTTGCACGTAAAATCGCACTTCTCGAGCATAAGGCGAGAAATTCCTGAACCCTCAGAGCCCATGACAAGTGCAAGGCGACCTCCCATAGGAGCCTCCCACACGGACTGAGTGGCGTGCTCGGTAGAGCCACATGTCCAAAAACCTGCGGCTTTAAGCTCTTCAAGAGCGCGCGGCAGATTAGAAACCTGAGCGATTGGCAGGTGAAGCACGGCTCCAGCGGACGTCTTGTATGCTCCAACGCCAACTCGGGCGGCGCGAGCGTTTGCAATAACAACGCCGGCTGCGCCAACTACCTCAGCACTTCTTACAATTGCACCAAAGTTTCCCTCGTCAGTTACGTGGTCCAAGACCACAACTAACGAGTTTTCAGAACCGGCACGCTGAATGATTTCAGAGAGGTCAGCGTAAGCAAAAGGCTGTGTACGGACAATAACACCCTGGTGAGCGCCGTGGCTTGAAAGCGAGTCAAGCACGGGCTTTGCGACACGCTCGACAGGAATACCCTCCTGCTCAAGCTGACGTGCAAGCGCCTCAATCTCTTGGTCCTTCTGACCGCTTGCGGCTTGTACCAGAGCATTCTTCAAAGGAATACCAACGGTCAGCGCCTCTGCTACTGCGCGACGACCCTCGATAAGATCGGTTGCAGGCTTCTTGTTACCGGGACGTCCAGCGCCAGTACCTCGCTGTCCACCAGCGCTTTTCTGTCCGCGGGTGCCCTGAGTTGCGCGTGCGCCTTGAGCGGAGCGACTGCCCTTTGAGCCCTGGCCATTCTTGGCGCCGAAATAACCGCCCCGGTCGGCAGCCTTCTTGGAGCCGCGACCTGCAGCTCCCCCGCGACCTGTGCCGCTGCGACCTGCAGCCCCACCGCGACCTGCAGCGCCACTGCGACCAGTGGAGCCACCGCGGCCTGCAGCGCCCTCGGAGCGCGTGTTTTTAGAGGTGGAACGCTGATTTCTTGCCATAGTTAGTCTGCCTTACGCTTAAGTCGAGCGCCAGCGGCGGTATCTTCAATCAAAAGTCCAAGCTCGGCAATGCCGTCTCTAATTTGATCAGCAACTGCCCAGTTCTTCTGGGAACGAGCCTCCTGACGAGCAGCAAGCAAAGCCTCTGCAGCCTCGTCGGCTGACGCGCCCTCATAGCCTGCTACCTGAGCGGCAAGCGTCACAAGCTCTTCTGGTAAATCAGAGGTAGGCGCCGCCTGAGTCAAATCAATTCCCAAAGCTCCCGTGAGCTCGCACAACATATCTGCTGCACGGAGAACAGGACTTGCACCAACGTTCTGGCCAACCTCTGCAAGATACGTATTTGCAGCAGTTACCAGGGCAAAGATAGCAGCGAGTGCTCCTGCGGTGTTGAAATCATCATCCATCTGAGCGTCAAACTCGCTCTGAGCTGTATTGATTGCCTCGGCAAGCGTGCTATCAGCGTCGGAGAGTTCGTGCTGAGCAGAAGACTGCTTGAAAGCCCAGCGGAGATTTGCAACGCAGGTCTTCATGCGCTCAAGCGTACCAACGGTGCCCTCAAGGCGCTCAAACGAGAAATCAAGTGGTGCACGATAGTGCGTTTGAAGCATCAAAAGTCTTACTGCATCTGCAGGGTACTTGTCCAAAACTTCCTTGAGTGTGTAGAAGTTGCCCAAAGACTTGGACATCTTCTCGCCATCAACGCGAAGCATTCCGGTGTGCATCCAATAATTGGCGAGAGGAGCATGCCAGGCGCAAGATGCCTGCGCGGTCTCGTTCTCATGATGAGGGAATACCAGGTCAGAGCCACCACCGTGAATGTCAATTGGAGTACCCAGGTAGCGATGAATCATGGCGCAGCACTCACTGTGCCAACCTGGACGACCTTCTCCCCAAGGGCTTGGCCAGCTAGGCTCACCAGGCTTTGCAGCCTTCCAGAGTGCAAAGTCAAATGGATCGCGTTTCTCGTCATTAACCTCAACGCGCTCACCTGCGCGAAGCTGATCAAGATCTCTGCCAGAAAGCACGCCATAGCCGGGGTCAGAACGGACCGAGAAGTACACGTCGCCCGAAGGCACCGCGTAAGCATAACCCTGTTCAATCAAAGATTGAATCATCTGTAGCATGGCTTCAATCTCGTGCGTTGCGCGAGGACGAATATCCGGATCTAGAATATTGAAGCGGTGCATCTGCTCGATGAACGCCTGAGAAAACTCTTCAGAAACCTCTTGAGCAGTCCTTCCCTGCTCAATGGCACGCTGAATAATCTTGTCGTCAACGTCAGTCAGATTCTGAGCAAAGGTGACCTCATAACCCTTGTGCATCAGATAACGGCGAATAACGTCAAACGAGAGGAAGGTACGGGCGTTTCCGATGTGAATCTGATCGTAAACCGTAGGACCGCACACGTACATGCGGATTTTGCCCTCGTCGATTGGCTTGAACTCTTCTTTTTTATGCGTCTGAGTGTTATAGACAAGCATGCATACTCCTCGCAACCATTGTGTATTGGTGTAAGTATAAACGGTTTATGGAAAACCTTTAAGTTCCATGCATAGCACAGCAAAAAATAAATTGTGTCGTATGGGTTTTGTCACACACTCACTTTTCCATTATATCACTCGAATATTTCAAAAATCGAACTTTCGGTGAATTATAATATTTTTAATTTAATAATTTATGTTAATTATTAGAATATAACCTATTTAACTGGTTGTTTGAAAAAATATCTACTTTTCTATCCATTACCATTCATCGAAAAAAAGGTTTTTCTCTTATTAAAACTTCTACATTATTCACAACGTGTTAGCTAGCACAAATTACACCAACATGTAAGGAGACAACTATGAAATGGATTATTAAACCGTCAAAGCAGACCACAACAATTACCAGCTGTGGATTTTTCTTCGACATTTGTGGAAAAAGATACAACGTCTAATCTAATTGCTGCTGGAGAGATTTTCTCTCCAGCAGCTAGAATCGCAGGTGAATGGATATGACTAACAGATATAACTCCTTTAAATTTTCAAAATACAATTCCTTCGTTGAATATGATGATAATTTATATATCTACAATTCATTCACTGGTGGATTGTTAGAAGTTGACAAAACTTTGAAAGATTATTTCAAAGCAAAAAAATCCGACGATCAATTATCAAGTTCGATTAAAGCGTTATCCGATGAAACATCGGATAATCTACTGTCAGGCGGAATTCTAGTAGACAGCTCTATTGACGAAACAGAAGCACTTATCTGTTCATCCCAAATACATCGATTTGCAACAGATAATCTAACTTTAACAATTGCTCCTACCACTTATTGTAACTTTAGGTGTCCTTACTGTTTTGAAAATATTAGAAATCAAACATCAATGTCAGAAGAAACGATTGCCCAAATACCTCGATTTATTAAAAGTAACTTCCCTGATTTGAAGGCACTTCAAATTGTTTGGTATGGTGGAGAGCCACTACTTGAGTTAGATAAAATTTCATTATTGACCAGCAAGCTAATAAATAATGATTATTACTTGCAACCAGCTTCAATAGTAACGAATGGATATCTGCTAAATAAACAAATTGCACACAAACTTGTTGACCTAGGTATTAACAACGCTCAAGTCACAATTGACGGTTCAAGAAATGATCATAATTTACGCAGAATTCCAGCGAATGGCTCACCAACTTTTGACCGTATACTTAAAAATATTCAGT
>JABZGY010000047.1:0-5897 GCA_015259155.1 Atopobium sp. | reverse complement strand
GTTCCAGCTCAGCAATGTTTTTTCTGCTAGTAACGGGGTCGGGGAGGTCCAAGGTTACCATCGCCGACGGCAGTCCAAGCCTGCGAGCAGCGCGTTCGATGCCGGTATAAACACCTGCTTGAAAGGCGCTTTCGTCGACGATGTGGCCGTTGACGCGCGCAATCGCAAAAATGATGCGAGAAATCTGAGCCGAGCGGCTGTACCCAAGGCGCGCAATGGCCTCCAGAATGATGTGGGTTGCCTTGGCTCCGACGTTGCCTTTTTCGTTGAGGACATTAGAGACGGTTGCAGGAGAGTAGCCTGTTTCAGCAGCTACATCGCGGATGCTTACCCTTGTCATGGCGTCCCCCTCAAACGTCAAATAAACAATTCAACTAATACGTTAAAAACGTTTTACCTGCAAGTACTTCATAAAACTAATACATCCACTATATAAAAGTTGTATAGATAAAACAACATAGACAATCTTGTTTAATTTGTTTACAATACCTACGTTAAGTGTTTAGAAGCCGAGAAACCTGGGCAATAAACAGGTAACATCGGCACAAAGGTTGATGCGCCAGCACGATAGCCGCACGCGGCCGCTAGCACGGCAGCCGTCCACGGTCACCAGCTCGGTAATCGCGCGCCCCGCACGCAGCCGCCAGCGCATCAACCACATATCAGGGCGAGAAAATCTCGTTCTGTCTCGAAGGAGAAGACATGAAAAAGGTAGTCGTAGCTTGTGGTTCCGGTATCGCAACCTCTACTGCTGTTGAGGCAAAGGTCAAGGATCTTCTCGATTCCAACGGCCTTGCTGGAACTTACAACATTGTTAAGTGCTCCATTGGCGAGGCAGTCAACCAGTGTGCAGACGCAGACATACTCATTGCAACTACTGAGGCACCTGCAAGCATTACCTGCCCATATGTCAGCGGCGTTCCTTTTCTCACCACCATTGGTAAGGCAGCTGCTGAGCAGCAGATTCTTGACATCCTCAAGTAAGTAGTTCGGTAATTTACACCCGCTCGCCAACGGTTGTCTGCGAGGCCACGCGCCTGCGGCTGATCGCCAACGGCGGCGGGTGTTTGTTTTTTGTACGAAAGAAGGTAAGTGTGGAAGTAGTAATTTCATTCTTCTCGTTCCTTCAGGGCCTCGGTGTTGCAGTCATGATGCCAATCATCCTGACCATCATCGGTTGCGCTCTGGGAGCAGGCTTTGGTAAAAGCCTCAAGGCTGGCCTTATGGTCGGCGTTGGCTTTATCGGCCTTAACCTCGTCATCAACCAGCTGTTTGGTACCGCAATTGGACCTGCAGTTCAGGAGATGATTCACCGCTTTGGTCTGACTCTCAACGTCATCGACGTCGGTTGGCCAGCAGGTGCAGCAATTGCACTCGGCACCACCATTGGTCTGGTTATCATTCCTTTGGCACTCATCGTTAACCTGCTTCTTGTCCTGGTTAACTTCACCCAGACCGTCAACGTCGACATCTGGAACTACTGGCACTACGCATTCGTCGGCTCCCTTGTTGCAAACGTTACCAACAACATCATGCTTGGCTTCGCTGCAGCAATCATCGACGAGGTCATCTTGCTTGTTCTTGCTGACGCAACCGCAAAGGACGTCCAGAAGGCACTCAACATGCCAGGCGTTTCTATCTCCCAGGGCTTCTCGCTTGCTTACGCACCAGTTGCTATGGGTCTGAACTGGCTGCTCGACAAGATTCCTGGCGTTCGCGACATCGACATTGACGTTGAGTCCATGCAGAAGCGCTTTGGCGTCTTCGGCGAGCCACTGTTCATCGGTACCGTTATTGGCCTCATCATCGGCTGCGTTGCATACTTCGACGCTGCTGACATCGCAGGCTCCATCACCAAGATCCTGACTATCGGCGTCACCCTTGGCTCCGTTCTGATCCTCATCCCTCGTATGGCAGCTCTCCTGATGGAAGGCCTCCTGCCAATCTCCGAGGCAGCTTCTAACTTCATCCAGCAGCGCGTTAAGAATCGCGGCAACATCTGGATCGGCCTTGACTCTGCAGTTGCAGTTGGCCACCCAGTAACCCTGTCCCTGGCTCTTATTTGCATTCCTCTGATGGTTCTGTTTGCACTTCTGCTTCAGCCAGTTGGCAACCAGACTCTGCCATTTGTCGACCTTGCTGCTGGCACCTACATGCTCGCAGTCGCAGTTCCTGTCTGCAAGGGTAACGGCTTCCGCGGCCTGATCATCGGTATTGTTTCCGTCATCATCGGTCTGCTGATCTCCACCGCTCTTGCTCCACTCATCACACAGTCTGCAACTCAGGCTGGCTTCGACATCGCAGCTGCAGTTGGTAGCACCGGCGTTGCTGGTTCTTCCCTGATCACCGTCCTTTCCGACGGCGGCAGCCCACTGTCCGGCCTGTTTGTCCTGTTCTCCAGCATCAACCCAATCGTTGGCGTTGTAGTAACCGGCGCAATCGCTTGCGCACTTGCTGTGTGGAACCGTAGCCGCATCCTCAAGGAGGCTGCTGCAATGCACGAGGCTCAGGAGGCTTAGTCCCGTCCCGAGCAGGCCTTGTTGCCTACAGAAAATCGCAAGGAGGCTCGTCCAGGTTCCGCTTGGCGAGCCTCTCTGTTTACCGCTTGACCAAAAGGCGAGAAACTATGTCCACTCCAAAGTCCTCATCAACCAGCAAGCGCTCGTCAGCCGACGGCCGTGCCGCAGCCCGCACCGACGCCGCGACCCGCGCCGCGACTAGCGCCGACGCCGTGACCCGCACCGACTCCGCGGCCAAGCCGGTCACGTACACGTATGACCGCCGCCGCTACGTCATCGACGTGCTGCTGCCCAACTACGTCTCGATTATCGTGCTCATCGCGGCAGTCGTACTCTTTGCGCTCGGGTTTATCCGCTGGTTGATGCTCTTTCTGGTTGTGGTTTGCCTGTACTCGATTCTCAACGCGTTTCTCGCGCATGCCTATCCTGAACAGGTTATTCTCGCCCCAGACTCAATCACATTTGTAACGGGTAAACACAAATCAACCTACAAGTTGTCCCAGATCACGCAGATTCGCGTGCGAGAGGCTCCGCAAGGACTGCGCTCGTACGTGCGCATCAACAAGGCCACGCCGCTGCAGGGTCGCTTCTACCTGACCTGCGGCGATATGACCGATGCGCAGGGCAACGACGCTCGAGAGGTCTACAAGCTGCTGCTCGACCTCGAGGCAAAACTAGATCCCAACGGACTGCGCGTACGAGCGCGCCGCCAGCAACAGAAAGGGGAGTAGCAATGGCTACAACCGACGCTGAGCTCCTAAAGCCCGAGCTCGTTTTCTTTGACATTGAGGCCAAGGACGCCTTTGAGCTGTTTGACCAGCTCGAGACCCGCCTGACCAACCTCGGCTACATCAAGGACACCTGGAAAGACGCAATTTCAACTCGCGAGAAGAACTATCCAACCGGACTCGCTTTTCCTGCAGGTGAGATTGCAATTCCACACACCGACCCTGTCAATCTTGAAAAGCCTTACATCGCAATCGTGAAGCCTTCCAGCCCAATCAACTTTGAGCCAATGGGCGGCGACGGCGACACTGTTCCAGCAAAACTCGTCGTTAACCTGGGTATTATGCGTGACGGCGGCCAGGTAGAGATGCTCCAGAGCCTGATGGGAATCTTCATGGACGAGGCAAAGTCTGCCGACGTCTTTGGCCAGACCACCGCAGATGGCATGGTCGCTGCGTTCTCCAAGTACCTCTCCGAGTAGCGCGAACTGTCGCGAACGGCTACAGGTGCGGCCGCAACTGGCCGTGTGCATACGTGAACGTGCGCACGAACGTGTGCACGAACATGCACAAGCGGCCATGAAGGTTCGCTTGCTCGCAATGATCATTGAGATTTGCACGTTAATGAGCCCCAAACTTTGGTTTGGGGCTCATTTTTGGCGAATTTGGGCCTAAAAAGGTAAAAAATGCGTTTAGTTGGTGTATTCATTTTGAAAATGAGATGTTTTGACTCAATTAGTAAAAGAAATAGTTAAAACTATTTCGCTTATCCTGGGCAAACGCGAATATAAAAAGTTGAACTAAATTCCTTCATTCCCAACTAAACGCATTTTTTACCGCCTGAAGTCCCAAAAACGGCAATTTTCCGAGTCCTGTGAAAATTTTGCTTATAAAACGTACGGAATATGCAATTTCATGCATAACGGCTTCAATCCGTGACTACAAACAGTATTCCTTTGGTGTCGGAGCTAGACTATGCCAAGCAAATCCACCGAGTTACGCGATTAGGCTGTATGCTCGTGAGTTAGCAGCAACAAAAGTGCTGCTCAACGTTACCCGCTCGGATGCAGGGAACCATCGCGTCGAGAAAACTACGCGACCATCATTCAGATAAATCTCCACGGTAGATCCGTCAACAATAAGACGCAGTTCAGAAAGCTCCTTTAGCCTAATAGAGCGTTGAGTTCTACCTGCGGCGGTGTCCTCGTCAATGAATTTCAAGGCAAAAATGTCCTTGGAGTAAGAAAGCTCAAGCGCGTCATTGAGAGTAAGAGTTCCGTCTCCGGATATGTCCGTAATCTCAATATCTGCAGATAGTTGATCTATTTTGACGACAGTGTCGGCGACAAATTCCACACATTCGCGTCGCTTAGCATCAAGCTCTTTAACAGGACGCTGCAGGATAACGCCATCACCAGACAGCGAAAGTTCTCGCGGCAGAGTAAGGTTGTGGCAGAATCCAATGCCTTCAGGATAACTATGGTAAGTCGGATCGATGATGCCCATCCATCCAATCAAAATGGTTCGGCCACAAACGTCGACGAACGTTTGAGGTGCGTAGAAGTCAAAACCATGATCCCAGAGCACAAAGCTATCGGTGGAAACAGTTTCAACATTGATAAGCTTTTGACTTCCTGGAAGCGGAAAATAGCCCGACTGCCAGATATTTTGCCATTTGTCGAGAGGCTCGCTTGAAGTGTTTTTTTGCAAGTTAGCGGAATCGCTCAAGCGCGACCCCTTGGACGCACCGATGCTTGGCTCCGTACCAGCACTTGGCTCCGTACCAGCGCTTGGCTCCGTACTAGCGCCTTCTCTTAGCCCCTGCGGACACATAGATAGAAACTCCTGGCAATCTAGCTGCACCAAAAAAGGGCATTCCCACATGTAGCCAAACGCCTCACGATGACCCAGAGCATTAGCCCCGCGTATAACCGAGTGGAGCGTCCACGACTTGCCACAATCACTGGAGTCGTAAATCAACGCCGCTCCCGAATCGCAGCGTTCATCTGCGGATTTCGCGGGACTAGCCGCAGTGTCCCTCTCGCGAGCACCTAACAGCATGCGCAGAGCCCCGTCTTGCTCCCAAACCTTCGGATCGCGCACGTGGTTTGTGCAGGTATCGGGGTAGTCACCCGGCTTCAAAACAACGCACTTTGGCGAGAAATTCAGTCCATCTTCAGAGGTCACCATGACCTCATAGGCTTCTCGACCGACGTCAATGCCGTCGGCTTCTGGGTGTGTTTCGTCCATAACGTTGCCGGTGTAGAAGAGTCGCATGACCTCGCGGGCCGCTGCACTGCCGCGGGCGTCGTCGTTGCCGTCGCCGCCGTGGCCGCAGCTGCCGGCCGCCGCGCCGTTGTCGTGACCGCAGTCGCCGGCCGATGCGTTGCGCGTCTCAATCCAGGCCGAACCCGAAAACACACCGTCCTTATCGCAAGCTGCGTCTGGAGAAATCGCAATAGGGAGCGTTTCCCAAGAGAGCAAATCCTTGCTCACAGCATGTCCCCAAAAGCGGAGCTCGTTAGCAGGCCACTCGGGAGTGTACTGGTAAAACGCGTGGTAGACGGACTTAAACTGACAAAGTCCGTTGGGGTCATTCATCCAACCTTGAGGCGGGAAGAGATGAAATTGTGGCGTCCAAAAGTCGTTTGTC
>JABZGY010000046.1:0-5926 GCA_015259155.1 Atopobium sp. | reverse complement strand
ATATCAAACACTCTGATCCAAAGGGCCACATAAGTCTTTGTGAAGTTGGCTCAGAAAGACCGCTTGCGTTTGGCGATGAGCTTAATCGTAGAGGTATTAAAGTTCTTATCAGACATGTTGTAGTACCCGGCATTACTGATTCAGCAGAAGAGCTTGCGGGTGTTGGTAGGATTATTGCCCACTGGGATAATGTAATTGGATTAGACGTACTTCCCTATCATGTGATGGGTGTAAAAAAGTACGAAGAGCTAGGCATTCCATACAAGCTTTCTGATACTCCTGCCATGGATGGAAAAAAGATTCCAGAGCTGCGCAAGCAAATCCTTATTGCCCGTGCCCTTGAACGCAAAAAGCTTGGAATGCGCTAAACTTACTTAGTTCACGCATTAATTTACTTCAAGGAGTCATTATGCCAAACGAAGGCAGTTATGAAGCAGCTGTTCGCCGTTCTGATGAAATCCAAGCTGATTTAGCCGAGCATGCAGGAAAGTACAACATGCTTACAGGGGATCGTCCCACCGGAAGGCTTCACCTTGGCCATTACTTTGGCACTATTGTTGAGCGCGTAAGACTCCAAAATCTTGGTGTTCATACCAATATTATTATTGCTGACTATCAGGTCATTACAGACAGAGACACTACTGAACATATTGCAGACAACGTCTACAATATGGTTATTGATTATCTGGCCTGCGGAATTGATCCAGAGAAGACCATGATTTTCACTCATTCTGCAGTTCCAGCTCTCAACCAACTTATGTTGCCGTTCCTCTCGCTTGTTACCGAGTCTGAGCTTCATAGAAATCCAACTGTTAAAGCCGAGCAGGAAGCATCTGGACATGCTCTCACCGGTCTTCTCCTCACCTATCCTGTTCACCAGGCATGCGACATTCTTTTCTGCAAAGGAAATGTTGTTCCTGTTGGTCGCGATCAGCTGCCTCACATTGAGATTACCTCTAAGATTGCCCGTCGCTTTAATGAGCGCTACGGCAAGGTATTCCCAGAGGTTTCTGGTCTTCTTACCTCTACCCCATTGATTCCTGGTCTTGATGGCCGCAAGATGAGCAAGTCTTACGGAAATGCTATCTCGCTTTCTATGACAGCTGAAGAAACTGCCAAGCTTATCAAGAAATCCAAGACTGATTCTGAGCGCATGATTACCTTTGATCCAGACAATCGTCCTGGAGTCTCTGCGCTTCTCACCACTGCTGGCATTTGTACTGGCCGTGATCCAAAAGAAATTGCTGACGAGATTGGCATGGGCGGCGGCGGAGCACTCAAGACTTACGTCATCGATGCTGTTAACTCCTACTTTGAGCCAATTCGTCAGAAGCGCACAGAGTTTGCAGCTCAGCCAGATCTTATTCGCGATATTATCCACGATGGAAACGCTCGCGCAAACGTTATTGCTAACGCCACGCTTGACGAGGTTCGCGAAGCCATGGGAATGGTCTACTAAGTGTCTGAGCTCACCTTACATGTTGAACGTATGAGTTATGGCCCAGACGCCATCGCTCATACCCAAGAAGGAAAAACAGTCTTCATCTCTGGTGGCGCCGTCCCTGGAGATACCGTCAGTGTGCAGATTACCGAGGATACAGACAGGTTTTCTCGCGCACAACTTGTAAAGGTCTTGGAAGCTTCTGCATTCAGAGAGCCACGCCCTAATCCCTTTGTGGTGCTCACGGGTGCCACTCCTTGGGGCAACATTGTCTACGAGCAGCAACTTGTCGAGAAACGCAATGGCGTGGTCTCTGCTCTTGAACGCATTGGGCATTTTTCACCCGACGATGTTTCTGAACTGGTAAAAGATATTGTTTCCCCTGGTGAGCCATGGGGCTATCGCAATAAAATTGAACTGGCGTTTAAACGCAATGGCAATAAAACGCTGGTAGGAATGTATGCACCTAACGGACAGGACATTGTTCGCATTAAAGACTGTCCGCTCTTAGATAAAAGCAACCAAAAGGCAGTTGGTGCCGTAAGCGGCGCCCTCTCCTATCTCTCGGGCTCTCACGAGCTTGATATAGAGCGTATTGGCATCAGAGTGTCTAGACGCACTAAAGAGCTTGAGGTGGCACTCTGGACCGCTCCAAGCGGCTTCCCACGCACACAAGTGGCCCGCGTTTTGAGTGACGCAGTCAAGGCAACAAGTATTGTCCGCGTTATGACAAAAGGCCCTAGTAAAGCTCGCCGTGTTGTAGGCGTAGAGCGCCTGAATGGCTCCGGCTCGTGGAGCGAACTCATTGATGGTCAGAAGATGCAGCTTTCTGCACCTTCGTTTTTCCAGGTCAATACCAAGGGTGCCGAGAAACTCGTTGAGCTTGTACTTTCTAATTTGGATGTTCAGCCTGACGATGAGGCTATGGACCTCTATTGTGGAGCAGGAACCTTTACGCTTCCTCTGGCAAAGCGTGCAGGATTTGTTTCTGCTGTTGAAGCTTATGGTCCAGCCGTTAGAGATCTTCGTCGTAATCTTGAGCTAGCCAGGCTTGATAACGTTGATGCGGTAGGCGGCGACGCAGGTAGAGAATTCCCTGACACGGATGCTGACGTTATTATTGTTGATCCACCTCGCGCAGGACTTGCTCCTGAGGTTATTCAGCAGCTTTCTAAGCAGAGTGCTCGTGCGATTGCCTATGTCTCATGTGATCCGGCAACCCTTGCGCGTGACCTACGCCGCTTTGTTGAGATTGGCTCGTACAAACCCGTAAGTGTGACCCCGGTGGACCTATTCCCACAGACCTTCCATGTTGAGAATGTCGCTCTCTTAACCCGAAAATACTCCGATGCTGTCAACGTCGTCGCCAAGGTTGACACTAAGACCATGTCAGCAAAAGAGCACACAAAAACATAAGGACGCGGATTTGAGCACTTCAGTATGATAAAGACCATGGGAGACAAGTCCTAGATTTAAGCTAGGAGGAATAGATATATGGCAAAGAAAGAAGTTTAAACAGACCTTTGGGTAGCTGCTCAGCTAGATGAGTGCAATATTCAGTTTGATGCACAAGGAAGTAACGTCAAGGAACTTGATGATGCTTTGAAGACAGCATCAAAGCGCGGCACCGGCAATGCTGGCTACCCAGAGTATGTGGCCGTTATCGACGATTTTGTTCTGGTTGTTGAGGACAAGGCTGATTTAGATAAGCACGTGAAGCTGACTGATGATGGCGTAATTGATATGTCTGTCAAGGCAGTCACTGAATATGCAGTGAACGGGGCATACTTCTACGCGAAGCATATTGCACAAAACAGTACTTTCAAGAAGGTGTTCTCAGTCGGTGTTTCTGGCGATGGAAAGCATCACAAGATTAAACCGCTGTAGCATCACAAGATTACACCGCTGTATGTAGATGACCGTGAGGGCTACAAGCAACTTAAAGACCTGGAAACCTTTGTCGGCTTCTCCCCTGAAAACATTCAGGAGTATTACACGCGATACGTTCTTGAGGAGCTGACGGATGTTGAAAAGACGACCGAGCAGATTCTGAAGGATGCTGCTGAGCTGCACGAGTATTTGCGCACATACGGGACGCTGAAGGACCAAGACAAACCACTGGTTGTTGCTGGTATTCTACTTGCACTGGACGAGATTAAGTCCGGCGGATTCTCGATTGAGAGCCTTACTGGAGACCAGCTCGCTGGGAGCCGTGACGGCGACAAGCTAATGAGCGCCATCAAGAATCGCCTGACCCGCTCGAACGTTGGCCCGGAGGCGAAGAAGGACAAGCTCTTGTCTGAGTTTGCAATCTTGCAGACAAGCTTCCGTCTCAACGAAGTAAACGACACGCTTGGCAAGACGCCGCTCAAGTTCTACACAGAATTTCTAAACGAACATGTGTTCAAGAATATTAAGTACCAAAAGACTAGTGAGGACTTTATCGGCCGATTCTACGGCGAATTCATGAGCTGTTCCGGCGGTGACGGCCAGACGCTGGGCATCATCCTGACACCCCGTCACATCACTGACCTGATGTGTGAACTTGTAGACATCCAGGCAGATGACGTCGTTCTTGAGAACAAAACGCCATATTTGATACATTTTAACGGCACAGCCGCTTAGGGTACGAAACTCATACTCAGGGGTACGAAAACAATTTGATAGGACAAATAGCATCACGATCATATAAAACCAGGCCTTCTTCTGGTCATAATTATTGACGTAAAAATATTTCTTTTGACAGATAGCAACAGCTGGGTGTAATGTTTAGATAACTTAGTTATCTAAACAAGAACTATTTTTGATGGGAGGATCTATGACTACAGGTAATTTTGAAGAAACTCATGCCAACATACTAAAAAGTGGTCTGGATGCCTTCTTGGAGGAAGGCTATGAAAAAGCAAACATGAGAAGAATTTGTAAATCAGCTTGCGTGACAACAGGAGCTTTCTATAAGCATTTTACAGATAAGGAAGATTTGTTTGCAAAGTTGGTAGAGCCTTTAGCAGATAAGATCAATGAAATTTATAGCTACTACGAAAAAGAAAGTTTTTCCACCTACGGCACGGAATTTCCCGTTCCCAAAGAAAAAATCTTAAAAGTTCTTGAACTCAAACAAGAAGGGACGCTTAAAAGTGTTGAGTTTTTCTATGCACATAAAGATATCTTTGAGCTTCTTATTTTTAAATCCTATGGCACAAAGTATGAGCATTTCTTAGATAAACTCATCGAAATTGAGGATCGTAATGACTGGTCAATTTTAGAGATGATCCATGGGAAAGAAAACGCGGATTCCATTATGACCAAGCAAAGTGTCCATATCATCAATCATGCATTTTTCAGCGCCATCTCTGAACTCGTTGTACACGCATCCGATAAAGAACAGCTTCTCAGCATGACAAAGACGATGTCTAATTTTTTCAATGCGGGTTGGGAAAAGTACCGCAGCCCGTAGCTCTATATTTTTTTATCCAAGAGATGACTTAGTTATCTAATTTGCTTTATATGTGATCGTGAGGAGATAAAAACATGAAAAAACAAAGTCCCATAAAGCGTCTGTGGGAACTGGCTGCCAGTCAGCACGCCGGACTAAAACTCTCTGTGAGTCTTGCGGTACTTGGAGTTTTAGGTGGTATCGTTCCCTACGTGGCTGCGGGACAGGTTCTGACAAACTTATTTAATGGTGTGACAGACTTCAGTGCTTATATGAAAGCCTGCGTTGTCGGGCTTTTAGGCTATGCCGTGAAATCCGTTCTATATTCACTGTCGCTTTCCGTTTCCCATAAAGCCACTTTTGAACTTTTACAGGAACTGCGCGAAAAAATGCTGCACAAGCTTCCAAAACTCTCGCTGGGGAAAGTAACAGCGACACCCAGCGGTGAATGGAAGCAGCTCATTGTAGATCAGGTGGAAAGTTTGGAGCGTCCGGTTGCTCATCTTATTCCGGAAATGACGGCAAATATGGTGGGGCCGCTCTGTATTTTGATCTATCTCATTGTGCTGGACTGGCGCATGGCACTGTTATCTTTGGTATCCATCCCGATCGGAATGTTTTTTATGAGTATCATTATGAAAAGCTACGGCAAGCAATATGCCGGCTCGGTCCAGGTTGGCGCTCAGATGAATGCCGCTATTGCGGAATATGCCGAAGGCATTGAAGTTATTAAAGCTTTCAATCAAGGAGAGAGCAGCTATCACAAGTTTTCCGAGAAAATTCTCGCAAATGCCCAATACTACTATGACTGGATGAAAAGCGTTCAGTTCTTAATGTCGCTGTCTAAATCGATACTTCCTACAACGCTGCTTGCTGTTTTGCCGGCAGGATATCTTTTTTATCAAAGTGGAAGTTTGGACGGAGGCACATTTTTGACGACGGTGATCCTCTCTTTCTCCCTTTCGGGCCTTTTGATGGCTGCCATGAATTTTGTGGACAGTTTGGCTCGGGTGGGAACGGTTGTCGGTCAGATTGATGCGCTCTTAGCT
>JABZGY010000045.1:0-6830 GCA_015259155.1 Atopobium sp. | reverse complement strand
CAGCAGAGCTTCAAGAAGCTATTGGAGTAAGTATCTACTTCTGTCTTCCACATCATCCCTGGCAAAGAGGTACCAATGAAAATACCAACGGTCTCATCAGAGAGTATTTTCCAAAAGGTACAGACCTCTCATCGATTAGCGATAGAGAGATTGAGGCAGTATATAATGAACTCAATTTAAGGCCACGTAAGCGTCTGGGTTGGAAGTGCCCTTGGGAAGTCTACCATCACCAAACGTTGCACTTGCTTTGAGAATTCAAGCCTAAAAATGTAAAAGAAACTGTGGATTTGCCTGATTTTGTTAAAGAATCTGTGCCTCAAATACAGATTCTTTGCACTTTTCAGGCGCGTAATGTTGGAAAGGCGCACTTGTCGAGAAGAACGGACGGGATTGAGGCTCCTAGCGAGAAACCCGTGTTGTTGCAGGTGTGCTTGTTGGTACACGCATTGACCTCGCGCAGTTGTTACGTTAAATCTCGTCGAAAGTGTTGTGGTGTTGCTGACCGTCGTCCAAGGTAAGGACGGTACCCAGAAGTGCTGGCTCAAGAATCTGAATCCAGAGATCGCCTCTGACCTGCTTGGCATTCTCGGCAACAGCGCGAGCAGTAACGGGGGAGTCGCAGATAGCAACCATAGTGGCGCCCGAACCAGAAATGACAAACGTGCATGCGCGGGCAAGCTTAGCTACCTGCTTAAGCTCCTCGTAATCGGGGATGAGCTCCTTGCGATACGGTTCGTGGATCTTATCGTTGCAAGCTGCTGCCAACAGTCCGCCGTTTCCTGTTTCAAGAGCGTGAGTGACAGCAACGGTGCGTCCCATCTGGTAAACGGCCGTTTCAAGTGAGACTTTCTGTGGAACGACCTTGCGCGCGTCTTCGGTGTTGACCGTGTACGGTGGTGCAATTGCAACAAAAGAGAGACCGCGCGCTACGAGCCTTCGAGTACAAACGGTATGACCGCCCTCAACAAATGACGAGGTCAGGCCACCGTAAATTGCAGGAGCAACATTATCTGGATGGCCCTCAAAATGACAGGCAAAGTCGAGCGCACGCTCAGGATCCCAGCCGCCATGAGACTCGGTCATCGCGGCTGCAATTCCTGCAATTACGCAGGTAGAACTTGAGCCTAGCCCACCAGAAAGCGGAATAGGCGAGTCGATAGTGATGTGCTTAGGAGTAGGCTCTTCGCCCAGCTTTTCGCAGGCACGAATATAAGACGTCCATACAAGGTTGTCATCGTTTCTGAACTGCTCGGGGCAGCCGTCAATGATGAGCGTAGGAGATTCCCTAAACGTAATTTTTGCGCGCAGGTTAAACGCAAGACCCAACGTATCATAGCCGACGCCAATGTTTGCAGAGGTAGCAGGTACAGATACGGTCAAGATGGTGTTGTCGAGCATGTAGAACCTGCTTTCTCAGAGTCTAACAAGCAAAAATACGCCCGCATGCTTCAGAAACGTACGAAGCAAGCTGTTCCTTCTCGCGAACGTCAGTATGAATGATAACGTTATCATTCAGCGATGAAAGCTGGATTGGCGGATTAGTGTCCGTGATTTCGGCGAGCGTATGCATGCACGCAAAGTCATCCAGGCCAGCGGTCGAGTGGCCCAGCGCGGCAAGCACGTCGGACGAGAACTTATACGGGCTAGCAGTAGACAGACAAACGCGCACGTTACCCGCCTGGCGAGAAACCCTATCAAGCACGTGTTTTGCAACGGCTGTGTGAGGGTCAATCAGCACACGACAATTCTCCCAGGTAGAACGGATAGTCTCACGCGTCTGAGCGTCGGTTGCAAAGCCAGCATCAAAGGTTTCGCGGATGGTGTCCATCACCTGAGCAGGTACCGTGTAGATACCCTTGGTTACCAGCTGGTTCATCAGATGGCTGACAAGCTCGGTGTCTTTGCCGGACGCAAGATAGAGGAGTCGTTCAAGGTTTGATGAAACCAGAATGTCCATCGATGGAGAGATGGTCTTTTCAAATGCACGTTTACGATCGTAGATGCCTGTTTCCAAGAAATCAGTCAGCACCTTATTGCTGTTAGAAGCCACAATAAGGCGATCAACAGGAAGTCCCATTTCTTTTGCAAAGTAACCTGCAAGGACATCGCCAAAGTTGCCAGTTGGTACGCAGAATGTGACCTTTTGGCCCTGTGAAATGGCACCCTTGGCAACGAGCTGGGCATATGCGTCAAAGTAGTAGGTTACCTGTGGTGCCAAGCGACCAATATTGATGGAGTTCGCGCTGGAAAGAACGGTACCTTTGCCGGCAAGCTCCTGAGCCAAATCCTTGTTAGCAAAGATTGCCTTTGCAGCGTTTTGAGCGTCGTCAAAGTTGCCCTTAACTGCGCAAACAGCAACGTTTGAGCCCTTCTGGGTCACCATCTGAAGACGCTGAATGTCCGAGACTTTTCCCTCAGGATAAAAGACGGTAATGCCCATACCAGGAACATCTTTGAAGCCCTCAAGTGCAGCTTTACCGGTGTCTCCGGAGGTAGCGGTCACGATCATGATGTTCTTGCTGGTCGCGCCTGTAACGCCCGCGGCTCCCGCAACACCTGCGACACCCGCGTCCTCGCGAGCAACACTCATCAGGCGGGGGAGCATCTGAAGCGCAACGTCTTTGAAAGCCGACGTTGGACCATGGAAGAGCTCAAGCAGCCAGTCTTCTCCGATAGCAGAAACAGGCGTGATAGCCTGGGTGTCCCACTGAGAGCCATACGCGCCCTCAATACAGCGAGTCAGCTCTTCAGCAGAGTAGTCGTCCAGCAGAGCAGAAAGCACATCGAAAGCAGTAGCTTTAAAGCCCTGAGAACAAACCTTTGCAAGATCGAGGGGTTTCTCGCCAATTGAATCTTGGATATAAAGGCCGCCGTCGGGAGCAATTCCCTGCAAAATGGCTTGTTTAGCCAAAACGGTATGGTCAGAGCTTCTTGTGCTGTGATATGCGACGGCCATGAAACCACCAATCTTTAGAACGTGTCGCGTGTTGTGCGCATGCAAATTTTGCGCCTCGCGTGTTGTGCGCGTGCAAATTGCGCGTCTCGCGTGTTGCGTTTCTATTATTTTAACAGTGAGAAGTAAATGTCGCTTGTAACATAGAATTGTTCATAGCATTATGAAGACGAGAAAAACTGTCAATTAGATTCTGTCTAGGTTTTTGGTAGTTTTTGTCTATGAGATTGTTATCAGTGCAGTCACCTTTGCGTGCGGTTGTCCTTGCTCTGCAATTAGCCTTGCAGGCAGTCGGTTTTCTCGCAAAATGACTGCTAGATTTGGAGTTATATGCAAAACGTTGCCCTACTTGGATTTGGAACGGTTGGTGCTTCAGTTGCGCGCATTCTTGATGAGCGCGTTTCTGACGTTAACCTGACGTCCATCTTGGTTAGAGCTGGTAAAGAGCACGTTGACCCTCGGGCAACATCTGATTTTGATGTGCTCTTGTCTGACCCTGCGCTCGATACAGTTGTTGAGTGCATGGGCGGCCTCACGCCAGCCTATGAATACATCAAAGCTGCGCTGACTGCTAAGAAAAATGTAGTCACCTCAAATAAAGCCGTGGTATCTGCTCATTTTGAGGAGTTTATGGCACTTGCCGCTGAAGCGGGCGTCAACCTTAAGATCGAAGCATGCGTGTGCGGTGGTATTCCTTGGATAGCAGGAATTCAGAAAGTTCGTCGTATTGACGAGATTTCTGCGTTCTGGGGAATCATGAATGGAACAACTAACTACATTGTTTATTCCATGCTCAAAGACGGAACGGACTTTGCTGAGGTTCTGAGCAAAGCTCAGGAGCTGGGTTACGCCGAGCGAGACCCGTCAAGCGATATCGACGGCATTGATGTTCGCTCTAAGACTATGATTTCTGCATCTATCGCCTTCGACGTAATCTGCACAGACCAGATTCCTATGTCTGGTATCAGAAACTTAACTAAGCGCGATCTTGCCATGTTTGGCAGTCACGATATGACAATCAAGCTCTTTGGTCGTGGTGTTTCTGACGGTTTATCGTATGCGGTAGCTGTTGAGCCAGTTGCGGTTTCGCTCTCAACCATAGAGGCCAACGTTCCAACTAACTTTAACGTTGCAACTGCCGTGGGAAATACCATTGGCGAGCTCAAGTTTTACGGTCAGGGTGCCGGTGGCGACCCAACGGCAAACGCCGTCGTGCAGGATATTATTGACTGCGCCGCGGCTCCTGCTGGGGGTCAGCAGACCTTCTCGGCAGGTCTTTCGTATAATCCAGAGCTACTTGTTTCCGACTATGTGTTTAGGACGCAGGCCGATATTCCAGGCGGTACGTTCTGGGAGCCGGGTGCTCAGTTGGTTAAAAATCTAAGTGCCGAGAAGGCCTGCGAGCTTCTTACCAGCGCACTTTCGCAAGACCCTACAACCTTTATGGCTGCACTTGAAAAGAGGAATTAGAAATGATCAAAATTGCAAAATTTGGCGGCTCAAGTGTTGCTTCTGCAGAGCAGTTCAAAAAAGTTAAAGCTATTGTTGAGGCTGACCCTGATAGACGCTTTATTGTTTCGTCTGCAGCAGGAAAGCGCCACTCAACCGATAACAAGATTACGGATCTTTTGCTGCTGGTAAATGCCCACATTGAGTATCACGTTGACTGCACCTCTTTACTTGCAGACATCGAGGCTCGCTTTGTGGAGATTGCTGATGAACTGGGAGTTGCATGGTCTGTCGCTGAGGAGTTTGAGAAGTTTGCTACAAACATTAAGTCCTTCTCGCCAGAGTATGTAGTAAGTAGGGGCGAGTGGTTCACCTGCCAGATCCTTGCTGAGTATCTTGGCCTGCCCTTTGTTGATGCTGCTGACGTTATGCTGTTCCATCATGACGGCACCATTGATATGGAGCGCACTGCTTCTAGACTCAAAGAAGTTGTTGCTCGCAGCGGCTCGTTTGTGCTGCCTGGCTTCTACGGTGCTACCGTTGACGGTGCAATTAAGTTGTTCCAGCGCGGTGGTGGCGATATTACCGGCGCCATTGTCGCTCGCTGCCTAGACGCTGACTTGTATGAGAACTGGACTGACGTGTCTGGCTTCCTTTCTGCGGATCCTCGCATTGTTCAGAATCCACGCGCTATTGGCCGCATTACTTTTGACGAGATGCGCGAGCTTTCTTACATGGGCGCTTCCGTTCTTCAGGAAGAGGCAATTTTCCCTGTTCGTGAGGCAAACATTCCAATTCAGATCAAGAACACAAACCGTCCAGGAGACACGGGCACGGTTATCCGTGAGACTGCAGATGGCGATACAAACGAGCACTTGATTACAGGTATTGCAGGCAAGAAGGACTTCCTGGCTATTCACGTCAAGAAGGCTCACATGTCCAACGAGGTTGGCGTTATCAGCCGCGCACTCAATATTGTTGAGCGCTACGGCGTCTCTGTCGAGCACATCCCAACAGGCGTTGATTCGTTTGGTATTGTGGTAAATGCCTCCGACGTAAAGGATACGGTTTATTCCATCATCAGCGATATTCGTCGCGAGATTGAGCCTGATGACATTACGATGGTAGACCGCTTAGCTCTTGTTTCTGTTGTTGGTCGTAATATGTCTAGGCGTTCCGGCACCTCTGGTAAGATCTTTGGCGCGTTGGGCAATGCGGGCGTCAACATTCGCATGATTACGCAGAGCTCAGAAGAGATTAGTATTATTGTGGGCGTCGATAATGCCGACTTTGATCGCACAATTGGCGTCATATATAACGGATTTGTTCGTGACGAAATGGTTTCGAGGTAACTATGACTTTTGATCCAAACGGTAAGGTCGTTGCAATTCTTGGTGCTACCGGCGTTGTTGGTGCCCAGATGATGCAGTGCCTTGAAGAGCGTAATTTTCCTATCAAGGAGCTGGTGCTTCTGGCATCCGCTCGAAGCGCTGGTAAAACTATCGAATTTGCTGGCCAGCAGATTGTAATTCGCGAAGCAACACCAGAGGCTTTTGAGGGTGTAGACATTGTCCTTGGCGCAGCTGGCGACGAACAGGCAAAAGAGCTGCTTCCTGAGGCTGTCAAGCGTGGATGCGTCTGCGTTGACAATTCCCATGCATTTAGAATGGACCCAAACGTTCCGCTGGTAATCCCAGAGATTAACGCCGAGGATATCAAGAACCATAACGGCATCATCTCTAATCCAAACTGTGCAACCATTATTGGCTTGGTACCTCTGTATCCTCTACATAAGGCAGCAGGTGCAAAGCGTATTATTGCTTCTACCTATCAGGCTGCATCAGGCGCTGGTCTTCCTGGCCTCACCAGCCTGAAGAATCAGATGGCTGACGTTGTTGCAGGTAGGGAAGTAACTGAGACTGCTCCTTTTGCATACCAGCTGGCAGTTAACCTGATTCCACAGATTGGCGGCTTCGACGAGGTTGGATACACTTCCGAGGAAATGAAGATGCAAAACGAGGGTCGCAAGATTATGCACCTTCCTGAACTGCGCGTTAACTGCACCTGTGTTCGCGTCCCAACGATGCGCTCTCACTCTGAGTCCATCACGGTTGAGTTTGAGCGCCCTTTGAGTCCAGATGAGGCTCGTGCAATTCTTGAGGATGCTCCAGGCATCAAGGTTGTGGACAACCCAGCAGAGCTTCAGTACCCAATGCCTCTTGATACTTCTGACCAGGACCTTATCTATGTTGGTCGTATTCGCGAGGATCTTTCAGCTGATAAGGACACTCATGCACTGACATTCTTCTGCTGCGGAGACCAGATTAGGAAGGGTGCCGCAACAAACGCTGTCCAGATTGCAGAGTACCTGCTGTAATATCTGGCGTGCAGTCGTGCACGCATCATTTTCGTTGACCAAGTACCCGTT
>JABZGY010000044.1:0-7979 GCA_015259155.1 Atopobium sp. | reverse complement strand
TTTACCAGCACTTTTAATTGGACGAATTTTTCATGTGCATTCACATTATTTCTGAACTGCTTAAACGTAAATGCCAAAATGGCAAAACCAAAAATTTATTTCCAACTAAACGGGTTTTTTACCCAAAACAGCGCCCTCTAAAGGTCATATCAATTTCTTGATTAGTTTTTGTGCATATTAGGCAGTCTTTATGCACGCTGAGGTGTTTTCGAGCGCCCGCGTGCGCCTCATGTGCCCTGTGCGCCTCGTGCACCCCGTGCGACCAACGCGCTCCGGCGCGCCATCCACGTCGCCACGTAACTACGGCGCATATGACGCGCTCGCACGAGCAGCTCAACTAGCAGAAAATGCCTAATTACCTGCGGATAAACCTAAAGCCACGGCCGGAGTGGATGTACGGCAAGAAAGCGCGATCTTCTTCGCAGATACTTCCTGCAACGTTGTCGCGGGCATCAAGCTCCAAAAGACCTCGCGCAATCGAAAGCTCGCCCGCATAACGGCCATATGCCTTGCTGCTTACCAAGATGGCGCCAGTAGCAACAGTTTCCCAGGTAGAAGGCTTTGCGTCGTATACGGGAGCGTCTTTCCACAGCCTGGACTCCTGCGAGCGAATAATGTACGAGCTGGAATCAGATCGATCGGTCTGAAGTCGATCGTAGAGATACTCAAATTCAGGCTTGAGCTCCGTCTTTAGCTCAATGCAGTTTTGCTCAAGCTGACCAATGCGCTTCCACGTAGCCTCAGTAACATCTGGGTCGCCAATAAGCACCACGTCAGAGTCAGCGTCGTAAAGAGCAAGCATTGCCTGAATAAGCGCATCGCCCGAAAGTCCACGGTGTTCCTCGACAGTTGGCAGCCCCTCATAGAGAGGACCACGGAAAACCTCACCAGGAACAAACGAGAAAATCTGGAATCCAAGCGCCGAAAGGCGTGCGTTAATCTGTGCGACGCGCTCCAGCGAAAGACCCGTGTAGCTCTTGGGATAGTAATTGTGGCAGGCGGCAAAACGAGTGAAGTCGGCGCCAGCTGCTCGCCATGCGGAAATGTCGTCCTTGGTGATGGTCGAAGCGTTAAAGACCACGTGGAACTTGCGAGAGAGCTCTACGGTCTCCGCCGCGTCAAACCCAAAGTCAAGACGCACGTACGTAATGCCAAGCTCTGCAAGCTCGTCAAACTTCTGAACGCCAAGTTTGGAAAGAGTAGCAGGAGAAACATCAGCAATGAGGTTAATCTCCGCCTTCCGGCAAAGTTCCAAGAGCTTACGAGCCTCGGTGCGATAATCAATTCCCTCTTCCTCGGGAATCTGGAGAGAAGTAAAGGCGTAGTGGCATCCGGCTGCCTGCGCTTTTGCCACAACCTCAGCATTAGCTTCATATCCACTGGCAAAATACAGTGAAATTCCGGTGCGCATAGATCCTCCAAGTAAATTGCAAACGCTTCTAGAAGACGGGTTTCTCGCCAGACGAAAAGATCGACGGCCAGCCGAGCGCCTGGCGAGAAGACCGACGGACAGCCAGTCAAGACGCCGGGCGAGAAGAAAAATCCCTCTTCCTAGGATACCTAAGAAGAGGGATAAACGTTTCTAGAACGTGCGGTTTTTACTCGCCGAAGACGTCGTTGATACGATCCTCGTCAACGCCGAAGAACCAAGTAAGTGCGAAACCTGCAGCGTAAGCAAGAAGCATTGCAAGCAGGTAGAAGACCTGGTTACCAGGCTGGACAATCAGCAGACCAAAGAGGCCGGAGACGCCCTGGGAAACGGTACCAAGGTGGAAGAGGTAAGCAACTACGGAGCCAATACCGGAGCCAAGGCATGCGGTGATGAATGGCTTACCAAGAGGCAGGGTAACTGCGTACATAAGAGGCTCGCCGATGCCAAGCATACCAACTGGGATGGACTCGGTCAGGTACTTCTTGACACGCTTGTTCTTGGTCTTGAAGAGGATTGCAAGACCAGCACCAACCTGGCCGCCGCCTGCCATCATCAGCAGAGGAAGCAGGTAGTTGATGCCCTGAGTTGGGCCCTCTGGGTTGTTAAGCATAACGTGGATTGGGGTAAGTGCCTGGTGAAGACCAACGGAAACCAGTGGCAGGAAGGTAGAACCAAGCAGGTAAGCACCAAAGACGCCAAGCTTGTCATAGAAGAACTGAAGGACAAAGAAGATTGCCTGAGTGAGCCATGCGCCTGCAGGCTGAAGAATCAGGACAGAACCAATAACACCGATGATAACGGTGCAAAGTGGAGTCAGGAAGGTGTCAAGAACGCTTGGCATAACCTTGTGCAGGTTCTTCTCCAGGAATGCGAAGAAGATTGCGCAGATGATTGCACCAATCATGCCGCCTGCTGCTGCGTTAAATAGATCAGAGGAAGCGACGATAAATGCGCCCTCCTTGAAAGCAACAGTTGGGAGGCTGAATGGAAGGTGAACCAGACGAGTTGCAACGCCGTCAACAGTCTTGGAAGCAAGAAGAGGCATACCAGCGTTAGCAATGGAGAGTGCACCAGCCATAGCACCAAGAACGCGAGAACCGCCAAACTCCTTGGCAGCGTTCTCGCCAGCAAGAACTGGCAAGTAAGCGAAAAGTGCCCAGCCCATGGTCCAGATAGCTGCGAACCACCACTCGTTAGCAAAAGCCTTACCAGTGGAGAAGTTGATAACGTTGATGATACCGTTAATCAGACCTGCAGAAATGATGCCAGGAAGCAGTGGAACAAAGATGTTAGCAATCTTCTTGAGGAAGCGCTGAACAGGCTTGTTCTCGTACTTAGCCTTCTGAGCTGCCTTGTTATCCTTAGCTGCGGATACAACGTCGTCCTCAGATGCGTCACCAGCAGCAACGCCGGTAAGCTTGGAGAACTCAACAATAACCTTGTTGACAACGCCAGGACCAAGAACAACCTCGAGGTACTCTGCATCCTCGACCAGACCCATGACACCGTCGATAGCCTTGATGGCCTCGGAGTCAACCTTTGAAGGATCTGCGGTCTTAATGCGGAGCCTGGTCATGCAGACCATGTTGCTCTGAACATTTTCTTTGCCACCGACGGCAGCAAGAATCTGTTCTGAAAGCTTGGTGTAATCCATACTTTCCTTCTTTCTCTCGTTGCGATGTTGCAACAAATACTTATCAAGAATACATAAAAAATGAACTTGGCGGTACAAGAATCCATACCTGTGGTTCAATGTTTCATGTTTTGACCTAATTTGAACACCCTGTTACTGCAGGTAAACTGAGCGTTTTTCAAAACTTACCGACCACTTGCGCGTCATACTAATACCACTGACCGATGCAGCTGAAACAAAATGCTCACGCGTGTGTCATTTGTTACAACTGTAATTACTACAGTGCACCTCTGACATGGCCATGAGCTACCTCGAGCTTAGCTTTAGCCTCGTCAACAGGCATCTGAGTCAGCAGCATGACAATCGCGAGTTTTGCATTACCGTCAGCCTGCTCAAGAGCCTGAGCTGCCTCTTCGCGAGTGCAACCAGTTGCTGCCATGGTAATGTTCTGCGCGCGAACTACCAGCTTCTTATTGGTCTGCTGCACGTCAACCATAAGATTCTGATATGCCTTGCCCACGCCAACCATAGAACCGGTCGAAATCATGTTCAGAATCATCTTCTGAGCGGTACCAGACTTAAGGCGCGTGGAACCTGTAAGAACCTCAGGACCGCAGGAAGGCTCAATAGCAAGCTCTGCCTCTTTACCTACTTCAGAACCCTTATTGCAGGCAATAGCAACGGTCTTGCAGCCCAAAGAACGAGCATAGCGCAGGCCACCAATAACGTAAGGTGTGCGACCACTAGCTGCAATTCCAATAGCAATGTCGTTCTTGTTCAGGCCAATCTTCTTGAACTCTTCTTCGCAAAGCTCAAGAGAATCTTCCGCGCCTTCAACAGCACGTACAAAGGCCTTCTCACCACCGGCGATAAGACCAACAACCACGTCAGGAGAAACGCCAAAAGTAGGCGGACACTCAACCGCGTCTAAAACACCCAGACGGCCTGAGGTCCCAGCGCCAAAATAGACGATTCTGCCTCCAGCTTCTAGCGAGGAAACTGCCCACTCGATTGCCTGTGCTACCTGCGGAAGAACCTCTTTTACGCCAGCGACAACGTTCAGATCTTCCTGGTTCATAACGCTGACCAGCTCAAGCGGGGTCATCTGATCCAGGTCCATGGTGTTGGGATTTCTTGTCTCGGTGACAAGCTTTGTTAAATCAATCACGTTTCCACCTTCTGTGTTGTGATTTTTACGCAATATTACGCAATAACGTCGTTGGCTATACCAGGCAAATCTTGGTCAGAAGAAAGCGTATTGACATGCTCGGCTGAATCCAACTTGCCAATATAGTTTGTCGAGAAACGCTTAACGCTCTTCTCGTAATTTCTATTTACATAGGCTGCAAAGAGCGCATCTACAACGTTGAGCTGGGCAATTCTTGAAGACATGGCGCCACTTCTCATGATGTGCTCTGTTTCTGCAACGCCCAAAACGTAATCGGAGCGGTGAATCAATTCCGAATCAATGCCACCGCGGGTAATGGCAACCACCTTGGCGCCATTTGCTTTTGCAATCCAGGCACACTCAATGGCTTCTCGCGTGAGGCCCGAGTAGCTGATCACAATGGCAAGATCTTCTCGCCCCATGTTTTTGGCGTAGAGCATCTGAGAGTGGTAATCGTCGCTCAAGTTGCAGGTAATGTTGAGGCGCATGAGTTTGAGCTGCAGATCTCTTGCAACCAGAAGCGAAGCTCCCATGCCAAAGAGGCAGATGGAATGAGCTTGCATCATGAGTGAAACAACTGAGTCAACAACCTGAGCGTCAAGCAATTGCCTGGTAAGCTCCAGCGAAGAAATGTTCTTTGCCGTAACTTTTTCGATGATCACATCAGTGGTGTCACCTGCGATAACGCCGCCAACAGCAATATCGTTGCTTTTGTTACTTACTGCCAACTCGTAAATGAGCGCCTGCTGGAACTCTTTATAGCCACCGCAGCCAAGCTTTTTGCAAAGCCTGACAACCGTTGATGCTGATGTATACGTTTGAGCTGCTAGTTTATGGATTGACTGACCAACTGCCGCCTCTGGATCTGACAGGATATAGTCAACAATATCGCGTTCAGCTGAACTAGCATTCTTGCGATACTCTTCCAGACGTAGACGAACACCTCTCACGCAATCACCTCCGGCCGTCCAGTTGACTAAAACGTTTGACTATATTGTTTCACGATGCCATAAAAATTTCATCTGTAAAGTAGGCAGTGCCGTAAACGGTAGTATTGCATGCGCAAGTGTAAGCGCGCTCCCTGTGCGTTGCATGCGCGACTACTCATGTTTTCCCAGCGTAATGCAGGGACAATTGTCGCAAAAATCTTGCTTTACGTTAGGTACATTACTATCACTTCATAAAAACTTTTACTACCCAGTAGACATTTGACCACGTAAAACCTGATTAAAATATTTCATTTTTGCCTAAAAAATTCAAATTTAGATACCATTGACAGCTTTTTTGATACCACTCGCAGTACGTTAACGTACCCATTATTTCATCTTGGACAAACTAGCTGCAATTTTGATGAAACGCACGTCATCATAAGCGCAAATTATCTCAGCCAATTGAGATAGCAGGTGTTTCACCTAAGGCAAAACCGAAGGAGACGATATGCGCACCAACGAAGATTTGCACCAGAATCAAAACGCTTACTCTGAGCACTCATCTAACGCAGGCTCCCCTGCTGGACAGACCAGAAGGCAATTTCTGAGCAGAAGTGCTCTTGGTCTAGCCGCTCTAGCAGGTCTTGGCCTTACCGCCTGCCAGACAAAGGGTGGCGCAACTGCTGCTAAGGGAACCGCAAAGAAGGTTGACTCTGTAGACGGAACCTTCCAGTACGAGAAGGTCTTCCCTGTTCTTAACGACAACGAGGCTTTTGACGACTCTCTTGTTACCAACCAGCTCAACAGCTTTGTTTGCTTTGCTGGTCAGGGCACCGTCTATGTGAAGAGCTCCGAGCCTCAGAGCTTTGCACTCTTTGTAAACGGTCACCAGGTGCCAACCGACAAGCTTGACGGCTCCTCCTGGAACCAAATTGACATCTCTGACGTAACCGTCAACGGCGATAACCGCCTGCAGGTCAGCACTGTCAAAGAGACTCAGGCAACCTTTGAGGTCAAGATTGGCTACCCAACCCTTATTGACGGCACCAAGGACTATGCCGACAACGACAACTTCAAGCTGATTGACCAGATCATCAACGCAGAGATTGCTAACGGCTTTACCTCTGCTCAGCTGGTAGTTACCAGGTACGGCAAGATTATCAAGAAGACCAACTACGGTAACGTCAATTCTTACAACAAGGACGGCTCACGCATCAAAGATGGCAAGGCTGTTGACGACAATACCCTCTATGACCTGGCCTCTAACACAAAAATGTATGCCACTAACCTGGCAATTGAGAAGCTGGTTACCGACGGTCAGCTGGACGTTTCCAAGAAGGTTCAGGAGTACATTCCAGACTTCAAGGACCAGGAGGGCGATAAGATCCTGGGCAAGAACGAGCTCACCGTTCGTGAGATTCTTGAGCACCAGGCTGGATTCCCACCAGATCCTCAGTACCACAACCGCAACTACAACCCAGAGAAGCCTGACGATCCTCAGCCAAACGCTAACCAGAAGCTGTACTCTCAGAATCGCGACGAGATTCTGCAGAAGATTATCGAGACTCCTCTGCAGTACGTCCCAGGCACCAAGACTGCCTATTCCGACGTAGACTACATGCTTCTTGGTTTTATCATCGAGAAGATCACCAATAAGCGCCTTGACCAGTACGTTAAGGAAGCTCTCTATGAGCCACTGGGACTCAAGAACGTCACGTTCAACCCACTGGACAACGGCTTCAAGGCTGACGGAATCGCAGCTACCGAGCTTAACGGTAACACTCGTGACGGCCTGATTACCTTTGACAACATGCGTACCGACACCATTCAAGGTACCGTCCATGACGAGAAGGCCTACTACGCCATGGGTGGCATCTCTGGTCACGCTGGTCTGTTTGCAAATGCTTCCGACCTGGCTGTTCTTGTTCAGACCGTTATGAACCGTGGTGGTTACGGCAACACTATGCTCTTCAGCGAGGACGTTCACGACCAGTTCATCAAGCCAAAGGACACCAACGTCACCTACGGTTTAGGCTGGAGGCGTAAGGGTCACATTGGCTACCAGTGGGCCTTCTCGCCAATTGCAAACGCTGAAACCGTTGGCCATACCGGCTGGACCGGCACACTTACCGTCATCGACGTCTACAACAACACCAGCTTGGTGCTGCTCACCAATACCAAGAACTCGCCTGTCATCGACAACAAGGTCAACCCTAACGACTTTGTGGGCAACCACTTCCTGACCGGCGGCTACGGTGTTGTTTCTACGCTAGCATTTGATGGCCTTGACGACGCAAACGCCGAGGGTAACAACGCCAAGCTCATGGACATGGTCATTGCCAAGTACAAGCTCATTCAGGCCGAAGCAGATTATCAGACTGACCCCGATAAGGCTTCCCTAAAGGCACTGCTTGAGGTCTGCGACCAGAGGAAAGATTCCAAGGTTATCAAGGACTTCCAGGCAAGCGACCTGTACAAGACCATCTCGGAGTTTGTTGGTAAGTAAAGCTCGTGTAAACAAGCTGCGAAGCGGGAATAAACGCAGTACACGAACAAGGTACGATACACATCTTGTCTAGCAACGGCCCTCTCCTCCGTCTAGACACACCAAAGCCCGGATGCTATTGCGCGGCATCCGGGCTCTTTTTGTGCGTACACTGGGCCAGTGAACTGCGCGGGCACGTGGGTTTCTCGCCAGGTGCGCCATGCGAGCGCGCGGGTTTCTCGCCGGGCGCGCCATACGAGCCTGAAAAGTGCATGATGTCTGAGTAAGTTTACTCAGACATGGCGAGAAAAACCGGCATAACCACTCAGACA
>JABZGY010000043.1:0-8098 GCA_015259155.1 Atopobium sp. | reverse complement strand
GAGTTCCTCTGAAATTCCCTCAACATCAGAAACAAGCAGGTCAGAGCCATAACCGAGAATAAAATAAGGAGCTTCTGCGTCTTTAACCGCAAGGAGAATCTCTTTAACCTCATCGGGGTCATCAGGGATGACATAGAGATCCGCAGGTCCACCCACTTTAAAGGTGGTGTGCTCGCTCATTGGCTCGTCTACCAGGACGTTCTCTTCTCCAACAATCGAGCAAAGCTTTCCGGCCAGGCTTTGTAAGTCATAGCCACTTTCAGACATGTAACACGCTCCTTAGTAAGTTACTTTTTATAGTTTATCGCAAGCGAGAAAAACGTGGCGTTGGGGCGAGAAAATCACGGCATCAGGACCAGAAAATCACAGCATTAGGCCGAGAAAATCACAGCATTAGGCCGAGAAAATCACAGCTTCGGGGCAAGAAAACGGTTACTTTTGCAATTCTGTCAAAGAAATGTCCATCCTGTTTTACGTGTTATCAGCTGTTAACTCTGCTATAGTACTTATCGATATGTTTCAGAAATGGTTGCAATTACCTACTGGTGGTAAGGTGGCCGAGCTTCAGGGTCTATAACAGCCCAGCTCAAAGAGCCATCAAGTCCGCGACCCGCAAAGGCGGTTAACCTGGTTAAAGTCCAGGACCAACGGTACAGTCCGGATGTCAGAAACGGAGACTTTTATGGCTTCATCCCACTCAACCCACGCAACAACCGCATCTTCTAACGGCTGGTCTACCAAGAGAATTGCTATTCTCGCCATGCTTTGTGCAGCTGCTGCAATCAGCACCATGGTGCTTCAGTTCCCGCTCATCCCGGGTGTGACGTTTTTGAAGTACGATCCATCGGGCGTCTTTGCCCTGCTCGCAGGCGTAGCTTTTGGCCCTGCCGCGGGCGCGATTGTCTCGGTGCTTCCCTACCTTCTGCACCTCACCACGGAGTCCGGAATTTACGGCACTATCATGGCAATCCTGGCAACGCTTACCTACGTTTTGCCTGTTTCGCTGATTGTGTATAACCGTTCCGAGAAGATCAAGCAGCTGGTACTTGCCCTCATTGTGGGTAGCGTTGTCAGTGTTGTTGCTTGCATTCTGGGCAACCTTGTAGTTACTCCAATCTACACCGGCATGAGCGTCGAGGCAGTAAGCGGACTGATTGTCCCCGCGCTTCTCCCCTTCAACGTGGTGAAGGTTGCTATTAACAGCATCATCTTTGTAGTTATTATGCGCTCGGCTACCTCACTCTTTGAGAGCATCAAAGACGGTGAGTAACCTGGGCAACAATTTCCCTGATTTATACACGTCTGAAAGCACCGCACAAACTAAGGACCTGCCTGTAGCTGCGACGCTTTCGGACGTGACCTTTGTGCACGCAAAAGGCGTGATTGCCTTAGACCACGTCTCATTCTCTATTCCCGCAGGTAAACGTACCTGTATTGTTGGCGCAAACGGTTCGGGCAAGTCTACCGTTGCCTCAATTCTCTCTGGCCTTACCGCCCCTGACGAGGGAACCGTTACCTTTCTGGGAACCACCGTTGTCAATGACGGCCAGGTTGACTTTGAGGCATACAAGACCGTTCGTCCGCAGCTCGGCCTGGTTTTCCAAAATCCCGAAGATCAAATTATCTGCAGCGTGGTAGCAGACGATATTGCCTTTGGTCTGGAAAATCTTCAGGTGCCTAGCGATCAGATAACTCCGCTGGTAGAACAGCAGATTACCCTTGGAACTCTCACCGAGTTTGCGTCCGAAAATCCGCAGATGCTCTCGGGCGGCCAGCAGCAGCGCGTGGCCATCTCGGGCGCACTGGTCATGAAACCCCAGATCCTCATTCTTGACGAACCTTCCGCAGCTCTTGACGTTGTTCATAGAAATAACGTTATGGGACTTGTCGAGAAACTCCGTGCAGCTGGAAAAACTATCGTTCATGTGACGCATTTCATGGACGAAGTGGTTTCTGCTGACCACGTTATTGCCTTAGACGACGGTCGAGTTGCGTTTGAAGGAACACCCGAAGCCCTCTTTAAGCAGCACGAACTAGTTGAATGCCTGCATCTTGAAGAGCCGTTTGCCTATCAGGTGGCGCATGCGCTCAACAAACGTGGAGTGGTCGTGTGCAAATCCCCTTCGGCTCAGCACGTGCTTGACGAGCTGACGGGGCTTCTCGCCACGGGATCGCGAGGCGAGAAGGGCGGCGTGGCTGGAAGCTGCGGCGCGATGGCTGCGGGTTGTGGCGGCGTGGCTGAAAGCTGCGGAGCGATGGCCGCGGGTTGTGACGGCGTGGCCACAGCCGACAGCGTGTCCGAGCCAGCAGCGGTTTCTGTACGGGACGTGACGTTCTCATACCAGAAACCCGTGCTCAAAAACATCTCGGTTGACGTGCAAAAAGGCTCGCATGTTGCCGTGATTGGCTCAACTGGTTCCGGCAAGTCTACTCTGGCGCGCTTAATTTGCGCACTTGATACGCCTGACGCCGGTAGCCTCTGTGTAACTGGTTTGGATACTCGACAGAAGCAAAGCCGCAGAAAACTTCACGGCATTGTTGGCTACGTCATGCAGCGACCAGAGCGCCAACTTTTTGCGCAAACGGTTGCCGAAGACGTGGCATTTGGCCCCACTAACCTGGGCCTTTCATCCTGCGATGTAACAAGTGCTGTGAATACTGCTCTGGAACTTGTCGGACTTTTCCACAAGGCAGATGCATCTCCTTTTGAGCTTTCTGGTGGTCAGCAGAGACTTTGCGCACTTGCGGGCGTTATTGCCATGCAGCCAAAGGTGCTTGTGCTCGACGAGCCTACCAGCGGACTTGATCCCCACTATTGCTTTGAACTCAGAAAAATTATCAACGCTGTTCTCGAGGACGGCTGCACCGTCATTGAGCTCACACACTCGATGGAGGACGCGGCAGAATCTGACCAGATTATCGTACTCCATGAGGGTGACCTGGTGTTCTCTGGCACGCCTTATCAAACATTTACTCATTTCTCAGAGGCAGAATTCCAGGACCTTGGCCTGGGTATTCCTCATGCGCTTGCGTGGGCGCAGCGCCTGTCCCACGATACAGGAATAAATCTGGGAGAACCTTTAACTCTGTCTGAGCTGGTAGATGCTCTGGTTGCTGCGTTGCCGACCAACTCTGACGACGCGCGAGCCAGCGCCACAAAGACCAACGACCTCTCACAAGGAGGTTGCTATGGCGCTTAAGATTTCTGTGGGGCAGTACTATCGCGGGAATTCACCCCTCCATAGGCTTAATCCCAACGTCAAGTGCCTGGCTGCACTCCTTTTGATGCTCGCAACATTTTTTATCCGCAACACACCACAGCTTGCACTGCTGGTAGTAGGCGTGCTCTGCCTGCTGGCACTCGCTAAAATTCCCGTCAAAAAGGTGCTTGTGTCAATCATCCCACTTGCCTGGCTTCTCATTTTTCTCTCGCTCTTCAATCTGTTGCTGACGCGAGAAGGAACAGTGCTTGTTTCTTGGTCAATCTTTACCATCACTGATGTGGGAGCATGGAGCGCTTTTCTCTACCCCGTACGCATTTTAGCTGCAATTTTAATGGGCGCGCTACTCCTGCTTACCACAACTCAAACGGATCTAGGCAATGCCTTTGAAGCAGCATGCTCGCCACTTTCTAAGATTGGTCTTCCTGGCAAAGAAATTGCCATGATTTTCTCGCTTATGCTGCGCTTTATTCCAACACTTGCGGGCGACGCCGTATCCATTTCCGAGGCTCAAACTGCTCGCGCAGGAGACGTTGCTTCAGGTTCGCTGCCCAAAAGACTCCGGGCTACCTTCTCCATTGTGGTGGCGCTTCTGGCCAGCTCGCTCAGGCATGCCAACAACCTTTCTAAGGCACTTGATGCTCGACACTATGTAGCAGGGGCTTCTCGCACGCGTTGGCATCAACCAACCTTTGGCGCTCGCGAGGCAATTGCCTTGGTCGTCACAGTTTGTTTTATCGCGCTTATTTTTGTGCTGGCGTAAAACTTTTAACTAAATAATTTGTATTTTTAACGCTCTGTTACAACCCATTTTTCTTTTCTCGACAACCGCCAATTTGGCCACCTAAGTAACGTACAATAAAGCCAGTAAAAGCGTAAAAGGCTTGCATTGAAAGGTGGCCCCATGGTCCTGCGCGTCTACGTCCAAAGAAAATCTGGTTTCGAGGGCGAGGCAAAAGCCCTGCTCAAAGAAGTGAAAGACCTTCTTGGTATTACCGAGTTACAACGCATTGACCTGCTTAACCGCTATGATGTTGAGGGAATTTCAGAGGAACTCTTTGAGTCCTGCATCCCCACCGTTTTTTCAGAGCCGCAGTCCGATCTTGCCAGCCGTACCATGCCAGAGTTTTCTTCTGAAGGTGCGGCTGTTCATACGTTTGCTGTTGAGTTTTTGCCTGGCCAGTTTGACCAGCGCGCAGACTCTGCAGCTGAATGCGTGCAGCTCATCAGCCAGGGAGAGCGTCCACTTGTGCGCTCTGCTCGCCTCTATGTGCTAACCGGAAATCTCACTGAGGCAGACGTTGCCGCCATCAAGAACTACCTGATCAACCCCGTTGAGGCTCGCGAGGCTTCCCTTGAGCTGCCCGAGACCCTCAAGATTTCCATTCCAGAGCCTGCAGACGTAGAGGTTCTTGAGGGCTTTAACGCCCTTGACCAGGACGGCCTCAAGGAGTTCATTGCTTCTCGCGGCCTTGCTATGGACCTGGCTGACCTCACCTTCTGCCAGCAGTACTTCACCGATGAGCAGCGCGATCTTACCATCACCGAGATTCGCGTCATTGACACCTACTGGTCTGACCACTGCCGCCACACCACCTTTAACACCGGAATTACCGGTGTGCAGATTGATGATGACCTGTTAAAGGCCGCGTTTGAGAAGTATCTCTCCATGCGCAAAGAGCTTGGGCGAGAAGACCGCGCCGTCTCTCTTTGGGATATGGCAACTATTGGTGCAAAGTACCTTCGCGAGAAGGGCGTTCTCACCAATCTTGATGAGTCAGAAGAGATTAATGCCTGTACCGTAAAGGTAAAGGTAGACGTTGACGGCAACGACGAAGACTGGCTCTTCCTCTTCAAGAACGAGACTCACAACCACCCAACCGAGATTGAGCCTTTTGGTGGCGCAGCTACCTGCATTGGTGGTGCTATCCGCGACCCTCTTTCTGGCCGCAGCTACGTCTACCAGGCAATGCGCGTCACTGGCGCTGCTGACCCAACCGTTCCGGTTTCTCAGACACTTCCTGGAAAGCTTCCCCAGCGCACCATCGTTCGCACGGCAGCTGCAGGTTATTCCAGCTACGGCAATCAAATTGGCCTTGCTACGGGCCAAGTTTCTGAGCTCTACCACCCAGGCTACGTTGCAAAACGCATGGAGATTGGTGCTGTTGTAGGCGCAACTCCTCAAAGCCACGTTCGCCGCGAGCGTCCAGAAGATGGTGACATCATCGTCCTTCTCGGCGGCCGCACGGGGCGTGACGGCATTGGCGGCGCAACCGGCTCTTCAAAGGCACACGACGCTGGTTCCATTGAGCGCGACGGAGCCGAGGTTCAGAAGGGCAACGCCCCTGTTGAGCGCAAGCTTCAGCGCCTCTTCCGCCGTGAAGACGCTTGTAAGCTCATTAAGCGCTGCAACGACTTTGGTGCAGGCGGCGTTTCTGTTGCTATTGGCGAGCTTGCCGACGGCCTTGACGTCAACCTGGACGCTGTTCCTAAGAAGTATGACGGCCTTGATGGCACTGAGCTGGCAATCTCCGAGTCTCAGGAGCGTATGGCCGTTGCGCTTGAGGCAAAAGACGTCGAGCAATTCTGCGCATACGCTCGCGAGGAAAACCTCGAGGCAACCATTGTGGCAACAGTCACCGAGGACCCTCGCCTGGTCATGCGCTGGCGCGGTCAGAAGATTGTCAACATTAGCCGTGCATTTCTCGCCTCAAACGGCGCACCTAAATCAATTACCGTGCGCCTGGCCAAACCTCTTGCCTACCAGCGCACCTGGGCAGGCACAACTCTTGGTGAGAAACTCCACTCGCTGGTACGCGATCTAAACGTTGCATCCAACAAGGGTCTCTCCGAGCGCTTTGACTCTACCATTGGCGCAGGTACCGTCCTCATGCCATTCGGTGGCGCTCGCCAGCTGACCCCTGCCCTTTCTATGGTGGCTAAGCTTCCTGTTATGGGCCAAACCAACACGGTCTCGGGCATGGCTTGGGGCTTTAACCCCTACCTCATGGAGGCCGACCAGTTCCGTGGCGCCTACCTCTCTGTTGTTGAGTCCGTTTCCAAGCTTGTTGCTACCGGCTTTAAGTACCAGGACCTCTACCTCACCTTCCAGGAGTACTTCGAGAAGCTCGGTCAGAATCCTAACCGTTGGGGCAAGCCAGCCGCGGCTCTTCTCGGCGCGCTGATGGCACAGGTCAACCTTGGTCTTGCAGCTGTCGGAGGCAAGGACTCCATGTCCGGTACCTTTGAGGACCTGGACGTTCCACCAACGCTGGTTTCGTTTGCTACCGGCCTTACCAAGGTGGACAAGATTGTCTCCAACGAGTTCAAGGGTGCAGGTCACAGGCTTATCTCTATTGTCCCATCCTACGACGAGAGTGGTCTTCTCCCCGACAACGACTCCCTGCTCGCCGCATACAAGCTGGTCAACACTCTGGTCCAGTCCAAGAGCGCACTTGCCATCACCACGCCAGGTTACGGCGGCGTGGCCGAGGCTCTCTTCAAGAGCTGCCTGGGCAACAAGCTGGGCGTTGAGCTGGTCCCAGAGATTTCTGCCGACGCGCTCTTCTCGCCAACTTACGGTGCCTTCATCGTTGAGCTGGCAGATGGCGTTTCCGTTGACGACGTCGACGGCGTGTGCGTGGCTCCTCTGGGCGTCACCACGTCCGAGTACACCTTTAGCGCGTGTGGCGAGAAGATCGACCTCTCCGAGCTTCAGGAAGCATGGGAGCGCCCACTTGAGGAGGTCTTCCCCTACCGCGGAGGCTCCGACGAGGCTGTGGAGAAAATCAGCTTCGACGGTGCATCCACACGACACTCCTATGCTGGTCCAGCCCTTATCGCACCTGCTCGCCCACGCGTCATCATCCCCGTATTCCCAGGTAACAACTGCGAGTACGACGTTGCGCGCGCCTTTGAGCGTGCGGGCGCCGATCCAACCACGCTGGTCATCAACAACCTGACGCCTCAGGACATTGTTGAGTCCGCGAATGCGCTGGCAGAGTCCATCAAGAAGAGCCAGATTGTCATGATTCCAGGCGGTTTCTCCGGCGGAGACGAGCCTGACGGATCTGCTAAGTTCATCTGCGCCCTCTTCCGCGCACCTCAGGTTACCGAGGCTGTCCGCGAGCTTCTGCAGCAGCGCGATGGCCTTATGCTGGGCATCTGCAACGGCTTCCAGGCACTCATCAAGCTGGGCCTTGTTCCTTACGGCGATATCCGACCCATGGACGACACCTGCCCAACGCTGACGTTCAACACCATCGGCCGCCACCAGAGCCAGCTTGTCCGTACCAGCGTTGCATCCACGATGTCGCCATGGCTCTCTAAGTGCACACTTGGCGACATCCACACCATCGCAATCAGCCACGGAGAAGGTCGCTTTGTTGCTTCCGACGAGTTGCTTGAGACGCTCAAGGCCAACGGCCAGATCGCAACGCAGTACGTTGACGCAGCGGGTACTCCAAGCATGGACTTCTCCGTTAACCCTAACGGTTCCGTCCTGGCTATCGAGGGCATTACCAGCCCCGATGGTCGCGTCCTGGGCAAGATGGGCCACACGGAGCGCTCCGGTGCGGGCCTCTACAAGAACATCCCTGAGCTCACTGCTGGCGACCAGTTCCAGCCTCTGATTGAGGGCGGTGTCGAGTACTTCAAGTAAGGTGCGAGTGCGGCGACGGCAACGCTGCAGGTCAGCGCCGCGTGCGCACACAGGTTGCAAGTGATTTCTACCCGGTATCCATTTCGTGTGGATACCGGGTTTCTTGTGCGGAAACGCTGCTAGTGGACGGGGCTTCTCGCCAGGCGGGCGGTGAAAGCTGGCGCGCGATCAACACCCGCCCGCCGCGCGCCAGGTGTACGCTTGGGTGCGCCTGATT
>JABZGY010000042.1:629-8381 GCA_015259155.1 Atopobium sp. | reverse complement strand
CGTCTATGAACTCCTGATGAAGAAGAATGAGGGACATGACAAGTTTGTCCTTCATGATGGACCTCCTTATGCAAACGGTCCAATTCACCTGGGTCACGCTCAGAATAAGATTTCCAAGGACATCATCAACCGCTATAAGGCTATGCAGGGCTTCCAGACCCCTTATGTTCCTGGTTGGGACTGCCATGGTCAGCCAATCGAGCACAAGGTTGAGCAGATGCTTGGTACAGAAAAGTTCAATCAGCTGTCTACCGAGAAGATCCGTGAGCTCTGCCGCAAGATGGCAGTTGAGCAGGTAGATACCCAGCGTCAGGGCTTTAAGCGCCTTGGTGTTTTGGGTGAGTGGGACAATCCCTATCTCACCTATGTCAATGATTACGACGCTACTGACGTTGAGATCTTCAAAGCTATCTACGACAAGGGTTCTGTGTACAGAGGCACTAAGCCTGTTCACTGGTGCACTCATGATCACACAGCTCTTTCTGAGGCAGAGATTGAGTATCACGATGTCACCTCTACTGCAATCTTTGTTCGCTTTGAGCTAACCACAGTTCCAGAGGGTCTTGAGGCTTATGCAGGTAAGACCTGGGTAGACATTTGGACTACTACTCCTTGGACTATGCCAGCAGACGAGGCAGTTATTCTGCACCCAGAAGCTAACTACGTTGCTCTTGAGCTTCCTGACGGACACGTGGAGATTGTTGCTGAGGCTCTTGCAGAGAAAGCTGCTGCCAAGTTTGGTTATACCGATTGGAAGCTAGCTCAGGACGCAGAGGGCAACACCTGGAAGAAGACTGGTGTTGAGCTTGCTGGCAATGAGTACAAGCAGCCAATCTTTGGTGATCTTGGCAATACTGGTAAGTTTATCTACGCAGAGTACGTCACCCTTGACGATGGTACTGGTGTTGTTCACTCCGCACCTGGCCACGGTGTAGACGACTACAACGCTGGCGTTCGCTTTGATATTCCACAGACCATGCCTGTTGATGACGACGGTCACTTCTTCAAGGGCGACGGCCAAGGTACTGGCGGCCCCTTCTCTGGTATGGAGGTCAATGAGGCTAACCCTGTCATTGTCCAGTGGCTTAAGGACCGTGGAACACTCATTCTTGCAGAAGAGATTACCCACAGCTATCCACACTGCTGGCGTTGTAAAGAGCCTGTTATCTTCCGCGCAACAAGCCAGTGGTTTGTCTCCATGGATAAGACTGGTCTGCGTCAGCAGGCAGCAGAGGAGCTTACAAAGGTTAAGTTCTATCCTGCAAATGCTGTTAAGCGTATTGGCTCCATGGTTGAGGGTCGTCCTGACTGGTGTATTTCCAGGCAGCGTAACTGGGGTGTTCCAATCCCTGCTTTCACCTGTGAGGATTGTGGCGAGACCGTCATTAATGACCAGACGCTTGACGCTGTTATCAAGCTTTTCCGCGAGAAGGGCTCTGATGCTTGGTTCACCGACGATCCTAAGACCTATTTAGGCGACGCTTGCGTCTGCCCTAAGTGTGGTAGCCATAACCTCAAGGCTAACAAGGATATTCTGGACGTTTGGTGGGATTCTGGTGTTTCTCACACGGCTGTTTGTAAGCACCGTCCAAACCTCAAGTTCCCAGCTGATATGTATCTTGAGGGTTCTGATCAGCACCGCGGTTGGTTCATGAGTTCTCTTATGACTTCTGTTGGTGCTTATGGTGTTGCTCCTTACAAGTCTGTTGTTTCCCAGGGCTTTACGCTTGATGGTCAGGGACGCAAGATGAGTAAGTCTTTGGGCAATGTCATTGATCCAAATGCAGTTTGTGCTGAGCGTGGTGCAGACGTCCTGCGTCTTTGGGTTGCTTCCGTTGATACTTCAACTGACGTTCCTTGCGATGACGCCATTCTTTCTCAGGTAGGCGACGCATATCGTAGGTTTAGAAACACTCTTCGCTTCCTTCTTGGAGAGCTTGAGGGTCAGTTTGACCCTGTAACCGATGCAGTTGCTGTGGCAGACCTTGAAGAGTACGACCGTCTTGTTCTTGCCCGTATGTGCGAGGTTCATGCTGCAGTTACTGAGGCTTACGAGGGATATCGCTTTAACAATGTCTTCCGTACCCTCTACGATTACATCATTGAGCTTTCCAACGGCTACTTGAACGCAACTAAGGACCGTATGTACTGCGATGCTGCAGATTCTGCAACACGCAGAAGCGCTCAGACTGTTTGGGCAGAGATTCTCTCCATGCTTGTTCATGACCTGCAGCCAATCCTGGTTTACACCACTGATGAGGCTATGCAGTTCCTGCCAGAGTCTATGCGTGATGGCCAGAAGTACGCCGCTCTTCTCGACTGGTATAAGGCTCCTATGACCACCGAAGAGTACACCTCACTGCTTCCTGCATATCAGGTACTGGTTGATGCTCGCGCCGCCTACACCAAGGCATACGAGACAGCTCTTGAGGCGGGCGTAGTTACCGAGAAAACCACGCAGGCTACACGTGCAGAAGTCACACTTACCGCTGAGCAGGCCGCATCTATCTCTCACGCTGGTCTTGACTTTGCTGAGGCATTTGTCTGCTCTGAGGTTACCGTCTCCGAGGGCACTGAGCTGAGCGTAAGCGTTTATCCTGCAAACGGTGAGCGCTGCGACCGCTGCTGGAACTATCGCGAGCTTGGCGAGGATCACCTCTGCCACCGCTGCCACGACGTTGTTGCGTAAATGAACACCGACCAGCAACAACATATAACTCACACGCTCGTGACCCGCCTTGCAGTTCTCTGCGGGGCGGGTGCTATTGCCTGCGCGCTTGACCAGGTAACCAAGCTCTGGGTGAGAACTTCAATTCCAGAGGGAACTGCAGTGCCGTTTATCCCCGGTGTTATGGAGCTCTTCCACGTGAGCAACACCGGAGCAGCATTTTCTGTGGGCTCTGGAAACGCCCTCTTTTTTGTAGCTCTTACTGCCGTGGTTATCGCTGCTCTTGTGGGCTTTGTAGTTCGCGAGAAAAACCTCCCGTTGACACTTATTGCACTTTTGGGAGGCGTTGCAGGTGGTGGAATTGGTAACGCTATTGACCGTGTTTTGTATGGTCAGGTTACTGATTTCTTTGCTACAACGTTTGTCAATTTTGCCGTGTTTAACGTGGCGGATATCTTTGTAACCTGTGGCATTCTTATTGCTTTTGTGTACTGGATGGTCTGGGACAAAAAGCAACAGCATGGTAGTGGCAATGAATGAGCGTATTGTTGACATACTAGTTGGACCAGAAGGAGACGGCGTCAGATTAGACGCGTTCCTTTCTGCTCAAGACACACTTCCTTCAAGAAGTGCCTGCGTCAAGCTGGTAGAAGAGGGAAGAGTGACCATCAACGCTACGCTGGCTACGTCTAAGTCAGAAAAACTTATGTTGGGCGATAGGCTTCTGGTATCGCTTCCAGAGGCAGAGCCTCAAACAGGCCTTTTGCGCCCAAATCCAGATATTCCGCTCGATATCCGTTTTGAGGATCAGTATCTTATAGTACTCTCAAAGCAGATTGGCCTAGTATGTCATCCATCTCCTGGTCACGTTGATGATACTCTGGCAAACGCTCTGGTAGCCCACTGCGGCTACGAGCACCTAGGAATGCTTCAGGGAGAAGAACGCCCCGGTATTGTGCATCGTCTTGATATGGATACATCTGGTCTTATGTTGGCAGCAAAGTCAGACGAGGCGCAAAAAGCTCTTCAGGACCTCATTAGGCTGCGCGTGCTTGACCGTCGCTACATTGTGCTGGTACAAGGCTATGTTGCCCACGATTCTGGCACTATTGAAACGGGCATTGCTCGCTCAACGCGAGACCGCCTCAAAATGACCGCATCAGATGCTCCGGGCGCACGAGAGGCCATTACCACCTTCAGAACGCTTGAGCGCTTTGAAGCAGGCAGAAAAGGCGAGGGCTACTCGCTTCTTGAATGCCATCTCTATACAGGCCGCACGCACCAGATTAGAGTTCACATGCGCCACATTGGTCATCCAGTTGTCGGCGATCAACTCTACGGTAAAAAAGATATGAGCCTTAACCTTGGCCTTAACAGGCAGTTTCTACACTCCTGGCACGTTCAGTTTGAACACCCTTTTACGGGCGAGAATATCGTGGTTGCAGACACGCTACCAAAAGACCTGCAAGAAGCCCTTATTTCTCAAAGCGATATGTCTATGGGAAGGACTTCTGTAGGAGATGAGATTTGTCCTCAATTGTTCAAAGCTTAATTTCACGTTCAGGTCTATTTCGGCTAAACTAATACCTTAGTAAGTTTTACTTTTTGTTGTAGGTGCAGCTTGAGTTTTGGCTGTTGATATGAGCTTAGGGATGTTATATGCCATTGCAATTTAACAGACTCGGTATCACACCAATTGTTGTTTTTAACTTTATCATCTGGCTTTTCTTTACACTCGCATACTTTTATCAGATTGTGTACATTCTTCGTGTCTTAGTTAAAGGCGAGGTAAAACTTCCAGAGGCAAAAAAGCAGCACCGCTATGCCTTCTTTATTGCTGCCCACAATGAAGAGCCAGTTATTGGCAACCTTGTCAGGTCCATTCTTTCTCAGGATTATCCTCGAGAGCTTATGGACGTCTTTGTTGTTGCAGATGCTTGTACCGATAAAACAGCTGAAGAGGCGAGAAAAGCTGGAGCAATTACATGGGAGCGTAATGACCTTGCTCGTAAAGGTAAGAGCTGGGTTATGGATTACGGCTTTGATCGCATCCTTAATGAGTACGGCGACAAATACGAGGCATTCATTATTATGGATGCCGATAACCTGGTTTCTCCAAGCTACTTAAAGATTATGAATCAGGCTTTTGATGCAGGATATCTTGTCTGTACTAGCTATAGAAACTCAAAGAATTTTGATTCCAGCTGGGTAAGCTCTGCATACGCAACCTGGTTTATGCGCGAGGCAAAGTTCTTGAATAACGCCCGTATGATGATGGGTACTAGCTGCGCTGTTTCTGGTTCCGGCTGGATGGTTTCTTCTCGCATTATTAAAGGTATGCATGGATGGGATTTTCACACCCTTACAGAGGATATTCAGTTCTCCACGTTCTGCAGCGCTCACAATATTCAAATTGGCTATGCACCTGCAGAATTCTTTGATGAGCAGCCTTTGACCTTCAAGGCATCGTGGACACAGCGTATGCGTTGGACAAAAGGCTTTTACCAGGTGTTCTTCTCGTATGGTTTTGATTTGATTAAGGGTATTTTTAAGGGTCAGTTTGCTTCATACGATATGCTGATGACCATTGCTCCAGGCATGATTTTGACGCTGCTTTCAGCCTTTATTAATGGCACCTACCTGCTGGTTGGTTATTTGAGTCACGGCTTTGTTGCTACTGACGCAGAGATTGCCATGAGCGTGGGATCTTTGGTCATGACGGTTTTCTCGATGTATGTGGTCTTCTTTGTTCTGGCGCTTATTACCACTATCTCGGAGTACAAGCATTTCCACGTAAAGAAGAAGTGGCGTATTTTTACCAATCTCTTTACGTTCCCTATTTTTATGATGACGTATATCCCTATTACCGTTGCGGCTTTGTTCAAAAAGGTTGAGTGGGTTCCTACTAAACATGACATTGCTGTTAACTTTGAGGATGTTATTGCTTCAAGTGGGAGTTCAAATTAAATAATTAGCTCCACTGGTGGTACAATGCCAAAACACGTTGAGCATGACCGGTAGGTCAGGAGGGAGCCAAAAACAATGGCAAAGTTCTTCGAAGGCGAATCGCATACCTTTTCTGAGTATCTTTTGGTTCCTGGCTATTCATCAGCTGAGAACATCCCTGCAAATGTTTCTTTGAAGACTCCTCTGGTAAAGTTTAAGCGTGGCGAGAAAAGCGCAATTGAGCTCAACATTCCTATGGTATCTGCAGTAATGCAGTCAGTTTCTGGTCCTCGTCTGGCAATTGCCTTGGCCCAGCAGGGTGGCATTGCCTTTATTTATGGCTCTCAGTCCGCTGAGGATGAGGCTCAGATGGTTCGCGAGGTTAAGAGCTACAAGGCAGGCTTTGTTGTCTCCGATTCAACTCTTACTCCAGAAATGACCCTTGGTGAGGTGCTTGACCTTAAAGAGAAGACTGGTCACTCCACTATGCCTGTCACTGATGACGGCACTTCTCGCGGTAAGCTCGTAGGTATTGTTACCTCTCGTGATTATCGTCCTTCTCGCGATGATCGCTCTAAGCTGGTATCAGAGTTTATGACCCCAGCTGATAAGCTTATTACCGCAGCTGAGGATACCACCCTTAAAGAGGCAAATGACCTTATCTGGGACAATAAGCTCAACACCCTTCCTATTGTCGATAAGAACGGCCATCTGGTCAGCCTTGTATTCCGCAAGGATTATGATTCCCACAAGTCTGCCCCAGATGAGCTTCTTGATGACTCTAAGCGCTACATGGTTGGCGCTGGTATTAATACTCGTGACTATGAGACTCGTGTTCCTCTGCTTGTTGATGCAGGCGCTGATGTTTTATGCATTGACTCTTCTGAGGGTTATTCCGAGTGGCAGAAGCGCACGCTTGAGTGGGTTCGTGCAACCTACGGTGATTCCGTCAAGATTGGCGCAGGTAACGTTGTGGATGCTGAGGGCTTCCGCTTCTTGGCAGAGGCTGGCGCTGACTTTATCAAGATTGGTATCGGCGGCGGTTCTATCTGCATCACTCGTGAGCAGAAGGGCATTGGTCGTGGTCAGGCAACCTCTGTCATTGATGTTGCTCGCGCTCGTGATGAGTACTTTGAGGAGACTGGCGTCTATATTCCAATCTGTTCTGACGGTGGAATTGTCTACGACTATCACATGACTTTGGCTCTTGCTATGGGTTCTGACTTCATGATGCTTGGTCGTTACTTTGCTCGCTTTGATGAGAGTCCTTCTGACCGCGTTATTGTTAACGGCTCTTACATGAAGGAATACTGGGGCGAGGGTTCTGCACGTGCTCGTAACTGGCAGCGCTACGACCTTGGCGGCAACAAGCGCGGTCTTTCCTTTGTTGAGGGCGTTGACTCGTACGTTCCATACGCAGGTCCTCTGAAGGACGGCGTTGAGGCTTCGCTTCTGAAGGTCAAATCCACCATGTGCAACTGCGGTGCTCTTGACATCCCTGAGCTCCGCGATAAGGCAAAGATTACACTTGTCTCTTCAACTTCAATTGTTGAGGGTGGCGCACACGATGTCTTGCTGAAAGATTCAAACCAGCAGGTCAGCTACAATTTCCGTTCATAACTCACAGGATGTATGGACTACTAGCGTCACCAAGTATTTTGCTTGGTGACGCATCGCTATAAGAAAGGGGAACTCGTGGAAAACGAGGAAGTACAGAACGTATCCGACACAGGTGATTTTCCTGCCTACGATGCTGAGGCTATTGAAACTAAGTGGCAGCGTGTCTGGGAAGAGCAGAATCTTTACAAGACAGAAGAAGACAGCTCAAGGCCTAAAAAATACGTTCTAGAGATGTTCCCTTATCCTTCGGGCGATCTTCACATGGGTCACGCTCGTAACTACACCATTGGCGATGCTATGGCTCGTCAGGCTCGTATGCGTGGCTTTGACGTTTTGCATCCAATGGGCTTTGACGCTTTTGGTCTTCCTGCAGAAAACGCTGCTATTAAGCACAATACTCAGCCTTCTGTGTGGACTCATAAAAATATTGACCAGGCTGTAAAGACCATGTTCCGCATGGGCTTTGCTTACGACAAAGACCGCATGTTTAACACCTGCGACCCTGAGTATTACAAGTG
>JABZGY010000042.1:0-619 GCA_015259155.1 Atopobium sp. | reverse complement strand
GATTCTGCAACACGCAGAAGCGCTCAGACTGTTTGGGCAGAGATTCTCTCCATGCTTGTTCATGACCTGCAGCCAATTCTGGTTTACACCACCGACGAGGCTATGCAGTTCCTGCCAGAGTCTATGCGTGACGGTCAGAAGTACGCAGCTCTTCTCGACTGGTATAAGGCTCCTATGAGCACTGACGAGTACACTGCACTGCTTCCTGCATATCAGGTACTGGTTGATGCTCGCGCCGCATACACTAAGGCATACGAGACCGCTCTTGAGGCAGGTGTTGTTACCGAGAAGACCACGCAGGCTACTCGTGCAGAGGTTACCCTTACCGCTGAACAGGCTGCATCCATTTCTCATGCTGGCCTTGACTTTGCTGAGGCATTTGTCTGCTCTGAGGTTACCGTCTCTGAAGGTTCTGAGCTGAGCGTAAGCGTCTATCCTGCAAACGGCGAGCGCTGCGACCGTTGCTGGAACTATCGCGAGCTTGGTGAGGATCACCTTTGCCACCGCTGCCACGACGTTGTTGCATAAATGAACACTGACCAGCAGCAACATACAACTCACACACTAGTGACCCGCCTTGCAGTTCTCTGCGGGGCGGGCGCTGTTGCCTGTGTGCTTG
>JABZGY010000041.1:0-8447 GCA_015259155.1 Atopobium sp. | reverse complement strand
TCGAAAATAGCATAAAAATATTTACTAAAAACACATGTTAAATACGTATTATGTTTTAATTATGTGCCACAATATTTACATAATTATCTTAATTAAATACCGTTCACGGAAGATAATTTTTACTATTTGATGTTATCTAATTTCAACATTTGTGCATTTCTGCATACATTTTGTCACTAATCTGTCTTGAATCTGACCATATTTCACCTACCGTTCACCTAAACCTTCTCACTTTCTGACAAATTTAGCTTGATTATTTATCGCACACCAAATTTTGAAATGAAAAATGTTAGAGCGCTTGTAGCGCTTGAGTATTTAAATAGTAAGGAGAGCTTTATGGAGTCGGAAAACAAAGAAGAAGTTGGAACAGAGCCGCTGCTAGGTGGGTCTTCTCGCCATGTGATGGGTGACTATAGCAGGATTGTTCCGCCTCAACACTTCTTTAGAACAATGGAAAAGACAAAGAGGCCACTTGCGCTTTGTGCGGAACCCTGCATGGGGAAGACCATGTTTTTAAGAGAGCTGGCAGACTATGCACAGTCGAACGGGTGGAATGTGTATGAGATTTCTCTTTCTAGTCTTTCTGCTCAAGAGGCAACCCAGATTCTTACTAAGAAAAGTACTTCTATCTGCAACGCTAAGAAATCAAAGACACTTAAAAGACTAGTTTTGATTGACGACTTTCCTCCGTCTGACGAGTATTTTGTTGCTCGTCAGGTTAAATCTATCGCACGACTTCGTATGGCTGGCTGTCTTGTTGCGTTTTCCTTATCTCCTGAAGCGCGCCAGTTAATTGATGAAGTTCCGAGCGTATATGTTCTGGGCAAGAATGAGCTACTTACCTTTATGCCTGGCATTGATAATTCAGAACAATCTGTCCTGAATAGTATGAGATTGACACGCGGTATTCCAACGCTTGTGTATTCTTTGCCGGTTACGTTCTGTGAGCGTGGAGATGTCGATGTACCTATTACGTATCTAACTAGTCTGGCTTGTGTTGCATCGTATATGCTCAGGAGCACTCTTGGTATTGAGGAACTGAGACTTAGATTAGGCATGATGTTGCTTGGCGTTGGTTCATTTGATGATCTGAGTCGTATATGCGGACAAGCTGATCTTGAGTATCTGGCCAAGATAGAACAAGATGCGCCTTTCTTTGGTGTGCATGTAGAGACGAGGCGTTTCTCGTGCCTTCATACTACAAGATTTGATGTGTTGAACTTTAATAAACAGGAGCTTGTTGCTCTAGCAGGTAAACATGAAAAGCTTGTCTTGAAAGCTATAGCGCTGCTCATTGATAGGGAAGATTTTTCTAAGGCTGCATTTGTGAGCTCGTTGATTAGAGAAGAGATTACCTGGGAAATTGTGCTTTCTCATGCAACAGAGTTTGTTGATGCTGGATATATTGAGCTGGTAGATAATGCGCTTACTGCTACGCATTCTGACTGTACACTCGACAACTCAAGTAAAAAAGCTGCTAAGGGAATGGTGGATGCGCTGTCTAGTGCTAAGGGGCCGATGAATGATAAAGATGCTGATAGGGCATTCAAGAATCTCACTTCATTTAACGGATTTCTTAAGCAAACGGCATATATGACTTTACTGAAGTTGATTTTGCAAAAGCCTCTGCCACCTTTGAAGGAAGACCTTGAGCTGGGTCCGTTAGAGAAGAAAATTGCTCTACATAAACGCGCAATTGATTTAGCTTTGCAAGGAAATTTTAAGTATGCCCTTCAGCTGCTGCTTCTTGAGCAGCAGTATGAGAAAGCTGCATCAATAACCTCGTCAATTCAAGCTGTTGACGTGGAATTGCTTTACGCATTGCTGGGTGTATATCAAAAAGAATTTGATGCGCGCACCTCAGACTCGCTCTCCTTTTTACAAGAAGGTGAGGCCGGAGGCATAAAGGGGTCTGTAGGACTACTTAAATGCGTTCGCTACCTTTTTGAAAAAAGCTCTTCTGTGGGAGACTTATACGATACCGAGCAGCTCATCAGCCAAGCAGAACTGCAGGGTAATCGTATGATTCAAGTGCCCGCGCTTCTTATTGGAGCTCTTCTCAGCCTCAGAAGCAGAGCATATCCCAAAGCGCAGCTCCAGGCGAGAAGAGCGGTGCTGCTGAGTAGGGAATGGGATTCACTATATGTGGTGCAAGTCGGAAAGATTATTGAAGATATTGCGGGATTTTTCTTAGGCGTTAAACCTACGGAGAAAAGCCTTGAGACAATTACCCATCCATCGCTAAAAGCTGCATGTAGAACAATATATAAAGCTCTCTTTAAGAGTGTAAACGGACATGCTCCCGTTTGGCTGGATGCGGTTGAGTATGGAGTTCCTGAAAATGCCATGTGGCTTGTGAGAGCGCTTCTGTCTGATGAGTCTGAATTTCAGCAGTGCTTAAAACGAGAAATGCCAGAAGAATGGGTCCATTACCTACGTTCAAATGAGGGAAAACGAGACATAACAAAATGGAGAGTATTTCGGCAAGGAGCGGGGGATTCTTGGACTGAAGACTCCGCTCTGAAGAGCCTGCACGTAGAGAAGGTAAATAACGCTCACCCAGGAGTTTACCTTGCTCTTCTCGGCAGATTTAGTTTGTCGGTTCAAGGAGAGGAGATTGCTGGTAGAAAAATTGCCTATCGATCGGCAAAGGCGCTGCTTGTGTATTTGGCGCTTGCTCACAATCACATGAGCTTTAGGTCGCAGATTGCGCAGCAGATTTGGCCGGAGGCTGATCAGGCACATTGGCAAGAGCGCCTGTATCAAGCAACTCGAGTTATTCGCAAAGAGGTCCAGGAGATTCAGACAGATTGTGAGCCTTTGGAAGCATCTCGGATTGAAAAGACACTTGGTTTTAATCCCCAGCAGGTGACCGTAGATATTGATATTTTCACGCGATTAGCAAAGAGTGTGGCGTCATCGAACAGCGATGAAGACATAGTGCATCTGGCTAAGCAGGCGGAAGAGCTGTACCAAGGGGATTTGTATCTTCCTGAGGATGAATGCTTTAGGTTTGCAGATCCCATTCGTGTTGCCCTAAGAGATCAATACATAGATACCATGGTAACGGCTTCGGCGGCTGCTTTGAGAATTACCCACTATACTCTTGCGGTGCATTTTGCAGAGCTCGCCTACCTTGTTGATGATATGCGAGAGGACACACTTATGGTGCTTATTCAGGCACTGAGAAAATGTGGTCGGGCGCAGGATGCGCAGCATTACTACGATTTGTACGTGCAGAAATACGTTATGAAGCGTAGAAAAATGCCATCTAAACAGCTCAGGATGATTGCAGGTGCAGAAAAGGGAAAAGAATCAATAGAAACTAGTGGTGGAGAAATAACGAAATTGGGATTTTACGACGCCATGTAGTGTGATTCAAGCAGTTAGACGGGGTATGATATATAAGTTGAATACTGTGTCTATCAACCGAAGATAGATGCCCGACGTCAAGGAAAAAGCTATGCCTAATTTCCTCTCTAAGATTCTGTCCTTTGGCGCTGACAAGGACCTCAAAGCATATCAGCGTATTGTCGAGAAGATCAATGCGCTTGAGCCAACAATGCAGGAAATGAGCGATGAAGAGCTTCAGGCTCAGACCGAGAAGTTCAAGGCTCGCTATGCTGAAGGAGAAAGTCTAGACGATCTTCTCCCAGAGGCTTTTGCGACGGTACGTGAGGCGTCAGTAAGAACTATTGGTCAGCGTCACTTTGATGTCCAGCTCATCGGTGGTATCGCGCTGCATAAGGGCACTATCGCAGAGATGAAGACCGGTGAAGGTAAGACGCTTGTCTCCACTCTTGCTGGTTACCTTAACGCACTGAGCGGCGAAGGCGTTCACATCGTTACGGTCAATGACTACCTGGCTAAACGAGACAGTGAGTGGATGGGTACCATCTACAAGTTCTTGGGCATCAGTGTTGGCCTTCTGCAGAACGGCATGCGACTGAGCCTTAAAAAGCCTGCATATGAGGCAGATATTACGTACGGAACAAACTCAGAGTTTGGCTTTGACTACCTGCGCGACAACATGGTTACTCGCCCAGAGATGCGTGTTCAGCGTGGACACCACTACGCCATCGTCGACGAGGTTGACTCCATCCTTATCGATGAAGCTCGTACTCCTCTGATTATTTCTGGTGCTGGCACTAAATCCGCAGGTACCTATAAGGATTTTGCAAAGGCAGTTCGTGGATTAACTCCAGATGTTGACTTTGAGATGGATGAGGCAAAGCACACCATTGCAACAACAGAGATTGGTCTCGAGAAGGTCGAGCGCGCTCTCAACATTGACGATATCTACAACGATGAGACTGGCCAGCTAGTCAATCACCTTCAGCAGGCGCTGAAGGCTGAGTATATGTTCCATCGTGACCAGCAGTACGTTGTCATTGATGGCGAAGTAAAGATTGTTGATGAGTTTACTGGTCGTATCATGGAAGGTCGTCGTTATTCTGAGGGTCTTCACCAGGCAATTGAGGCAAAAGAGAACGTTCAGGTACGTGAAGAAAACCAGACTTTGGCAACTATCACCCTCCAGAACTACTTCCTCATGTACGACAAGCTCTCCGGTATGACCGGTACCGCAATGACCGAGGATGCAGAGTTCCGTGAGGTTTATCACGTTCCTGTTCAGGTTATTCCACCTAATCGCCCTGTGAAGCGTGAAGACCTCGATGACCTGGTCTACCGCACTATTGACGCTAAGTTCGAGGCTGTTGTTAAAGATGTTGAAGAGCGCCATCAGAATGGTCAGCCAGTACTTGTTGGTACCGTTTCCATTGACAACTCCGAGCGTATTTCTCGCATTCTTTCTAAGCGCGGCATTAAACATAATGTTCTGAACGCTAAGTTCCATGAGCGTGAGGCACAGATTATTGCTCAGGCTGGTCGTGAGGGTGCAGTTACTATTGCAACCAACATGGCAGGTCGTGGTACTGATATTCTTTTGGGCGGCAACCCAGATGTCATGGCTGAAGATATCCTTCGTAACCAGGGAATTGAGCCAGCTGAGGCTACTCAGGAGCAAAAAGAAGCTGCGCGCAAAGAAGCAAAGGAAATCTGCGCTACTGAGCGTGAGGCAGTAACCGCTGCAGGTGGTTTGTGCGTTATTGGTACCGAGCGTCACGAGAGCCGTCGTATTGACAATCAGCTTCGTGGTCGTTCTGGTCGTCAGGGAGACCCTGGTCAGACCCAGTTCTACCTCTCTCTTGAAGATGATTTGATGCGCCGCTTTGGTGGAGATCGCATGGATGGCGTCGCAGCAATGATGCAGCGCTATGAGCTTCCAGACGATATGCCAATTAAGGCAAAGATTGTTACCAAGCTTGTCGAGGGCGCCCAGCGCAAGGTTGAGGAAGTCAACTTTGCAATGCGTAAGAACGTCCTTGATTACGACGATGTTATGAACAAACAGCGTCAGGTCATTTACGCAGAGAGAAACAAGATTCTTGACGGTAAGGATCTTATGGAGCTCATCGAGACGGTCACTGCTTCTACTACTCAGCGCATTTGCGAGGAGTTCTGCTACGGAGATGCTGACGAGTGGGATCTTGAGGGTCTTGAGAAGTGGCTCACTGAACTTACTGGTAAGACTGATCTTCCAGAGTTTACCGAGGACACCAAGTTTGAGCAGCTTGAAGAGGATGTCACCGCATTTGTTCAAAAGACTTTTGACGAGAAGACCCAGAAGCTTGGTGAAGAAGTTATGCGTGAGCTTGCTGCTCAGGTAATGCTTCGCGTCATTGATACTCGTTGGATGGCATACCTCCAGGAGATGGATTACCTAAAGACCGGTATTGGTCTTCGTGGTTTTGGTCAGCGCGATCCTCTGGTTGAGTATAAGACCGAGGCATACGAGGCATTTACGCTGCTGGTAAACACCATGTACGAGGACTTCCTCCGCACTATTCTTCGCCTTGAGTTGGTTAATCGTCCACGTCAGAATACTGAGGCAGAGGCCTTCCAGAATGCTCACTATTCTGGTGGAGAAGAGACCGACGGCGATCAAAAGGCACTTAAGCAAGGCAAGAGCATGCTTAAGAATGCCGCAGCTATTGGAAAGAGTCCACAGGGAACCGGCGCCAGCCAGTCTTCTGTATCAACCTACCGTAAGTCTGACGATCCAAATCCTTACGTCAACGTTGGTCGTAATGACCCTTGCCCATGTGGAAGTGGCAAAAAGTTTAAGAACTGCCACGGCCGAAATAGGTAAGAATGGCTGATACAGAGGTTGTTTCGCTCCAAGCTTTAGCGGAGCGTCTCTCTGAGGTAGAAGGATATCTTCACCTCACTGAGAAGCGTCAGCAAATATCAGAACTTGAGGCAGAAAGTGCTCGTCCCAATTTTTGGAACGACGCTGAAACTGCGCAAAAAATAATGACTCAACTAGCATCACTTCGCGATGATGTTGCTGGTATTGATAGAGCTAAAGAGAAACTCGGTGATGCTGAGGCCGCTTTTGAGCTTGGAACAGAGCTTGGAGACCAAGCATCACTCGACGAATCTCAAGCGCTTGCGGCATCTCTTGAAAAAGACTTGTCGGAGCTTGAGCTTTCAAGCTGGTTTACTGATGAACTTGATCATGGTGATGCAATTGTTACTATTAAGCCTGGTCAGGGTGGTCTTGAGGCTCAAGACTGGTGCGAGATGCTTTTTCGCATGTATCTCAAATATTGCGATCGCCGTGGTTGGAAAGTTGATATCAACGACGCTCCTGTTGCAGAGGTTATTGGTCTTGACCGCGCAACCTTTACGGTAAGTGGAAAAAATGCTTATGGCATGCTTCGTGCCGAACAGGGCGTGCATCGTCTGGTAAGAATTTCTCCTACTGACGATAAGAAACGCAGGCAGACGTCATTTGCTGGTGTAGAAGTTTTACCCGTTCTTCCTGAAGATATTGAAGTTGCTATTGATCCCAATGACCTGCGTATTGATGTCTATCATGCATCTGGTCCAGGAGGTCAGGGAGTTAACACTACAGACTCGGCAGTTCGTATTACACATATTCCAACAGGAACGGTAGTAACCTGCCAAAACGAACGCAGCCAGCTTCAGAACAAAGCTGCAGCAATGAATATCTTGCGCAGTCGTTTGTATGAGATTGAAAAGGAGAAACGCGAAGCTGAGCTGGATGAGCTTCGCGGTCCAAAGAGAGAAATCTCGTTTGGCAATCAAATTAGGAGTTATGTTCTTTATCCTTATCAGCTCATTAAGGACTTAAGAACAGGTGCAGAAACAGGAAACGTAGAGTCCGTTCTTTCAGACGGCGATCTTGATCAGTTCATCATTGCGTACCATCGCTGGGTTGTTGGCGGAAAGGATTAGTGTGCAAAAATCTACTTGGCAAAAGACCTTTAAAGATTCGTTCTTTATCGTCCTTGGCTGTGCAATTTTTGCAGTTGGCCTTGATGTATTTGAAGTTCCTAACGGACTTGCGGCTGGTGGTATTACTGGTTTTGCAACGATTATCAGAGCTGTTGCATTGCCTTTTGGTTTTGATTTGCCAGTTGGTATGCAAACAATCGCTATGAATATCATTTTGATGGCTTTTGTTGCAAAAAGCGGCAACAAAAAATACTTGCTCAAGAGTGTTGTAGGCTTCTTAATTTCCAGCATTTTTGTCGATTTATTTGCACCTTTTTTACCAGCTCTTGGCGCCAATGATCTTATGCTTGCTGCTTTGTGGGGCAGTATTATCTGTGGTTTTGGTCTTGGCCTTGTATTTAGAGCGGGTGGAAATACCGGTGGTACAGACATCATTGCTCAGGCGGTTTCCAAGCGTTTTTCTATTCCATCCGGCACTGCAATCATTATTGTAGACATTCTCATTATTATTGCGGCTATTCCGGTCTTCTCGCTAGAAAACGGTCTGTATTCTACCTTGGCAATCTTTGTTACAGGAAAAATGATTGACTTTGTCATCGACGGACCAAGATCTGAGCGCTGCGTTTACATTATTTCCTCTGAGCACGATGCCATCGCTCACGAAATTCTCTATAACCTTAATCGTGGCTGCACAGAGCTTCAGGCGCGCGGACTGTGGAGTGGTGCGCACAAGCCTGTTTTGATGTGCGTTCTTGGTCGTACGGAGGTTGTTCAGCTGAAAGTTATCGTTTCCGAGATTGACTCAGATGCACTGGTGTTTGTTTCAGAGGTCCACGAGGCAATCGGCGAAGGCTTTAAGTCATTTGAGGCTTTGGAAAGCTAATCGCTGCTAATCGTTGTTTGGTCAGCAAGCTGCTCGACAGATGGTTCTGTTGAACTTCGGTGGATGCGTGTAGCTGGATGCGATTAAACACAATTGCACGCAAAAATTTTGCGATGTAAAAAGGCGCCCGCACAATGAACTGCCTCCCATTTCTTATGTCCAAGAAATGGGAGGCAGTTCATATGCGGGTGATTATGATTCTGCAGCGTGTTAGCGTCGGCTTTTAGGCCTGGCGCAC
>JABZGY010000040.1:0-8510 GCA_015259155.1 Atopobium sp. | reverse complement strand
AATCAGGCTCCACGAAGAGCACCCATGAAAAGCAACTTTGAGTTCAAAAAGTCCGCCTGAAATGTGCAAAGAATCTGTATTTGAGCCACCGATTCTTTTGCAAAATCAGGCAAATCCACAGATTCTTTAACGTTTTCAGGCAGAATTTACAGATTCTTTGCAGAAATTGATGACCCATTAGATGACAGATACGTTGGCCTTCTCACAGACGGTTCCAATGGAGCATACGGCTATTTGGGCGTTGAGCCTAGCGAAGAAACCAAGAGGGCAGCATGACAATCTCTAGCTGAATTCATTTACTGAGGTTGTCATCTGCTTCGTGGCTGGGGCCACGCATAAGATACGCGGCCCCAGCCACTGCGGCATAAAGTGCCCAAGCGCCTACGAAGAAGAGCAGGTTTCCCCGCCAGTTCCCAACGAAAATCTCGTGTGTGTCAGTACTGCGATCGAACGAGTTCGTGACAGCAAGTAGTAATGCTGCTGCCCCGCTTGACAAGAGTCGTATCCACAGTGCCTTCACTCGCGGTTGTGGCCATCGTCGTGGCGGGTCAACAATCAAAAGAACCAGGCCGGTGAGAAACGTTCCATAAAGTGGAAATACCATCAAAAGAGTGCCAGCTGCGGCGAGCCCCGTGGCGGGGATATAGAAAATCCCGAAGCAGATTCCAATCCATGTCGTGTACGTACGGATTGCATCCCTGTTCGTGAAAGTAGGCGTGGCAAATCGGGCTGAGCTCCTCATGAGCATCCGTCCTGCCATGACCGTGAAGACAATCCAGCCGAGACCGAGAGATAGGAGCGTCTCACTCCAGTGTTGAGATCCATAGTAAGTGGAAGCAACTGCATCAAACGCGATGAGCATGGTGGCTGCAAATCCTGCACCCAATACGCGGATCAGTAATGCTCGACAGAGCGGCGTCTCCCATGTTGATGGCCTATCAATGATAAAAAGTAGCAGTCCTGCTAGAGGGGTAAGCCACAATGGGGTGCTCACCGGGGCGACTCCACCGGTGAAGAGCAGGGAACCGGGCACTATCGCAAAGCCGAGGATGAGTCCTACCCAATACACGTAGGTCCGAACGAATAGTTTTAAAGACTCAACCACTCATACCTCCCATTGACTTCAGCACCAAAACTATAACGATTCTACGGCGGGGAGGCGACTCATGGCCAGACACATTTCAAAAAGTCCGCCACACTTCAAAACCCGACACACTTCAAAACCCGCCTGAAATGTGCAAAGAATCTGTATTTGAGGCACAGATTCTTTTACAAAATCAGGCAAATCCACAGATTCTTTTATGGTTTTAGGCAAAATCCACCGATTCTTTGCAGAAATCAGGCGCGCTAGCAACCTTATGCAGCGCGCCTTACAGCGCGGCGAGAAAATCCTCTGCTTGCTGAGCAATTGCCTCGTGAACCTCGGGCTCGGGCTCCCAAGTTCCCTCAGTCCAAGCGGTAACAGGAAGCGAGAAGCCGTTGAACGGCTCAACCGGCTTGGTGCGTAGGGCCAGGAACTGCTGCTTTACCACAGCGAGCGATCCCGCAACCTTGTTTCGACCGCCTATGCCACTAGCAGTAACAACCTTGCCAGCGATGGCAGTCTCGGACTTCTTCTCGTAATCGGAAGTGAGCGGACGGCTCAGCCAATCCAGGATGTTCTTGACAGTACCGGGGATGCTGTAGTTGTACTCCGGGGTAAAGAGCCACACGCCGTCGGCGGCCATGACGGCGTCCCTGACCTTTTGGACACCTTCAGGAGCTGGGAATTCTTCGTCCTGATTGAGCAGAGGGACGTCCAAAACGTCAACAACTTCAATCTCTGCCTTGCCCTCCAGCGCCTTTGCGGCAACCTGGCTCAGTGTTTTGTTGAACGAGTTTTTACGGCTGGAACCGATGATAAATACAATTTTCTTCATGAGCAGACCTCTCCGTGAATGCTGCGTGGATATAAAAATCATGCACGAGCAAACTCGCCCGTACATGATTCGTGTACCCAAATGTTAGCTCTGTAGTCGTAGTTAACAGAAGTCCGAGAAATTCGTGCAACTCTCAAGCGCTTTTACCACCTGTTCAAGACCTGCAAGGTCTTCCTGGGTAAATCGCGCCACGTTAGGGCTATCAATGTCTAGCACGCCAACTACCTGGCCATCCTTGAAGATAGGAACAACCACCTCGGAGTTAGATGCGGAGTCGCATGCAATATGTCCCGGGAACTGGTGCACATCCTCTACCAGCTGACTCGTCTTCGTTGCCGCAGCTGTACCGCACACTCCCCGACCAAACGGAATGCGCACGCAGGCAACTTTGCCCTGGAACGGCCCTAGACGCAGCTCGGGAGCGCGCGACTCGTGGGCACTCAGGACCGCGCCCGGCTCCGGTCCCAAACCCGTTACCGTAGCGGGATCTACCAGGTAGAACCCTACCCAGTTGATGTCGTCCAGAGCGTCCCACAAAAGAGCTGCAGCGTTGGACAATACCGGCAGCCAGTGAGCATCAACCTCAGCGAGCGAGACAATCTGTTTTGCAAGTAAACCGTAGTCTGTCATGGTTACTTCTCTGGCAAAATCTCAATCCAGCAGCCATCAGGATCTGCAATAAAGTAGAGGCCCATTTTTGGGTTCTCTTTAACGATGCAGCCCATTTCTTCGTGAAGTGCGTGGAACGCATCAAAATCGTCAACGCGGAACGCAATGTGAGTGTCTTTTCCGCCGTTGTCGTAAGGCTCCACCCAACCGCGGTTCCATGTGAGCTCCAGCTCAAAAGGAGACCAGTCGTTTACCAAAAACGTGTTGGTCCAAGAACCGTCCTCTGGTCCCTTAACACGATCAACACGGAATCCCAGAGCCTTCTTGTAGAACTCGACGGTTTTCTCGTTATCCAAAACATGAGTGCAACGATGAACAAATCGTGCCTGCATAAATCCTCCTTTATTGTGCGCCTAACTCGCGGCTAGTTGAGCTCCTGCTCAAGCTGATCGACAAGCTCGCCAAAGTACTTGAGCGCAGCGTTAACGGGGTCTGGAGTGGCCATGTCAACACCAGCGCCGCGGAGCAGCTCAATTGGAGTCTTGGAGCAACCGCCGGACAGGTAGCCAATGTAGTCCTTGACCGCAGGCTCACCCTCAGAAAGGATGCGCTGCGACAGGGCAATAGCTGCCGAGAAACCAATGCAGTACTGATAGACGTAGAAGTTGTAGTAGAAGTGAGGAATGCGCGACCACTCTAGCTTGATCTCTTCGTCCAGCTCAATGCCAGGTCCAAAGTACTCCGCGCAAAGCTTGCCATAGCGCTCAGAGAGAACCTCGGCGTTCAGAGCCACACCGTCAGCGTTCATCTGGCTGATGTCGCGCTCAAACTCGGCAAACATACACTGGCGATAGATGGTGCCACGGAAGCCCTCAAGGAAGTGGTTGAGGATGTACGCGTGACGGGCAGGATCGGTCTCGTGCTCAAGCAGGTAGTGCGAGAGCAGCGCCTCGTTGCAGGTAGATGCAACCTCTGCAACAAAGATGGAGTAGTCAGAGTAGGTAATCTCCTGGTTGTGGGACGAGAAATACGTGTGCAGGGAGTGGCCCATCTCGTGAATAAGGGTGTAGACGTCGTCAAGGCCGCCCTGGAAGTTGAGGAGCATAACGGGGTTCATGCCCTTACCACCTGCGGAATAAGCACCAGAGCGCTTACCTGGGGTTTCGTACACGTCAACCCAACGGCTCTCCAGACCCTTCTTGACCAGGCCGACGTACTCCTCGCCCATAGGCGCCAGCGCCTTAACAATAAGGTCGCACGCCTCCTCATAGGTGAACTTCATGTCAACGTCGTCAACAAGAGGGGTGTAGACGTCCCAGAAGTGCAGCTCATCCAAGCCCATGACGCGCTTGCGCAGGTCAACGTACTTGTAGAACGCTGGGAAGTTCTGGTGAACAGCGTCAATGAGGTTGTTGTAAACCTCAACAGGAATCTCGTTCTCTGCAAGAGCGGCCTCAAGGGAGCTTGCATATTTTCTAGATGACGAGAAGAACTGCAGATTCTTAACCTGGCTGGTCAGAATTGCAGCGGAGGTGTTACGGAACTCGCCAAAGCGGCTGTAAAGTTGCTTGAATGCGGACTCACGCAGGACGCGATCAGCATCCATCAGCAGAGGAACAAATGAGCCGCTGGTCAGCTTATGGGTCTTACCCTCAGAATCAACTGCGTCATCGAAGGTAAGGTCCGCGTCATCAAACATGGAGAAGATATTAGTTGGCTGAACAGCAAGCTCTTCAGCGCGTGCCAGCAGCGCCTCTTCCTCAGCAGAAAGGGTGTGCTCGCGCTGGTTCAAGATTTTGTTGAGTTTACGACGATAGAACTCAAGAGCTGGAACCTCTGCATAGAACTTCTCGACAGATTCTGCTGGAATGGCCAGGAGCTCTGCGGCAAACCAAGAAGTTGCCTCGCCAACCTGTGTATATGCGCTGGTAGCGTTTGCGACGTATGCCTGGTACTTGGCAACGCGGGTGTCTTCGTCGCTCTTGCGCTCGGCGTAGTTGATAATCTTGTAGAGCAGAAGAGTCATCTGGTCCTCAAGCTGCAGAAACTCCAGAAGAGCCTGTGCGGAGGTGGAAATCTTACCCTTAAATGCAAGCAGCTTTGGGCAGTAAGCCTTAAGCTCCTCGAGTCCAGCCTCAAATGCCTCATCGCTGGGGAACATTGAGGACAGGTCCCACTTATATTTGCTGTCAATTTCTTCGCGAGACTCGTATGCCATGAGCCTTCCTTTCTTGACCGGTTAGTATGCTGTCCTTTTGTCATCAGTGGAGAAGTTACGTCCACAAAATGTGAGCGTTCAAACTTCACATAATCCTGAGTATACAGCACGACTATTTAACGCTACTTAGTGTCTCATATCAGCAAGATTTTATATAGCGAGGACAGGCTATGTACATCTGTACGTAACTTTGCAGGAGTATGGCACTCATGCGGCAAGCTAAGTGGGTAATACACTGGACAGTTAAAAGTTCGTCTCCTATTAAACTTGCTGAAAGTTGAGTCACAGCTTGGACTTGATATGCGCAGATAGTAAACCGCATTAAGTAATTGTTGTTTTAACTCAAGTGAGTTCACTGTTTGGGAGACGTCTATGTATGTACAGAATTTAACGGATTTAGCTGGCTGGTTCCTTGCAACAACTAATTCCTGGTCTGGGCATTTTGCTGAACTACACGATTTTTGCGACTACATCGACAACAATGTAAGCTTATTCGACACGCCGTTTGATATACCTCATTATCAAATTCCTGGAGTACTTGAAAAATTTGCTTGTTTATTTAATTCCGAAATATGTGAACAAGAGATTGCTCATAACTATCAAAAAATCCTTGATAAATACGGCGTAGACATTAGAGACGACGCTGAATTACTTTCTAGTATTAACGAGCTTGTTTTAAACAAAGAGTGTATCTATGCAATCATCACCAAGTGCGTTACCGAAGATCCTAAAGGAGTTGGACTTCTCTATACCGCAGCTGAAAGTTCACTTCTTGATAGATGCCTATTCAAATTGGATCATATCAGGAAGATGTTTGGACCAAACTATAGCTTTAGACGTAGAGAAAAGAAGACTACTCCGAGCACAGAAGGAGATTACTGGGATTATATAAAAACAAATAAACTCCCAGAATGGATTTGGTGTCTGGTTGGTAACGTAATTGACGAACATCCTTTTGGAGAAGATCATACCGTTGTCCATGGGACGCGACATTTTTCTCCTGGAACAAAGGTTTATTGTTTTCCAGTTCAATGGGGCGATGGATACGAAAAAATCGCTGTACTAGGCAAACATAGAGGTTCACGAGGGCTCATTAGAATCGTAATGAGTAGAGAGTTGATTCATAACTTTAGGTGCCAAAAGGTTTTTTCACCATATGTTATTAAGCGCATGTATGTACGCAATGACCACGGTATGAACTTTGAGGGTTGGGGGCAATCTGAAGCGGAACATGAGACCATTTTGTCACTACTTCCATGGCTTAATACAACCCCCGAAGAAGAAAAACAAAGGTCACTACTACTTAATAGTTCACAGCTATCATTCTTGATACATGTCGGCGATACGCCAAACCAGAAAATTCGTTTGAGAATTGAACGACACAGTCGCAGAGATGGCTGTTGTGGTGCAGGATGGTATGGATTCTATAGAATTGGTGAGAAACCAGAACAGTCTATTGGTCTCCTTGATTGGTATGGATACTGGCCAGATGATGTGTCCTACGAAGAATGTAAGTCAAACTACAAACCATCATGTGAATTATTAGGTGGATTTTTAGATGCCGGAATTCTTAACTGGAAGAATACCTATGAGTCTATTCCAACTAACGGCAGACCTTCATTTACGTGGGAATTTAAGGCGATTTCAGAACATGGCAGTCTATCGAATGCTGGACATAATGCATACCCAGAGAACTTTCCATCAGTTATGAGACTTCTGACAGCATGGGGATTTCCAAAGATTTGGAATTCAACCAGCAATGCACCTGATGCATTTCTTGATTTTATGCGAGAACAGAAATAAATCTCGAGCCTTCCTCCCGGTCATCCCTCACGTCTCCGTCTCTACCGTTCGCGGAAAATGTCAGCTTTGGTGAACAAACAGCAAATTCGCGTGCTCAGCGGGGATATAATCGCAGGTGAACAACAGAGGGAGAACTGCCATGAAGATGCACCTCATTGAGTCCGACGCTTGCGCTGAGACCACACCTACCGTATTGCTGATTCATCCCATGCTCTCGTCAGCAGAGGGAATGAAAACAGTTCTTGTGAGTAACATGGGTAATGACCTGCGCTATCTGGTTCCAGATCTTGCTGCCCACGGGGAAGAAGACGCAACGGAATATGTCTCAGCGTCCCAAGAAGCTGCGCAGATTCATGACTGGCTGCTGGAACACGATATGACCCATCTCTCCCTGGGTTTTGGCGCGTCCCTTGGCGGCGTAGTTCTATCTGAGCTCTTCAAGTTCAATGACCTGGACTTTGACCACCTCTTCTTTGAGGGGACAAGCTTCTGGACAGGAGGATTTCTTGCCTCCGCACTTGAGTTTGTGCTCAAGAAAGTGTTTCTTGCCAAGCACCGCAAAGCCATTGCAGACCCCAAGCTTTCCGTGCAAAAGATGGAACAACTTTATGGAAAAGTTGCAGCTAAACCTATGTCTGAACACTTTATTGCGATGAGCGACCAAAGCATCCAAAACATCATTCACGACTGCAGCAACGTTGACCTCCCCACCCTTAGCCCCGATGTACAACGCCGCTGCATCTTCACGTATGGCGAGAAGGACTTTGACTTGAAACGCGCGAGACGAATTCTGCCCAAAGTCTATCCCGAAGCCACGCTTACTATCTGGCGAGGCTATGACCACTGCGAGCGCATGACCAGCGACTCGGCAGCATATAGTCAGATGCTCAGAGAGCTTGTGGTTTAGAGATTATCATCTGAATTTTATTCGATATCAAAGTATATAAATAAGGAGAGAATTTTTATGCTTGAGTCTGATAAACCAATTACTAGTGCTTGTGAAGATAAATTAAATATGAGCAAACCAGCAAATTCATTAGCCCGGATTCTTTCTGATCAAAAAGATTCAGATTCACTAGTAGTCGGTATTTATGGCGAATGGGGTTCAGGAAAATCCTCTTTTATTAATCTTTTAAAACAAGAGTTGATGGAATTATCAAACAATCATCCTGAATATAAACAGCCTGTTATGATTAACTTTGACCCATGGCTATGCACATCCGATAACGCCATACTTCATCGTTTTTTTAAAGAAGTAGCCACTTACTTAGATTCAAAAGCCAATCTGAATAGTGTTGCCAAAAAGATTATTAGCTACTCCAAAATTATCGCTCCTTTGGTAGTTCCTTATATACCTATTCCTGGGCTCAAAGATTCAGTAGATTGTGCCCTAGATCATGTTTCTGAATATCTCGAAGATTCAGAATTTACTACCGAAGAATTGAAGAAAGAAATAGAAGAATCATTAAAAACATGTCAACAAAAGTTCTATATCTTCATTGATGACTTAGATAGATTGCCCGACAATCAAATTCGACTAATATTTCAATTAGTGAATCATTTAGCAGATTTCCCAAATATCACATATATTATCCCCTTTGACTATGATGTGGTAACTACTGCTCTAAACAAAATTCAGTCCGAGAAAGGTGCGGAGTACCTGCAAAAGATCATTCAACTTCCTTACAGTATCCCAAGACCCGGGCAAGAACAAATTATTGAAATTCTTTTAGAGAGGCTTTCTGTTTACTTAGAAAAGGTTTCTGAAAAGGATTTTTCACAATACAAATTCTTTAATGTACAAAATAATTATATTAAAACATATATACACACTATTCGAGATATAAAATTATTATTGAATACTTTTTCGGTAAATATAATAAAACTTTCTGATGAATTAGATATAATAGATTTATTAGCTCTCTCTTTGCTTAAAGTCTTTAATCAACCTCTTTATAAAT
>JABZGY010000003.1:0-58819 GCA_015259155.1 Atopobium sp. | reverse complement strand
CAAAGGTGCGCGAGTTGTAGACAAATCATCTGGTCCAGCTTTAATTGCCTCAACCAACAACGTGTCAAAACTAGTAAGAAGATCTGGATTGTACTCAGCAAGCACTTTTCTTACCAAACGCAAAAAGAAGGTAAGGTTATCGCGCAGAGGAGCTGGCGCTTTAAGCGCTTGAATAAGGGTACGAGCAGCAGCAATCTCATTTCCACGTCGTTCAAGAAGCGACTGTGCTACTTCAGAAGTTGTTGCGCCATCGATGGGTTTCTCGTCAACAGAAGCATTGCTGGACTCTAGATTTGAATCTTGAGGGTTGCCTGCCATGCTCATCCTTTCGTCACATGACTCAGAATACGTACTATCTACCATACCCATTTGTAACAATCTTCGCACGATTGTTTGTCAATCTGTTACCTAATGTACATCGTGCACTACAATCGATACAACAAATAAAAATTGATATATCAAAGTTTCTGACCGCGCTAAAGAAGATCTTAGGTTTTACATGCTCAATCCATTTAAGAAAAGTCGTACTGCGTACAACAATTCTTCCGTACATAAGCAGGTAGAGCGTCTGCGCACGCCTCGCTATGAGCTTGATGACTCTGGTGCAAACGGGAGTCAACCTGGCATTGTGGTTACGTGGTGGACCAGACTTCTGTCTGCGGTAGTCTCTGGCGATATTGCCAATCAAGACGAGCAATACCTAGCACATCAAACGTCCCAAGACTATCTTTTTAATGCTCTTGGACAAGGCACCTGGGGTGCACTTTTCCCACTTCTGACCGTTGTCTGTTCCCAACTTGTTGGCATTGAGCAGGCAGGTCTTTTCTCCATGGCATTTGTTGTGGCAACACTTTTGCTATTTGTTGCTCAATACGGCGTCCGTACCTATCAGGTTTCTGACCTAACCGAACAGCGCAGTTTTTCTGATTACCAGATTCAACGTGCAGCCACTGTTATTGTCATGGTGATAGCTGGTCTTATTTGGTGTTTCTTCAAAGGCTACACCGAGCCCATGTTTTCTATCTGCACGGGAGCTTTGCTCTTTAGGGCAGTTGACGGTATGGCCGATGTCTACGAAGGTCGCTTGCAGCAAAAGGACAAGCTCTATCTAGCAGGACTCAGTCAAGCGCTGAGGTGTAGCACAAGTTTTATTCTCTTCACGCTTGTGTTGTTTGTTACCAGAAATCTTGTATGGGCAAGTTGGAGCATGGGTATTTGCGCCCTTGTTACCTTGGTATTTGTTTCTGCACCCCTAGCCATTCTTGAGACCGATAAAAGTGTGCGCTTCAAGCTTGCAAACATCAAAGATATCTTTGTGCAATGTTGGCCTCTCTTTTTGGCGCTTTTCCTCTACAACCTTATTGACTCGCTGCCAAAGTTTGCCATGGAAGGCACGCTCTCTTACAGCAACCAGCTGTACTTCAACGCACTCTATTTCCCCGCTCACACTATTTTGATGATCTCTACACTTATCTACAGGCCACAGCTCTTTAAGCTTGCTAGTCTGCTAGAAACTTCTATCCACAATCCTGCTAATAAGAAGCGCTTTGGCGTAATGGTACTTGCTCTGTTTGGAGCTATTGCCGTAGTCACCGCAGGTACTGCAGCATTTGTCGAGTTTATTGGCATTCCTCTTAACAGCTTCTTGTACGGCGTTGATTTTGAGCAGTATCGCGGACTTGCGCGCATTATGGTAGCCACTGGCGGCCTTTGTGCTGCGATTGACTTTTTGTACCAGCTCATCACCATCATGCGAGCTCAAAAGGCAGTTACGCGCGCCTACCTTATTTCATTTGTTGTATCCATCCCTATTATCTGGATGATGGTCAGCTTTACTGGTCTTAACGGCGCAGTTATTGGCAGCTTCTCCTCTATCCTTATCCTCTTCTTACTGCTCATCAGCGAATACGCTGTAGCACGCATGAAAAACTAGCAAAACAATTGATGCTCAAACGTAAAACCCCTCTGCTCCATACGTTGGAACAGAGGGGTTTTTAATGCATATAGCGAGAAACCCGTCTGCTAGAGGGGTTTCTCGACAATGAGCTTAGAAGGAGCAAGCGCCGCCGATAGTGCAAGCAGCTGCTGCAGAGCCGTCGTCTGAATCATCGTTTGAACCAGAAACGTGGAAGACCTCGGAGAGGTAGTTAATGATATCGCCGGACTCATACATTGCCTTGCCGTCAATGAACAGACATGGAACCTGACGCTTGCCGCCAACCTCAATGAGGCGCTCGCGAGCCGCATCATTAGCAACAATGTCATGCATAGGAAGCTCGATGTTGTTCTGCTCCATGAAGGACATAACCTTGTGGCAGTATGGGCAGGTTGGCTTATAGAAAAGCTCGAGATTCTGAGTAGCCATAAAAACTCCTTTGTTAGTAATTACTACTACTTTGTCTATACCCACCACAGTGCAGTTGTTTCACATGGATTTAGATAGGCATAAAAATAGCCGCACAAGGCGGCTATTAATAGTTGATGGTGCCAGCAACCAGGATCGAACTGATGACCCCCGCTTTACGAGAGCGGTGCTCTACCAACTGAGCTATGCTGGCGTGCAAAAGCGCGCTAACAACTATACGGGGAAGCCCTACATTATTCAAGCAGAAATACTAAAGAAGCCCGAGAACACCACGAACAAGGCGCTCAAGATCATTTGCGTTCTTCTCAGATGCCTCTTGAACACTCTTATGCGTAGTTCCGTGAGCGCCAGCTGGGTTTGCCGCAAGCGTCAGAGCCAACACATTCATATCAAGAGCGCGGGCCATAATGACTTCAAGAGCTGTGGAAACGCCAACGTATGAGACGCCAAAGCTACGAAGCATAGCAACTTCTGCAGGAGTCTCAAAGTTTGGTCCCAAAAGACCAGCAAAAACACCCTCATTGAGCTCAATTTTAAGGTCATCCGCTACGCCACGTGCAAGCGTTCTTAGATAAGGCGAGAAGGCATCATTCATATCTACAAATGGGGTCTCGACATCGCGAAGGCCTGCCCACTCTGCAAGCGGATTGGTTCCCGTGAGGTTAATCTGATCAGTAATAACGCCAAGACCAGTCTTTGCGTTTCCAGAAACAGCACCTGTTGCACCTGCAAAAATAATATCTTTGCAGCCCAGGTGATGAGCATGTTGAACAAGAGAGGTTACCTCAGCTGCAGAATAACCCTGATAGAGGTGCACACGACCAGGATAAACAACCACAGGTACGCCGTCGATAGTACCAATAGTTGCCTCAAAGCTGTGACCAGCCATAGGAGAAGCGTCAACAGGGAAACCTGGAATGTCACGATAATCAATACGACGGACTGGCTTTACCAGATCAGCAAGATGGCCAAGTCCGGTTCCCAAAATAAGAGCAACAGGATGCTCAACAGATGGGCTTACATTATCAATGGTTTTCTCGGTAACCACGCAAATCCCCTCCTCTAAGAGGTGACGAGTAAGTGTTCCCTCGCCAGAAACAAGCTTTCCTGAGTACGTACCATCATAAATCTCATGCACGCCACAAGACGGGCTCTTTGCCTTCAAAACGGCGAGCGTTATGTCAGAAGACGTAACGGCACTAAGAGCAATCTTAGATCCACGTTCAAAATCTTCCGTTACATCTGAGCCGTCCTTGAGCCAAACACGTCCTTCTCGCTGTTCCGCGGGCGGACGAGGCACAGGAAGACCTGAGGAAGTCTCGGGACAGATCTTTGTGACGTTTACTTTTTCTGCCAGCTTTTGTACTGCAGAAACAGGCTTGGCCCCTCCGTCATATCTGACGGGGAGGCCAAGTAAACAAGCGCTAATAGCAACTTTCATTGCTTTTCAAATCCTAGAGAGCAAGAGAGTAAACAGCAATAGATGCCTTACCAAGAATCTCGTTGATCTTCTGTGACCACTCCTGAGATGCCTTGCTTGCAACAGCAGAGTACTTGCTCATTGCAACCTGATAAGCGGTCTGAGCAGCTGCATAAGAAGCGGAATCGTTGGAGATTGAGTAAGCAGAGAGCTGCTTGTAGTAATCGCCATCCTGGGAAGCCCAAGTGTTGTTCTTAGCGTCCCACTCATCACCAGCAAGACCAATGATGTACTGAGCGTACTCCTGGCTTGTAGTCTCGGAGTTGCCGTCCTCAGGTGCAGTTGGTGCCTGTGGAGCATCTGGAAGGGTTGTAGTCAGAACGCTATCACGATACTTCTTCATGATGACAGCATCATGGATGAGCTTCTTTGCAACGTCTTCAGAGAGCTTGTATGCAGAAGCAACCTGGCTAACATCAGTAGTCTTGAAGTTGGTCTGCATGTAATTGTTGACTTCGTCATCAGTGACGGTAATACCCTTGCTCTGAGCCTCAGCAACAACAAGAGCATTGCGAACATAGCCAATGATCTTATCGGCTGCTGGAACAGCATAGGTGCCGTCAGACTGCTTTGCAGCGTCAAGACCGGAAGTGTTCTCAATAACCTCACGAGCAGTTACTTCTTTGGTCTGACCGTTATAGGTATAAGAAGCAATAGGAGTGTTCAGCTCGCCCTCAGAAAGTGTGGTGCGACCGTTCAAAGAACCAGTAGCTCCGCCACCGCCCAGAAGGAAGCGACCGATGACAATACCTAGAGCAAACAGTACAACTGCTCCAACTCCGATAAAGATCTTTGAGTTCTTTCTTACATCAATAGATGGCATATCCTTGCCTTTCATCGCTTAATGCAACTATACGTACACTAATACAAACCTGTAGTTTACTCTTATTAGCATGCATAAAACATACAACCAGTAAACTCCCCCATTTGTACACAGTCGTTTACATGCAAAACAAACTACTTGGTAGCTGCAACAATCTCTTCCGAATACTGTTTGATGTATCCAGTGGCATTTTCTGCATCAAACTTCATACGCTGCGACAATGCCTTCTTCACATCCTTGGAAATAGTTCCATGTGCTAAGGCGAGAAGACCCTGGAGCATGTCATGGTACTCAGCATCTCCGTGATAGCACTGAACCGCCTCATCCAGAAGTGGCCATGCCTCATCAGAATGCTTTGCAGAAGTTGCGCCGTACTGGCAGAGGAACAAAAATGCTGCTAGACGCACCGTTGCCGAGTCGTCATCAAACAAAGAAGCCTCAGCAGCATCAAATGCTTTAAAGACCTGGTCACTAAAATGCTCGCTCAAATGAGCAAGTGCATCAAGCACTTCCCAACGAGTCTGAGCCTCTGGTCTATACAGTGCATCAATAAGAGAATCGATGTGCTCTTCAAAAGCAAGAGGAGCAACATGAGCAAGCTCTGCAAGCTCATGAGACGCATCTTGACGAGCGCGCCTACTAGCATCAGACAAAGCGATGACCAGTGCATTCACCTTTTTCATCTGAGCCATAGTTGGCTTTTTAGCAGCCTTCTTAGCAGGTTGCTTTTCTTGTTTTGGCGCCTTTGTAGAGCCCGCTTTTGCGGTTGCCTTAGTTGAAGCCTTTTTTGGCTTCTGAGCAGTTTCTTTCTTCTCTGCCATGAAACCTAAATCCTCTCTAAAACACCCTTTATTCTCTAAATCCGTCTACGACAACGGTGCCGCTTTTTTGATCCTCATGAATTTTAATAAATCCAAGGCTTGATGCTTCACGTAAAAGAGAAGTAAACGAACGATATCCATAAGTTGCCTCAGCAAACTGTGGACGCTTCCTTCGCATAGTCTCCTTTAAACGAGACGCATAAATAAACGTTTCACTTTCGCGTTCCAAAGACTCAATGGTCTCAAATAAAAGCTGGTAGCAGTCGTGTTTCTCGACAGGTACCTTCTCTTTAAAGTCTGGAATTCTGCCAGAGCTCAAAATGTCCTCGTAGAAGATAAACTCGTCACAAACTTCAGCAAGAAGCGAGCTGGTAGACTCCTTCATGCCAACGCCAATGACCGTTTTACCAGCCTCTTTAAGCTTTGCCACAAGTGGCGAGAAGTCCGAGTCACCAGAAAGCACAGCAAAAGTGTCAATGTGATCTTTAGTCAGACACATCTCAACAGCGTCTACCGCAAGTCTAATATCGGCAGAGTTCTTGCCGGTATAGGCCCTATCTGGAATTTCGATGAGCTCAATACCAAGCTCATGCAGGGGTGTAATAGCATTTGGAAAGCGCTGCCAATCGCAGTATGCACGCTTGGCAGTAATGCGACCCTTATCAACCAGCCTCTCCATAATGAGCTTCATCTCTGGAAGATGGCCTGGCTCTTGATGACCGTTTCTCTTTCTTTTACCTGTTCCTAGTGCCAAATTTTCATAATCGATGAAAACCGCAATAGAGCTCTGAGGAGTAGAAATATCACTCATAATCGGGGTTCCTTTGCGGCTAGCACTTAGTGGCAGCAGTGGCCGTCATGACCGTGCTCGTGACCTTCATGCTCATGATGATGTCCGTGACCATGGCACTCACACTCGTGATCACCATCTTCGTGGTCGTGGCCACAGCAGCACTCGTGCTCACCCTCATCTTCCTGGCTCTCAAGGAGTGACCAGTCAAGACCAGCTGCAGTGCTCGTAGCCTCATCAGCATAAAGCAGCGAGATTGCCTGAGTGCCCTTGCGAGCGCCACCAATCTGGCAAAGCATGTCATACAGGGTAAAGGCGGTTTCTGCACCAGGAAGCGTAATCTCAAGGTCCTCAGACTGAGCAAGAGCAAGCGCAATATCCTTGCGGAAATGCTCAGCCAAAAATCCTGGTTGGAAGTCGCCCTCAAGCGACTTAGGAGCAAGCTCTTTAAGTGCGCGAGAAGAACCCATGCCACTAGCAACAACCTCAAGCATCTGCTCAACGTCAAGTCCACCCTGCTCTGCCAAGGCCATTGCGTCTGCATAGCCAATCATGCATGATGCAAGAGATACCTGGTTACAAAGCTTTGCAGTCTGTCCCTTACCAGCACCACCCATGCAGAAAATCTTTGTCGAGAAGGTCTCGAGAAGAGCTCGTACTGGTTCAACATCATTCTCAGTTGCGCCGACAATCAGCGTAAGAGTACCGTCCTGGGCGCCTTTCTGGCCGCCCGTAACCGGACAGTCAAATGCATGTTTTCCCTCAATTTCAGCAGCATCGTGAATATCGCGAGCAAGCTGAGATGAAGAAGTGGTCAGATCAATAAGGTAAGCGCCCTTCTTAGCAACGCGGATAAGACCGTCTGTTGCCAAGTAAACGTCTTCAACATCAGTTGGATAACCAACCATGGTAAAGACAACGTCAGCGTCTTTTGCAGCATCTGCTACGCTCTCTGCGGCGTGAGCGCCTAACGAGACAAGCTTTTGTGCTTTCTCTGGTGTTCTGTTGTAAACAGTAACGTCATAACCAGCAGAAATAAGATGCTCTGCAATAGGAGCGCCCATAATGCCTGTTCCAATAAAAGCAACCTTTGCATTCTTGCTCAGTGCCATGTATGAGTCCTTTCAGACTGAAATAAATAAACAAACTGGGGCCGCTCCAAAGAGCGACCCCATACCTTGTACCCGTTAATTAGATTTACGAACCCTGTTAGCAATTCGGTCAGAAAGCGAAAGCTTCTCGCGGCGGTCAGTTCCCCAGAAGACAATAGCCACCATGCCCGGCCCAACGTGAGCACCAATAACTGGTCCTACCTGGCTATGAATAATAGTAAGTCCCTCGCAGCCCTTCTCTTTACGAATCTGAGCCTCTAGCCAATTGGCGTCCTTCTGTGCGTCTGCAGAAATAATGCCAACAGGAAGCGAGGTGTCATGAGAATAGCTATCTCTAAAGTCCTGGATAAGAGACTTGAGTGCCTTCTTACGGCCTCTGCACACTGTCTTGACGGTAAGAGCTCCTGTTGAGTCATAGGTAAGCTCTGGCTTTACATCAAGTTTGCCACCAATATTTGCTGCAGCAGCAGGAATACGACCGCCCGCAGCAAGAGCATCCAAGGTCTCAAGTGTTAAGTAGCCATGAATATAGTTACGCGCATCTTGTGCCCACTCGGCAATCTCTTTTGCCGAGAGACCCTTATTGGCCTGATGTACTGCTTCAAGACCCAAAAGCTGAGCTGCGGACGAAGGTGCACCATTGTCGACTACGTAAATCTCAAAGTCTGGGTATTTCTCTCTTACCATATCTGCTGCTTGCTCAGCTGCATAGTAGGATGAAGAGAGAGCCGAGGTAAAGCAAAGATATACCGTTGGTGTGCCCTGCTTTGCAGCTTTCTCAAAGATCTCAAGATAATGACCAGGAGTAATTGCAGAGGTGGTGTAGCGCAGCTTTTTATCCTTGCGCATACCCTCAAAGAACTCATGTGCACTAATGCTCTTCCAACCGTCATCATAGTGCTCTCCATCTGGTCCCACATAAGGGAACTGGATGATATCAACACCTAGCTGTTCAGCAATTCCTGGAGCAAAGTCTGCGCAGGAGTCCATGATGATTCGAACGTTACTGGGCTTATGATATGCAGCTGAAAGCTCAGTAGGCTCAAGATCTTCAAAGGCAACCTCGCTGATTTCTTCTTCGGCCTTATCTTTTTTATTGAACATCTTGTTCCTCAATCTTAGGTTTGATAATTCCGTATCCACCATTTTTACGATGGTAAATGACATTAGTCAAACCAGTGGAAGAATTAACAAAGACATAAAAATCATGGCCGAGAAGGTCAGTTTGGACAAGTGCCTCCTCTTCCGTCATAGGCTCAAGATCAATGTACTTCTCGCGAACAAGCTGGTCATCAAGGTCTTCAGCTGGAATCTCAATGAGATTGGCAAGATCTTCTTGTGTAAGAGCAACTCCGCGCTCAGACTTTACATGATGACGGCGCTCAACAACTTTTGTCTTGTACTTACGCAGCTGTCTGGAGACTTTTTCTGCTGCTTCATCAATAGCCACATACATATCGTCAGAGCTAGCGGTGACACGAACAACATTGTTACGAACAAATACCGTAACCTCAGCTGTCTTTCTATCTGGATTTGAAGGGTTTTTGTCTACTCTGAGAACTACATCGCAAGACATAGGAGTGATGTCAAATACTTTAAGAGCATCACCGATTTTCTGATCTACGTGTGTGCGCAAAGCCTCAGAAATGCTTACCTTGCGTCCCGAAATCTTGATGTCCACCATGGGAGCCTCCTATCGGATACACGAGACATCTTCTATCTGATGTCTGTATAACAACAATACCCATTTGTCGGTCAATCATTCCATAAAAAGTTGAATTGAGCGGTAAACGGTTAGAGACTATTTCTCTTTATGTGCGATTAATTTTGCTCAGAGGAAGATGTAGCTGAATCAGCGCTGGTAGATTGTGTAGAAACTTCCACAAGACCGGAAATCTTATTGGTAGTTGAGAGGTGTGGCAAGGTGCCAATCCACTTGTTTCTAATAACTCCCTCGACGCCGTTAGATTGAATAGCTGAAAGAGCTTGCTGAATTTGTGTAGCGAGAGCTTTGTTACTTGTTGCTACAGAAATACCAATCGTGGATGGAACATCAACGACACCAACCATAGAAATATCTTTGTTTGCTGCTAAATAAGCACCGGCATATGCATCACAGGCCACATAATCAATGGAACCATTTTCAAGTGCTTCAAAAGCATCATTTAAGTTAGAAAAACCCTGAACAGACATGCCCGTGAGCACCTGACCCATTGCGCGCTCGGACAAAGAGCCTGTTTGAACGCCAACTGACTTTCCACTTAAACTATCAGCAGTAATGTTTGTCTCTGAACCCTTATGGAAAAGAGCTGTTGCATACTCAGCATAACCAGAAATGAGCGTACTTGTTGAGTCTTCACCACTTCTGACATCCATGACAATGTCGCAACCTGCTTGTAGGCCATCTACTGGTCCGTTAACTGATACAAACTTGACGTCTACGCCTAGCTGATCTGCAATTGCAGAAGCTATTTCAACGTCAATTCCCTGCAATGTCCCAGCTTCTGAGGCCACAACCATTGGAGCTGTTACTGACTGAGTACGTAGACCTACGGTCAAAGTGCCAGCTGTGTGCAGTGAGGAATCAGGAATCTTCTGCTGACGGGCTTCTCGCTTCTCTTGGATTGCCTCTTGCACTGACTTGACGTGGAACCATTTATCCAGATCAATGTTGATAGGACCAATGGAGCATCCTGTTAAAACAACAACAAGTGCTATAAGAAGTAACACCTTAAGAGAACTTTTACCGCGCGTCATCAGAACTCCTTCTTCTATTCAGGTGTCTTTTCAGCTGACCTGGTATTTGACCCCACACTCGCATACTGGAACGTTTGCTTTGCTGCCGCAGCAGCTCCACTAGTAGTTCTCTCGCCTGCGAGACCCTTTGTCTCTTTGATATAACAGGCGGTATGGCTTACTTCTAGGACGAGCCATGATCGTTTACGTGCGCACACGCAAACTTACGTGGATCCCTTTGACCTCGTCTGTCATGGACTAAAAGCTCACAGAGAACTTCGCAACCACAGACCTGAAAAGACTTATCAAGTATAGCCGTTTGCAACCATAGGTAACTCACCATACGCGAGCTAATGCGCCTACGGTTACAGAATGCACGCCTGCGGCACAAAGTACTCTAGTGGCTTCTCTAATTGATGCTCCCGTAGTTACAACATCATCTAAAAGTAAAATATTTGATTGATTAACCGGCACAGTACAAGCAATACTTCCTTTCAAATTTATCTGTCTTTGAGCGGATGAAAGCGTTCTTTGGTCCTTTGCATGAGGACGTATAAGCACGTCATACAAAGGCAAACCTGTAAGCTGGCAAAACGATTGGGCTACAAGTTCCATATGATCAAAGCCTCTGCGCGCGTACGCTTCCGCAGTTGCTGGAATAAAGGAAACGCCATCAATTTTTGAACTATCAAAGCGAGAGGTACCGTCACGAGCTTTCCATGCTGAGGCTTCTTCAAGCGCACACAATATGGCTGCAGCAATCACCGGCGCCAGTCGAAGCTCGTGTCCATCCTTAAGCGTCAAGATCAACCGTGCAGGAGGACCCTTAAATCCCATGGCACAAATGACCGCTCTACTCTCCCACTGAACAGGTCGTTTCTCTTTATCGGCGCACTCTGAACAGACAAGTTTCCCATACGGAGCGCCGCAATTAGGACAGGCCCACTGCTGAGAAATCCATGGCAGCTTTGCCCGACACTCATCGCAGAGGAGCTGACCGGGTTTCTCGCACACGACGCAGCGTGTAGGAGCAAGCAGCTCAAGTGTTGAGTTGGCCGTTGCAGTAAGGATAGATGTAGATTGCATTTTTACCCCCAAAATCTGGGGGCTGACAGTGAATACAGTCTAGATCAAAGATCGCAAAATGGAAGGTATTTTAGGTAAACGGAAAAAGATGGCTTATCTAAAGCTCCTACCAGTGAGATTGTATTTTGTGAGGATTCGGCTAACGGATGTTTGCCACGGAAGCCATAACAAAATCAAAAAAACAAGCGTTGCTACGCCGTGCGTTAGATCAAGCGGAATTGAGGCCGCAAACGCGAGAAGAGCGGATTCAGGCGTTAAAGGATGTACAAATCCAATAACAAAGTACACGTTCATTACAAGGCCAAAGAATGGTCCAGATATAAACGCCCAGATCATAAGTAAGAAAGGTGGAAGTTTGTGGGGTTTCTCGCCTTGTTGGACGGATGTGCGTTTAGAAGATGCAGGGCAAGCTGAGGTAAAAGTTGCAAGAAGGCCTCCCAGATAGCCAACAAGCCCCCACGCATACATCTGCCATGGCGTCCACGAGCCCTGGCCAAAGAAAACGTTTGAAAGAAGCGCAGTTAAGGCACCTACCAAAAAGCCCGCATGCCTGCCAAGAAACGCTCCCGCGAAGATAGCAACTGCGGAAACAGGCTTTACGTACGCGAGTGGCGCAAAGGCAATTCTTCCCGCAGCACCTAAGGCGCTAAAGACGGCAGTAGGTACCAAATTGGCAACTGAGGGCTTCTTTGCCTCAAAACTTAACATAAATAATGCAACTGAAATGATCGCTAAAATAATTGAAGATACCGCGGTAAAATCGGGAAAATATATCATTTCAACAGCAAGAATAATAGGTGTAGCAAAGAGTGCCACAACCTCTAAGACTATTGATAACATGTGCCGATTATCCACAAGAACCTCACGCTTACCGTCAAAATAAAAATATCGAGAAGGTCTGTCTTATTTTGGCATAAGATGATTTGAAACTACAACAAGGAGGTCTTTATGATCTATCTGGGAAACTTTAGCTACAACGACGAGCTTGACTCTTCGGACAACTACTGTCTTATGCCTTGTATTGTTGAGGCAGATTCCACAGATCACGCGCTTGAGCTTTTCTCGGAGCACCTCATTGAGGTTGCAAATTCATCTGACCTGCTCGATGGCGCAAAAGAGATTTTCCTGGATTCCATTGTTGAGCTGGGAGAAGTTCCTACCACTCCTCTGATTGCTCAGTGGCAAAAGATTATGCCTGCAGGAGTTGGTCTGTGCAGCATCACCAGCGCTCTTCCTACACTTGAGTTTGATGATGAGACGGCCAATGCCTACGGCTTCAATGAGCATACTCACGATCATGAAGAAGATGAAGAGGAGCATGAGCACGAGGAGTTTGGCGACATCAACGATCTTGACGATGAGCTTCTTGAGGAGCTTGGCCAGGATGAGGAGCCGTTCTTAAGGTTCTAGCCACCTACTCCGCCGACCACACCCAAGAGTTCTCAAAGAACTCTGAAGTTGGCTCTGTCAGAGAAATCTGACCATCAAAAACTAGAGAAACGTTATCAGCAACGCGCGATATCAACTGCATGTCGTGCGTTGCTATTACTATGGTTGCACCTTCTGACTGTGCGCGAGAAAGCAGATTGACAACAGCATCTTTGGTTGGGGCATCCAGGCCTTTTGTTGGCTCGTCAAGAATAAGCAGATGCGCTTTTGTAAGCAGCACTTTTACGAGGGCTAAGAGTTGCTGCTGTCCACCAGACAAATCGTATGGATGAGAAGACATAAGCTTCTGATATGTTGTTCGCACAAGAAGTCCCGAAGCTTCCAGAAGCTCCTGAACATCCTGGTCAGAATAAGTGCCACTCTGCTGCCACTGAGCAAGCTCCTCGCCCACACTTTGGCAGGTAAAGAGCAGCTCAGGATCTTGCGGTATGTACCCCTGGGATTGCTGGAGCTGGTTGTAGATATATCCGCGCCTTGGACGGAGAACGCCCGCTGTAAGCTTTAGTAATGTTGACTTACCTGAGCCATTTCCGCCTACAAGCGCACGAATTTCTCGCCCCGTGACCTCAAGCGAGCACTTGCTGAGCACCAGCTGCTCGCTCTGTGGATACGCAAACGTCACGGCGCTGAACTCGAGCACAGGCGAGTTGTCGGCCACGGTGGATGCTTGATTTGGCGCGGAGCTGCGAGGATAGAGCGCCTGGCGAGAAGGGCTGTCTGCTTGGAGCGCATCGGGTTTCTCGCCACCAAGGCAGACGCGCGCGTCAGCGAGGTACTCGAACGCGGCAACGTCGTGGGTGGCAACAAGCACGGCAACGTTGAGCTCGCGCGCCACTCGCTCCAGGAGCGCGGTGAAACTCTTCTGCGCAAACGGGTCCAGCTGCGAAGTTGGCTCATCCAGCAAAAGCAGCTTTGGGCGCAAGACAAGCGCTGCAGCAAGGGCAACTAGCTGCTGTTCTCCCCCGGAAAGCTCGTTACAGCGCTTGTGCAAGAGCGATTCCATACCAAAGAAACTGACCGTCTCAAAAATTCGACGACGCATTTCTTTCTCTGAAACGCCTCGATTTTCCAGGCCAAAAGCCAGCTCTTTCAAAGGTGTCTCACACACAAGTGCTTGTGAAGTGGCTTGCGGCACAAATGCAATGGTGTCTAAGGATTGCGCCTGCGTCATCGTAGAAACCTCTTGGCCGCAAACAACAATTGAACCCTCTCGTCTACCTTGAGGCGCAATCTCGGGCTTAATGAGGCTCAAAATGGTGGACTTGCCTGAACCAGTTGGTCCCAGTAAAAGACTAATCTGACCAGCACAAACCTCACAGGAAAAATCTTCTACAACGTTGCGGTCTGGAGTTAGAGCATACGCAAACGAGAGATTTTGAATAGCAAGAACTACTTCTTTACTAACTGAAGTAGCAGATGAATTCTGAATATAGGAAGAATGCTCACTCATACAGATTGCTCCCATAAGACAGTATCAATACGCACAAAAATTGCTGGTAAAATGGTAAACAGTACTACGCCCAGATACCAAAAACTCACTTGGAACTCTGGCATAGTAGGATAAAACTGCCAAGCTTGTACCAGCATATACAAACAAACCGCTGCTATAACGCTTAAGAAAACAAATACCAGCAGCGCTACAGTATCGTAAGCGTCTAGCACTTCAGCGCTCCATCTGCTCCTGTGCCCTGCCATTCCCCAACCTCGAGACACAATAGACTGAAACGTACTTATCGACTTCTCCAGCGCACTCATGCACACTGCGTTAATGGTGGCAGCTGATTGCGCAATAGTTTTTCTCGCGCTCAACAGACGGCTTTGACTTGGAACACGGCTTTGCTGATGTGACTGTACGGCAGAATCGCACCTTCTAGCTGCGGTATTTGCTGACTGGATTTGGCGGGCTGTTGTCAGATCAGAAAGTAGCTGTGGCATAAGCTGCACAGAAAGACTCAAGACCAGCTGCAATCCCGGAAAGCGTACGCTTGAGCGCTGAAACATCTCAAGCGGCGATACTACTGCAAATAGGCACTCAAGCCAGCTCAAAGTACTTACAAGCACCAGACCTGAGGTAGCTCCGTACACCAGACTTTCTGCGTACAGCTGTGTGTGTCCAAAAGAATACAAAACGGTAGAGCCAGATGCCGAGAAAAACGGATTGATTATCGCCATCAATATAATAATTGGAGCATACCAAACAAGCTGTTTAGCAGCATGTTTGGTGTCAAACAACTGGATTGTACAAAACTGCGCTCCTAGAAAAGCAATCAGCGCACAGAGAGGCTGAAAAGAAAAAGCGGAAAGTGCAACCTCGCATCCAAACAGCACAACCGTAGCAAGTGGATGAAGACGAGAAAAGCTTGTGCGCGCGGGATTCATTAGTTCACCGCGTTAACGTACGTCCAAACAACCGAATCGCCATCATGCAGAACATATGCATCTGACGTGTAGTTAGGCTGAACACCGTTAACTGAATATACCCAACCGCTCTGTGGACCATGGTCACGCTCTGCAAGCCCATTAATAGCCGCAACGTACATACCAAACGACGTGCTACGTGCATTTACCCCGGCTCCACTTGCGAGCAACGCGTCATAAACAGAAATACCCTCTTGTACCTGAAGAGTCATAGTAAACGAAGGTCCCTTAGCTGCAGATCCATCAACCGTAATGCTTACAGAAAGCGCGCCATTCTCTTTTCGAGGGGCAGCTACAGCGTTTGTTGAGTTACCAGAGTTAGAAGGCTCCGACGTTTTCTGATTAGAAGAATCCTGCGTTTTAGACGCATCAGCATTTGATTGAGCGTCTGAACTAGAGCTCCCTTGCGTCTGTGACGTCTGAGAGTCTGTTTGTGTGCCAGAAGCACCTGCTACCGTCTGACCTTGTGCGGTAGGAGCTTCTTGAGCAGAAGTGCTTGAAGCAGGCGTAAAGAAATACTGAATCAATGTCCATGCAAAGAAAAGCATGAACACAAAAGATACTATTGATGCTGCCAAATAGAGAATCCGTTTGGATTCTCTTGTGAGCTTAACCACTATCTCACCTGGCCTCGGCCATTGGAAACATGGTGAATTGCAGCAGTTTCTTTCTTAAGCAACACTACAAACACTGCAAGAACTGCACCAGAAGCAAAGAAACCAAAGACACTCAGAAGTGGAATGGTAGGCGCAGAGGACACCTGCTGTGGAGCGGCGGCCTGCTTGTTTGAGTATTCAGTTGGCGGAAGGTGTTTCTCGTCAGAGCTGGTATCTGCAGTCTTGTTCTCAGATGGAGCCTTTGTAACCTCCTCACCTGTGCTCGTAGAGGTGGTAGAGGAAGTTTCATGTGCAGCTGGAGATGAAGGGTCTTGAGCAGGTACATTCGTAGACGTTGTGTCTGTCCTGCTGAAAATGTCTCCAGATGGCTGGGTATTCTCGCCAGAAGGTTTCTGATTAATAAGCGAGAAGAGCGTGCCAGAGTCGTTGGTGTAGTAAAGGTTGCCCTCAAAGTCTGCAATAACCGACGACGTGGTGTAGTTCTGATGGTCTTTATCGGGAGTGTAAATCTGAGCTGCTCGGCCAGAACCCAGCTTGTAGACCCATACACCGCCAGGTAGACCATTTACGGTGAAGTACGCATAGGTGCCGTTTTGCTGAACAGAAACAAGAGGCGTGCTCTGAGACTTACCCTTTCCAGCGCGAGCCTGGTCAGTCACCGTAAAGGTGTCCAGAGAAATGACGGAGATTGTTCCGTAGCCCTCAGCATCAACGCCGTTAACAAAGACGTTAGAGCCGCTGATTGTTGGCGTAGAGGTAGACTCTGCTGCAAATTTGACCTGCTTCTCCTCAACAAGAGAAGAGCCATTTCTTCTAATCAGATGCAGCGTGCCGCCATTTCTAGTTACGGCAAGATAGGTTCCATTACCGTTTTGATCAACGGAAACAGGAACAATACCTGCACGAATTGGTGAACCAAGGTTAAGCTCGGCCTCAATGGCGCCGGTTGTACCGCTGATAAGCCTGACTGAAGAGGACTCGTCACCAATCATAAAGTCAGAGCCAGAGGCAGCAGCACCAGACCAGTAATAGCCCGAAGCCTGACCAGAAGTGGCACCAGGTGTATTTGCAGGTTGTGCGTTCTGCTTCCAGCGAAGCGCACCAGTAGTAGCGTCAACAGCAACCATGTAGCCGCCGGCTGCGTCAAATCCACTCATCTTAGTAAACTCTGCCAAGATGGTGCCGTTATTAACCGTCAGGCTAGAAACAGATTGCAGCGTATTAGTGGTATCCAGCGGTTCTGTCTTCCAGATGCACTCCATAGTTGTTGCCGAGAAAGCAGTAAGACAGCCATCATCGGTAGCAACAACAATCATGCCATTAACGTAGAGTGGACGTGCAAAGTACGAGACCTTAGAGCCAATCTGTGCCTCAGCAATAAGGTTACCTGTTGCAGCGTCAACTGCTTTGAGAGTAGAACCGCTTACGTAATAGACAGTATCTTTAACAATGACCTGGTCAGAAATAAATCCTGGTGCATTTTGAGTTCCCTCAGTAACACTCCAGCGCAAGGCTGCAGAGTTAATTGGGGTGCTCTGCGTAGTAGTGGAACCGTTTCCGCTACCAAAACCGCTCCAAGATGCATCGTAGTTAGGGTGCTCAGCAAATGGATTGATAACCAGCTCTTTTTGAGGAGTTGGAATGGAGCTATCCTGACCACCATATGTCCAGGTAATGGTAGTGTTTTCGTCCAAGGTAACGTTATTTGCCATCTTGTCCGAAAGCTGGCCGTTCACAAAGAACTGCCACCACTTATAGGCACCATCAACCTGAGCTGTTGCAAGTGTCAAACCCTGTGCAGGAGACGTAATAGAAGATAGATAACCGCCCGCTGCATCGTAGGTAAGACCGTTATTCTTCAGATAATCGTACGTTACCTTATCAGCAGTTGTGCCCTTGCGAACCTCAATAGTCTGTGTAGGAGCCCAGTGCTGAGGCTTGCCGTCTTTATCAAGACCCACTACAGAAAGGGTGACGGAAACAAGCTGACTTGGGTCTGGATCTTCCGCTGCAGATTGAGCGCCCTTCTCGCCCGCCACGGTAAAGGTGGCAGAGACCTTCTGATTAGTAAGGGCCTGGAACTGCTCATTATCTGGATACAAGCTTGCATAGCGAGAATAGCGTGCACTTGAAAGAAGTGCCGAAACCGTAACAGACGTGTTGTACTCAGGAGTCTGTGCGAGAACAAGATTCTCGTTCTGAATGATTGTTGGCTGAGAAGAACTGTACGTGCGCGCCTGATCAGCAGGGCCCATGGGATCGTATGTTGGGAACTCCGAAGGCACAATACCGCTTGCGGTCTTATCGGTATTGTTAACATCATAAGACCAGGTCAAAGAGCCGTCAGAAGCACGATAGAACTTGTTTGGTGTAGCCAAGGACTCAGAAACGCTGTCTTGCTTATCCTGCTGACCAGAAGGAGTAGCAAGCGCATCCCAGAAATGAGCCTTGGACTCATTCATCAAAGCAAGCTCTGCATCAATATCAGCCTGATTAAGCGGGCTTACCGTAACCGTAAGAGTCTTAGAGACTGATACCTCAGGATTTTCTTTATCGGTAACGGTCAGAGTGATGTCTACCTGCTGCGCGGAAGCAGAAGGCAAAGGCTGGTACACCGTTCCTCTATAGCCATTGAACGTAATAGCAGCATTGGAGGAAGTGTACGTAAACTGATAGCGCTTTCCATCTAAGCCAAAGTTCTTTGGCGTAGGCATCTGCAGGTCGTCTGTAACTGCCTGGGCATTAATTGAGTGATTGGTATACACATCTTTAATGCTTGATGCCGAGAAACGCCTGTTAATGCGCCTCAACAGATTATTCTGTGCATCGGTAATAGCCGAAGGATCTCCGGGAACCGTTATGGTAAAGGTTTTCTGATAGTTTGTCTGAGGGGCATCGGAGCTGCTCAAAGAAACGTTTGCAGTCAGCGTTACCTGCTTGTCACGAATGCCGCGGGTAACTGTTGCCTTATAAGGCTCAGTACCATAACCATCAATACGAACAGTAGATGTATCTGAGCTGGTCCAGGTTACCTTAGACCAAGAGAGCTGGCTCCCATCAGCAGAAACAAGCTTATGTGGAAGGGTAAAGTCTGAAGTTACCGAAGACTCATTTTGTCCTGCAGCATATGATGGTGCAAGGTTTTGAGATACGTCAGCAAGCTGTGCCTGAGATTTTGCCTCATCCCAAGGGATTAAAACATTGCAGGTATATTGAACGGTCTTTCCATCCTTGGAAAGTTCAAAGGTAACTTTTGCCTGACGAAGAATAAGAGTGCTTCTCTGATTAGTAAAGCCAGCGGCATCCATCCAGAAGTACTCAATAGAACCATTAGTTGCAAAATCAGTAGAAATACCTGCATGAGCATATGAAGCTGTTGAAGACATCTGAACAGAGGTCACTCTAACGTTAACCTCTCCAGCACCAATACGGCGCAGCTCTTCTGCAACCATAGTGTTGAGGTTAGTGTCTACACCATAACGAGGTTTTGGCTTATAGAAGGAATTGGTCAGTGTTTCTACTGCCTGGTCCAGTGTTTTGTGTGGATAGTCAGTCTCATTAGCGGTTGCAGCAACGCCAGGACCTGTCTCTTCAGAGGTTGTGACTGCGCTAGAAGTGGCGGCTACGGTACCAGAAACAGCTTCGGTACCAGAAGCGCTGTCATTAGCAGCAAGAGCAGTCTCCGTTGAGGAGGTTGCAGTAACAGTAGTAGTCAACTCCCCCGCTGCTTCTGCGAATGCAGGAGCTGGTAAGAGCGCAAGCACTAAAAGTATGGAGAAAAGGCTATTGAGCGCCTTTTTAAACATGCTTCTAATTCCTTCCAACTTGTGGTGAGTTTAGCCTTCTTGCCATAACAAGCACCACTATTCCAAGTACAACTAAAGGCAGACTGAGTAACTGTCCCATGGTAATAAAGCTGCCAAAGAGATAGCCAAGCTGCTCGTCAGGAACACGGACAAATTCCACGACAAACCTAAAAATGCCATAGAGCATCAAAAACGTTCCAATGAACGTTCCTTGTGGACGAGGAGGATACTTCCTAGAAAGGACGTACAAAATGACAAACATCACAAGACCCTCGAGAAGTGCTTCGTAGAGCTGAGAAGGGTGACGATAGACCGCTCCTCCCGTCTCAAACATAACTCCCCAAGGCAAATCTGTTGGCTTTCCCCAAAGCTCACCGTTAATGAAGTTTGCGCAGCGTCCAAAGAAAAGACCAAGTGGTGCGCCAATAACTCCCAGGTCACAGATGGTAGGGATAGAAAGACCCGATGCCTTACAGACAATAGAGCCGCCAACAACAGCGCCTACAAGGCCTCCATGGAAACTCATACCACCTTGGCTTAAGGCAAATGCATCAAGTGGATGAGCTACGTAATAGCCTGCACCATAGAAAATAACGTAGAACAGACGGGCGCCCACAATAACGCCAAACGAGATGCCTACCATCAAATTAAGCACGTCATCAAGGGTAACGTTAAGTTTCCAGCGCTGAGCAGTTCTGTACATAACTACGCCAGCAAGCACAAAGCCCACGAGATATGCCAGACCATACCACCTGATAGACAGCGGACCCAGTGAAAGCGCTACTGGGTTTAATGAATGATAAAAAGCATCAAGCCACACAATACGTCCTACTTACTAAAACTACTTTGAAAGAACATGCGAAGGAGTTGCGCCACGCTGGCCCTGATAATGGCTGCCAAGATGCTCGCAGCCATAAGGACGCTCAACAGGAGAACTCATGCGCTCAAAGGAAAGCTGACCAATCCTCATGCCAGGGTGCAAAATGATTGGAAGGTTAGCAACGTTAGAAAGCTCCAGTGTAAGCTCTCCGTCCCAACCTGGATCAACATAGCCTGCAGTTGAGTGAATCATAAGGCCCAGGCGTCCCAAGGTGGACTTACCTTCAAGCTTACCGAGGATATCGTCAGGAATAGCAATGCGCTCAAGCGTAGTACCAAGCGCAAACTGACCAGGATGAAGGACAAAAACCTCTCCCTCAGGAACATCAATTGACTCAGTAAGACCCTCTTGGGCTACAAGTGGATCAATTGAGGTATGCGTAGAATTGCGGAAGATTCTAAAGTTTGAGCCAAGACACACGTCAACCGATGCGGGCTGCACGTTTTTCTCGCATAAAGGCTCAATAACGATACGACCAGCTGCAATCTCTGCTTTAATGTCGCGATCAGAAAGAACCACAACGTCCACCTTTCTTACGTCATACAAATGTATGGTCAGAAAACCTAGTTATCCGTTTATATAAAATATCACGCCCTACACAATAATGTGCGGGACGTGATATATAAAATTTGTAAACATGCAGGTCAGTTATGGTTCTTCATAACTTCTCTGCATAAAAAACATGTTTATGCATATAAAACTGTGTGCCAAAACGCACCAAACGTTCACTTTTTGGCGCTTATCGGCAATTTACAGCATTGCGGGCTGAACGCGCTTAACGCCAGGAACATGCTCAATCAGGATGCGCTCAATACCCTCAGACATGTCGTATGCAGACATAGGGCAACCAGCACAAGAGCCGACCATCTCAAGGGTAACGGTGCCGTCATCACTTACATCGATAAGCTCAACGTCGCCGCCGTCTGTCTGAAGGCTCTGGCGAATAACATCAAGGGTTGCATTCAAAAGGTCACGATTAATGGCCATGTTTGCTCCTACTCAAATCTACTCAAAGCGCGTCCGCGCTCATAACTTACAACAAGGGTATCCTACCCAAAATTTCAAACTTATTTCTTACCTATCCAATTGGCGAGAAAAGATGTCCAACTGACGCATCTTTCAGACGTGCAGGCAATGATGCACCCGACGCTGTTGCCGCAATCGCAGCAGCTACGCGAGAGGTAGCCTCTTGTGTCTGCTCCGTGCTCAGAAGCGTTGCGTCCACCATAAAGCGCTTTACGCCGGCAGAAAGCATCTCAGCCATCTCTGGCACGCCGTCAAAGAGCTTAGGGCTCCAAATCTTGGAGCGACCATGTCTGTCAGTCCTTACGGGCATGTAATCGTTATCAATACCTCTAAGCGTGTGCTCCTCAAGGCGCAGCTTGCAGGCGTCACAATCGTGGATGCACTTGCCCGTAGACATCAAGATGCAGTGCTCAGTTGTCATGGTGCGAATACGACCGCTGACCATATAACCCACAGGAATCGAGGCGTTTCTCGCCATATGACAGATCTCTTGGAGGGTAAGCTCGGAGTTGAGCCAGACGCCTTCTGCGCCCATGTCAGCTAGCGCCTGCAGGGCGTAGTCGTTATGGACCGGAATGCACTCGCGCACCTCTGGAGTGGCTCCGCGCTCAACAGCCAGCGCCAGCTCAGAGATGTTGCCCACAGCAACCGGCTTACCTGCAGCAACGTACGGATCCAGGCGATTGTGGTCAATCTCGCGACATACCTCGTCAAGCCATGGCGTCACCTTGGCGAGAAGATCCTCTGGCCACGAGGTCTCTGCGAGCGCATCGCTTGTTGCGTACAGACGATCTGCTCCTGTCTTGAGCGCAACGCGTGCCTGCTCGGGAGTTTCAACCAGAACACATACCTCTGCCTGCGACGCATTTGTTTTTGCAGCAACCTCGTCAAAGGCAAAAAGCTTCTCTTTGTCCTGGGCTTCTCGCTCCTTTTGATAGGCAAGACGGGAAAGCGGAGTAATCTTCTGCTCTCGGTCCTGATACTCCGCAAGAAGCGCCGCCTCCAGCTGCTCACATGCAGCAGCGCGGACCTTATGGACGGCACTAAAACTCATGCCGCAGGCGTCATCCATCTGAACGTCAAAACTTACCGCCTCAAATGGAGAGGTTCCCATGCGACCAACGTGCTCAATAAGCTCGTCAGAGGTTACCGCCTTAGTGCGGGCCTCCTCCACCACAAAGCCCTCAGCAGACGCACGTGCAACGCCGTCTACAGTAGAGAGCGTCACCGTAAAGGGCTGGCCAATGCGGGCAATAATAGCCACGTCAACGGCACGTTTGCGAGGATATTCCAGTGAAGAAATCTGCTCAGCCGCCACGCGCGCTGCCTCAGAGCGAATAATGCGCACCGTGGAGCCAGTCTGCATAACGCGAGAAGTGCGAACGGTGACTGTCTGACCAGGCTCAACGTCAACAGGACAAAGAGCGGTCAGGAACTTGTCAGGCTCATCGAGCGGCCTAATTTCAAGCAAGTCGTTCTTACCAATAGGTGCGTGAGCAATAAGGTCAACGTCCGCCTGTTTGTAGCGGCGGAGCTTCACACGGCCACCATTGAGGCCGCTCTTGCGTTCAAGAGCATCCTCAAGTGGGCGCCCTCCGGTAACCTCACCGACGATCTCTCCGCGGTTGTTGGAACGCTCATAGCTCATCATCTCGTTGCCAGCGGTGCCATGCAGGTACGCGTTGGTCAGACCTCGGTTAAACGAGCGTTTAAGCAAGCGGTGACGGCGTGCCACATCGGCTTGGTTGTCCACGCCCTTCTCGGCAGCGTCAATTGCCTGACGATACGAAGACACTACCGAGTACACGTACTCAGGCGCCTTCATGCGGCCTTCAATCTTAAGCGAGCCAACGCCTGCTTCAATCATGTCAGGCACGTCATCAATGGTGCAGTAATCCTTAGGACACAGCAGCCTGTCAATGCCACCCATCGAGACAACTTCATGCTTAGAGTTGAGCAACTCATAGGGCAGGCGACACGGCTGAGCGCAAGCTCCGCGATTAGCAGAGCGGTCTCCTCGCATAGACGACATGTGGCAGATGCCCGAATAGCAAAAGCATAAGGCGCCATGACCAAAACACTCCAGCTCAACGCCAAGCTTAGAAATAGTAGAAATCTCTTCTTTAGTAAGCTCTCTGGACAGCGTAACGCGGCCCACGCCAAGCTTTTTGCAGGCAGCAACACCGCGCGTATCGTGGATGTTTGCCTGCGTTGATACGTGGCATTCAATCTCTGGCCAGGTCTTTCTTACCTGAGCCATAAGACCCCAGTCTTGGATGATAAAGGCGTCTGCACCAAGAATCCACGCGCGGCGAATTAAGCGCAGTACCCGCTGCATCTCATCCCACTTAACAACAACGTTAACGGTGACGTACACGCGAGCGCCAGCTAGATGAGCCTGTCTGCACGCACGCGCAAACGACTCGTCATCAAAGTTGTCCGCACCACGGCGAGCATTGAAGTTGTTGCCCAAGCCGCAGTAAATAGCATCAGCACCACCAGCAAGAGCTGCGGTAAATGGCGCTGGACCTCCCGCTGGGGCGAGAAGTTCCATCTGGGTTGCGCGAGGGAGTGGCTGAGTTGAGAGCTCCTTGTCAGAAGCTTCCTCTGTCCACTCTGGCTCGTTCATGCGATTAAGCTCGTGAGCTGTGGATTCCCGCTCACGACGATTACGTTCGTTCATACTACCTAACTTGCCTTCAGCGCTTGTTACTTCTTAAGTGAAGAAAGTGCTGGATGAATCTTATCTTTGTCGGAAAGAATAACCTTTGCAGAATCTAAGGTTTTCTCGCCAAGAAATGCTGGCCACTTAATGCTAAGCTCTGGATCGTTCCACATGATGCCGCCCTCATCACCTGGGTGATAGATGTCGTCACACTTGTAGCAGAACTCTGCAGTCTCGGAGAGTACCAAGAAACCGTGGGCAAAGCCGCGAGGAACAAAGAACTGTCTGCGATTCTCCGCGGACAAAACAACGCCTTCCCACTGACCCCAGGTTGGACTTCCCTCTCGCAGGTCAACCGCAACGTCAAAAACAGTGCCGGAGATTACGCGCACAAGCTTTGCCTGCGGATGCTCAATCTGGAAGTGAAGGCCGCGAAGTACGCCCTGAACGGAATAAGACTGATTGTCCTGCACAAATGAAGCCTCAATGCCGCCGGCAACAAAGTTTTCTTCACGGTAGGTCTCCATAAAGCCACCACGAGCATCACCGTACAGCTTTACGTCCACAACCTTTACACCTTCAATCGAGGTGTCATAAAACGTAAAATTGCCCGATTGAGTAGGGTTTTTAAGCTCTTTTGGAAACTCCATAGCGTTCACCTTTCAATTTCTTTAGGTAATCTACTATATACGAGTCAAGATTAATACATCTTTTGAGCTATGATATTCATGCAGTTAACGTGTAATTTGCAATTCAAAGGATGCTTGTGAGAATTCTTGCAGTCGTTCCCGCTTACAACGAAGAAGCCTGCATTGCTTCAACTATTACAGAGTTGTGTCAGGTAGCTCCTCAAGTTGATTACATCGTAATCAACGACGGCTCCGCTGACCGCACACTGGATATCTGTAAAGAGCGTGGATTTAACTACCTCAATTTACCTGTTAACGGAGGCCTTTCTGCAGGCTTTAGGGCTGGTATGCGCTACGCCAAAGAACATGGTTATGACGCTGTGGTGCAGTTTGACTCCGATGGTCAGCATAGACCTGAGTACATCGCTCCTATGGCCCAGGCAATGGTAAACGAGGGAGCAAACATTGTTATTGCTTCTCGTTTTGTTACCAAGGCTCGCGGAAACTCTCCTCGAGAGATTGGCTCCAAGCTGATTTCTTGGCTTATCAAGACAAGCACTGGTCAAACCATTACTGACCCTACCTCAGGCATGCGTATGTACGATCGTGGTCTTATTGAAACGTATGCGCGCTCGTTTGACTTCTCCCCCGAGCCAGACACTATCTCGCTACTGATGCGTCGAGGAGCTAAGGTTGTCGAGATTGAAACTGAGATGCGTGAGCGTCAAGGTGGCGAGTCCTATCTGAGCTTCTATAACTCAATTATGTATATGGCTCGCACGTGCCTCTCGCTTTTGCTCTTCCAGTGGTTTAGATAAGGTGGCACCATGACTTTAGTTCTCAGAATTCTGCTGCTTATTGGTGCTCTTTTTGCCATGGGCATTGTCATCAATAGCGTTCGTAAATCAAAGATTCGCATCTCCGACTCTGTATATTGGGTTGTTTCCGCAGGAATCCTTGTTTTGTTTGCGCTTATCCCCCAGCTTGCATATTTCTTTGCTGGGCTTTTTGGCTTTATGAGCCCTGCAAACTTTGTCTTGCTGCTGGTTATTGTGATGATGCTTATCAGGATTTTCCATCAGTCCTGTGCAATCTCTAAGCTTACTTTTAAGGTTGAGCAGCTTTCAGCTGAGCTTGCCCTACGCGACAAAGATGCACGTGACGAGAAAAACCTTGATTTTGTAACTGATCTAAACCAGCGAACCCGCGTGTAAACAACACGTCAGCTCTCTGACGGCACGCTCACACAGGCAATATCTTAAAAAGTCCGCCTATGCAGCGGACTTTTTCTTTTGATCTTTAAATCCCAAGAAGCAGAAGATACCAAATACAAGCGCCAGAATTGCAAGCGAGGCATCATAGAGCACACATGCTCCCATAATGCCAAAGTTGCCCACAAACCATCCTCCTGTAAGCGCAGCAAAGCCTGCACCTGCAGCGTAGCTCACAAAGACAGCAACCTGCTTACGCATGGTTACTACGGCATAGTACAAAATAACAGTAAGAGCATTGAGCAGACCACCAAAGAGCAATAGCAAAAGCTCTAGCTTATAGGGCTCAAAATCAAGACCATAGAGAAGTCCAAGAACTGGAGCGCCTAGCGGCCAAGCCAGCGCCATAGAAACAACAGTAGCTAAAGCAACTACGGCAAAACCCTTAAGAATCAGGCCCACAAACTGCTTGTCTTGCTGATTATTCCAATATTCGGCCATCTGAGTGAGCAGTGGCTTAAAGACAAAGTTACTTAAAAGATTGATAACCATGGCTGGCATGGCCAATGCCGTAAAGAACGTAAGAAGCGCCTGATCGCTCAAAGCACCCAGTGCATAGCGAGGAGCACCAACAACGTACGTTAGCAAGAATGAACCAGCAAACAATGGTGCGGTGGTAACCAACAGCTTTGTAATTTGCTTAACGTCAAAGGTAGGCTTAAGCGTTGCCATCTTCTTGGTAGGAGGAATGACAAGCGCAATCATAACTACCAGTGATGCAACAAAAGAAAGAGCTGCGCCAACAAGCAGGTTCTTTGTAAGAAGCACACCTACTGCAAAGCCAACAACTGTTGCAAGAACACGATAAAAGAATGCTCTACCAGCAATATCCAAGCGACCATGCTGCTGGAACATGCCATGGAAAACATCTTCTACAACGTCAAATAAACGAAGTGAGGCAATGAGGGCGTACAGCACTCCCTCGTAACTTAATCCCTGGGACTGCAGGGTAAAGATAATGATTCCCGCAATCATCAAACCAGTTGTGATGATTCGTGCCGCAAGATACACACCAAACGAGAATACTTCTTCTGTATCGGTAACCTGATACGTCCTAATTTCAAAGTGACCAATAACCATAAGCTGCTGAGCCACAGCATACGCAAGCGAGAAAACACCACCGGCAGCAGCTCCCATGGTACGTGTAACCACCATCAACATAAGCACTGTTGAGGCAGCGTTCATTAAAGAACCAAGCGTATTCCAAAAGTAGTTTTTCTTAAGCTGTTCCGCAGAAGTATCAATAGTCATAATTAGCTTTTCTGGCCAAAATCTTCAAATGCCTGACGACTTCCCTTGGTAACATCCACATCTTTCCACTTACCAAAATCAAGCGCGCCAGGATGGTGATTCTTTCTATCCTTTTCTGGAGGAAGCTGCATGTAATTACCATATCCTCTGGTTAAGAGCTTGTCGTATTCCTTAGGAAGCGTAGTAGTAATGTCCTCAAAAGGAACACGAACCATAGGAAATACATCCTCTTTATCCATAGACCAGTTCTCTGGATCAGGTTCAACAAAACTGGCGTAATGATTGGTATTCTCGCCCTCCGCAGTACGAGCTGCCTCATCCCACTTACGCTGAATCAGCGCGGATGAAACCCTAAAGAGTTTCAAGGTATGGTGAATGACAAAACATCCCGCAAGAGCAACTTTCTTCTTCCAGCCAGTCAACGGCACGCGTGGAGTTGGAGTAACCAGAAGGAAGTTCAGACGACCCCAGAACCATGTCTGACGCTTAATCTTGGCAAGCTTCTTAGGATCTGCAGGAATCTTATCGAAGGGAAAAATGCCAATAGAAATAGCGTACGTAAAGGGGCAGGTCATAAACTCATCAGGAACACACACTGTTCCCTTTAAAGAAAGGTTTGTATTTACTGCAGGAAAATAATTGTTCGTCCTGCCGTTTTGAATGCAAAAATCTGGTCGAAGAAGCGCAGGTGCTTTCTCCAAAAAAATCTCATAATCCTCGCGGAACATCGAGATATCTACGTCATCATCCCAAGGAATAAAGCCTTTGTGTCTTACAGCGCCAATGGCTGTTCCACCGTACGCCTGGTACGAAATGCCAAGCTCCGTGCAGACGCGGTCAAGCTCATCCATCAAAAGCGTAGAAAGAATCTGGATCTTTCTTAGCTCATCGGGGTTCTCGTATGTCTTATATCCATCAGACTCCACAAAGGCTCCCATTCGCCATCGTCCGATAACATTCTTATAATACTAGACATCGGAGCTAATCGATTGGATGTAGCAATGTATACACCTCAGGATCACACGTTTGCTGTCTGCGCTTATGGCGAGAGCCCCTATCTAGAAGAGTGCATTCTCTCGCTCAAGGAGCAGACACTGTCTACGAATATTCTTTTGGCTACTTCAACACCAAACGAACTGATTCAGTCTCTTTGCGAGAAGTACAACATTCCTATGCACGTCAATCCTGGTCCAGGAGGCATTGCTGGCGACTGGAACTTTGCGGTAAGCGTTTGCACAACTCCGTTGGTAACCATTGCGCACCAGGATGACCTCTATAGGCCTTCTTATGCAGAGTATATGCTTGAACGCGTCAACAGTTCTTCTCGCCCACTGATTTACTTCACCAATTACGGCGAATTACGTGACGGCGAAGAAGTTCTTGAGAATCGCCTGCTTAAGGTAAAGCGTCGTCTCTTGTACTCGCTCTCAAAGCCAGAAAATGCAGGCAAGTCATGGGCTAAACGTCGTGCGCTTGAGCTGGGTTGCGCCATTTGTTGCCCAAGCACCACACTAATCCTTCCCAACCTTGAGACTCCTGTTTTCAAGGCTGGATTTGGTTCTAACTTGGATTGGGAAGCATGGGAAGCAATTAGTAAGCGTGAGGGTGATTTCTTGTACGACACCCGTATACTCATGCTCCATCGCATTCATGAAGACTCTGAAACTAGCCACCTTATTCACGATAACCGTCGTGAAAAAGAAGACCTTGAGATGCTCAAGAAGTTTTGGCCAGCTCCTGTGGCTAAGCTTATCAACCTGGCTTATAAGAGTGGCCAGAAGAGTAACGGCTAGTGATGATAGAGTATGTCAACAACTTATACACATTATCGCAATCTAGTTACGAGCTTTTGCGAAAACATAAAATAAGCTTGTTTAAATTTATTCCACTTAAACAAGGGACTTCTTCGACTATGACCACATCGTCAGCCAATAAAAAACTACTTTTTATTCACGGGGCACTCTACACACTTGTGTTAACTCTGACCTGGTGGGCACTTCTGCCAGCAACAGCTCAGGCGTACGTTGACCCATCCGTCATGACCTACACTATCCAGGCGCTGGCTGCGGTGGTAGTTGCTCTTTCTGCCGTGCTTGGTGTGGCATTTAGACGCTCTCGCAAGGTGCTCTTCCGTCTGCTTAAGATTGACGAGAACGCAAACAAGATTGTCGAAGGCAAAGTGCATAAGGTTGACGTCAAAGGTGCAGAAGCTGCAAACGCTCAGATGAAAGAAATCCTCGCAGCAGAAGCCATTCGCCTTAAAGAACAAAAAGAGGGCACCCTCAAGCCTAAGGGCCGCATTGGCGTTGCATTTCTTATTTCATTCTTCACAGTCTTTACTATCTTGGTTGTAGCCCCACTTGAGCTGGTAGCCAGCAATGCAAAGGATTTATCGTTTAGTCTTAATGACGTAGCAGGTCCTGTATTTTTAGCTGGTCTTTTACTAACGCTTATTTCTACTGCAGTACTTTCATTACTTCGCAAACGCGTATTTAACGTTGCAGTTGCGCTCGTAGGCGCCATCGGCGTAGCGTCATATGTTCAGGCAGTGTTCTTGAACGGTGGCATGCCACTTGCTGATGGTCATGAGGTCATTTGGTCCAACTTTACCAATCAGATGATTGTCTCTGGCCTCATTTGGCTGGCAATTATTGCAGCTGCAGTGATCTTCTCGCTCCTTAAAGCAAGGCAGCTTAGAACGGGTCTTTTGGTAACCGCAACAGCTCTTATCATTGTCCAGGCAGTGGGCGTTGCAAGTTTATGGGGACCAGCTGTAGCTGCTTTTACCGACGTAAACACAAGAGAATCTCAGCAAATCTATGCCACAAGAGATGGACTCTTTAACGTCTCTTCCAAAAAGAACGTTGTGGTCTTTGTTTTGGATACCACTGATACAGCCTTTGTACAGCAAATCTATAACGAGTATCCCGAGACATTCGCCCATATGACAGGCTTTACCTGGTACAGGAACTCTGTTGGATCAATGATTCCTACACGATACGGAATTCCTTCTCTTGTCTTTGAAAATCGCCTACAACCCGGTCAATCATTTGGAGACTTTGTTAATGGTTGGGCGGACAACAGCCATTATCTAGATGACATCAATAAACTTGGTTACTCCGTTGGCTTGTATACCGATAACTTCAACTCAATTTATACCGACTACATGCACCACCGCACCATCAACTATCACGAGCTTCGTGGCCGCGGTTCAGAAAACCAGCTTAATGTTCTTGGTGCGCTGCGCATTCTCTACAAGACGGCGTTCTGTAGAGATATGCCTTGGGTGTTTAAGCCCCGCTTCTGGTATTACACCGAGGACCTCAACATGCGTATGATGAGGAAATTTACGTATGACGAGGTTGATATGTCTTCTCAACGCTATAACGAAGATGACCTTAAGTATTATCAGGAACTCCAGCACTATGGTTTGTCTATTCATGATGAAAACGATACAGGAAGCTTCCGCTTTATCCATCTTATGGGATCCCATGGTCCTTTCATTCTTAATAGGAACCTTGAGCGCCCTAAAGATCCAAGCGAAGAAAATGAGATCGAGCAGACACGCGGTGCTTGGAAAATCGTAGATGCTTATATTGCAGAACTTAAGCGCCTTGGTCTCTACGAAAACACCTCTATTATTGTGACTGCTGACCATGGTCGCTGGTATCTGACGCCAAACGACATTACAGAGACTTCTGCTCCAGCAATCTTCTATAAACCTGCTGGTCAAAGCGCAGAAGAAGCGGAGCAACCAATGCAAATCTCAGATGCTCCTGTCTGGCACTACGATATCTTGGCTCAAACGCTCAAGGATATGGGAGCAGATTCTCAGATGCTCTCTAACTACACCACTCCTCTTGATGAGTCTTATGAGGGAGAGAATCGTCCTCGTTACTACATTGAAACTATTACCGAGAATAACCGCGATGCAGAACTTAGAGAGTTTGTCATTAATGGTGACGCAACCGACTTTACCACCTGGAGTTTGACGGGAAATAACTGGCGACTCGTTTCCGATAAATAGCCATTGTAAATGTAGGTTCTTACTTTTAGATAAACAAAAACGAGTCATTCTTACCACAGAATGACTCGTTTTTTAAGACATCTAGAATTGCAGAAACAAACTAATCTCTCTTGAGCAGCTCACTCCAATCTGGAGTTGCAGAAAGAACCGTTCCTACAATAATGACAATGCAGCAAATTACAACCAGTGGAGATGGAATTGCTTCAGGCATAATTGTTGGCAGGATAATACCTGCAAGAGCTGCAAAAATGACCGACCATGCAGAGTAAGAAATGTTCAGTGCCATACCGCGAGAAGCGCCAATGGCGTCAATTGCCTTGTAGTAGAAGAGATACGAGGCAGTACCAGCAAGTGCTGCAATAAAGACAACGCCATTTGCAGGAGTGAGTGCAACCTGTGCAGCAAAATCAACGGAACCAGCCAATGGCAAGATGAGAAGACCGTATGCAAATGCAGAGGTGGTTTCCCTAATCTGAAGAGCAGTCTCATTATCAACAGCATCGTCTTGCATACCCCAAGCCAAAATAACCGCCTCAGATCCCCAGCCAAAGACACAGGCTACAACGCCTAAGATTCCAACAAGAACGTTTCCGTTACCCTCTCCTGCAGCAGTAGATACACCAATGACCATAACGCCAACAAGAGCAACGATAAGGGCAATAATCTGCTTTAAGTTCATCTTTTCTTTGAGCAAAAGCCATGCTAAAAGCGAGCCGACGGCTGGATAAAAAGCTGAAATTGCAGCGGTGTAACCAGGTCCAATGGTGTTAATAGCAGCTAGGTAGCCACTCATACCAATTGGTCCACCCAGAAGTGCGCCAAGCATAACTACACGGCCACTCTTTGTTTTTGCTGCCTCAAGGGTGTCTTTAAGTCTGCCTTTCTGAGCCATCATGACTAAAAGAACTGCAGCGGCAAAGAAATCGTGCATGAATGCGCTGACAAATGACGCCTGAGCTGAATCAACATAAGGACTCATACCAAGAGCAACGCCAAGAATAACGGTATCAACCGCCCAAAGAATACCGCTTAAAAGACCGTAATACATAGTTTCTCCTTTTGCTCTTAGTTCTGAGCGTCTTCGTACCAAGAAAGAACACGATCAATATTGTTTGCAGCGTAGCGATAGTAAATGAAGAACCACTCGCCTACGTTCTCGCCCTCTGCTTCCTTAACCAGAGACCAGAGATACCAGCACCAACCAGCAAAGACTACATAGCTCCAGAAGTGTCTGCGCTGCTCAAACGTTGCCTCTTTTCCAAAGTAGTAATCAATAGCAGCATTAGCCTCATCGTCAGTAAGCTCACAGCAAACTGCGAAGGTACCAAAGTCATTAGCCTCATCTGACATGCCTGCATATTCCCAGTCAATAAGGCTGTAGGTACCGGCCTCATCAATCAAGAAATTCAGATAGAAGAAATCATTGTGTGAAATAACAATTGGATACTGATCTGCGTCTGCAAACTTCTTCAAGCGCAGGACCTTCTCGCGAAGCTCGTAGTAGCCAGGAATCTCAATAGGACCCTCTTCAAGCAGGAGTTTCTCGTAATTAAGACCCTCGTTGACAAAGTCAAAAGAGCGATCGAGCGAGGCGCCGCTATGGTGCAGTTTATTACCCATCTCCATTGCGCGCTTGAGCTGCTCAGGATTATGAGGATCAAGATTCTGAGCGTTTTTCACAAACTTGGAAATCTTCCAACCTTCTTTTTGGTCCTCGTAAATAAAGGTGTTGTCTAGGCCAAGCTCACGAGCAAGTCGAAGACCAGCTTCTTCAGCTGCACGATCAACGAGTTTCTCGGTACCAACACCTGGATGCCTGTAGACATACTCCTGAGCATCATCACCATATCCCACAATAAAGTGAGCAGATAAATTGGTAAGTCCCTGTTTTAGAGGATAGAAACCGTGGATATCCTTCTTCTGGCAATGAAGCACCGAGACAATGTTGTCAAAAATCTCTGAGTCGATGTTCTCAATAAATGCTGGGTCAAACTGACGAAGTTCATCAAGGGAATCAAACTCGTAAATAACGCCGTCAGGATACTTTCTAATGGTCATGGAAAGCTCTTTGATATGACGGACGTAAATCTCTTCCCAGAGCATATCAACGGTTTCTGGCTTGTCGTAGACAGCCTCAAGAATATCTACAAACTTCTTTGAGAATTGCCTGTCAAAATAGACGTGACCAAGCATAATCCAAGAATTTGAACCGCCAATTTCTACGCCAGTAATACGTCCACCACGTCCCTCTTTAAGGCACCACTCATCAGTTTCTCCTGCAACATACGTTGCTGAGTAATAAGCCTCATAGACATAGTGTTCAAATGGATTCTGAGTAAAGTAGTCATCTGACGAGCAGATATACGTATTATCAAGCTGATCTTTCACATACCAAAGCGTAGAGTTGTTATTTCTTGTTGCATAATCTGGGTTAACAACAATCTTGACGCCATACTTCTCCTCCAGATAGAAGAAGTACTCCTTCTTATAACCCACAACAACGGTGATGTCAGTAATACCAGCTTCAAGCAACTGATGAATCTGGCGCTCAATCAGAACTTCTCCACGAACCTTCAGGACACCCTTTGGCTTCTCATATGAAATAGGTGCAAAGCGAGAAGACAGACCAGCTGCCATAATAATGGCATTCTTAACCTCATAAGGTTTCAGAGCTTCAAGACCCTTTGGTGTGATGAGTCCCTCTTCAATAAGACCCTGGTCCTCAAGCGTTTTTACTGCTGAATTAACTGATCCCAAAGAAAGCTCAGTTTCTTCTGCAAGCTGTCTCTGATTGAGCTTCTCGTCAGAAAGAGCAATAGTTTTTAATACAGAAAACACGTTATTTGTTAGTGCCACGGTTCCTCCAAATGAAGACCAATTAACTGCGAACTAAACTTCCATACCAATTTACTTCAGTCATAATACTCCTATGTTCAAATTTGTACAAGTGTAAACATATTTTGAACATATTACCTTCAGAGGATTGCCAAGGACTGCCGATTTAACAAAAAACGGCATCAGAGATGCCGTTTTACCTTTTATGTATTGCTTTACAAACGAGAAGACCCTAGTAAGGACCAAAATCCAAACGCGCTGGATAGTGGTTTTTACGCTTCTCAACTGGTGGCATTTGCATGTAATCGCCGTAAAGCATCCTAAGGAATTTATCATTTTGATTAGGGAACGCTACTTGAATTCCATCAAAATCAAGCTTATCGACAGGAAAAACCTCATCAACTGGATAGGTATTTACAAACCTATCAGTATCGTGCAGGTAGGCAATTCTTTTTGTCTTAACGTGAGCAAAGCGGTTGCGGGCTTCCTGCTCACGCTCATACATTTTCTGAGTAGAGAGATGCAGCAGTTTGCAAACTCCCCTACCCATAGTAACTGCTGCCTTTAAGAGCTTTCCTTTGATGCCGTCGGCCAAAATAACAGGGCGAGGAACGTCAACGAGGATGCGCATATGTGACCAGAACCACGCATCAAATGCCTGCTTCTGATATTCCTTCTCGTCATCCGAAACATTATCAAAGCAATAGACATCTAGGAAAATACCAAGGTCAAGAGGAAGTGGCGCAAGTGCTTCTTCGCAGAACTGTGTTCCTTTGAGCATAATGCGCGTGGTTGGGAATGGATAGTTGATGTCCCTCTCAGTATTCATGATTGAATACTTTTCTGACCACTCTTTATCATAGATATCTAAGAGTTTGTTGAAGTCTTCTGCAGGAAGACAAACATCAATATCGTCGTCCCAAGGAATAAATCCCTTATGACGAAGAGCGCCAATCGCGGTGCCGCCAAAACCAAAATAGCGGATGTTGTTGGCTTCACACGTGTCTACGAAGTCCTTTAAAATCATCAGCTCAACTTGCTGGAGATGCTTAAGCGTTTCTGTATCGTATGTGCGCATTATCGACCTTCATACATCTTCTTGTAGTAATCCTGATAATCACCGGAAACTACATTCTTAACCCACTCGCGGTTCTCTAGATACCAGTTGATAGTGGTAACAATGCCCTCTTCAAATGGAGTTTCTGGATACCAGCCAAGCTCTTCTTTAATCTTATCAGGTGCAATACCGTAACGACGATCATGACCCTTGCGGTCAGTAACGTAAGAGATCAGATCCTCAGTAATCTGAGTGTCACCAGTGATTCTTGCAACTTCACTGATGATGCGCTTAACAATGTAGAGGTTATTGCGCTCGTTATGACCGCCAACGTTATAAACCTCACCAAGGCGTCCGCCTTCAAGAACCATAGCAATTGCCTTGCAGTGGTCATCAACATACAGCCAATCACGAACATTAAGTCCATCACCATAAACAGGAAGAGCCTTGTGTTCCAAGCAATTCTCGATCATTAAAGGAATGAGCTTCTCAGGGAACTGATATGGTCCGTAATTATTAGAGCAACGAGTAATTACTGCTGGGAACCCGTATGTATCATGCCAGGCCTTTACAAACATATCTGCAGAAGCCTTAGATGCAGAGTAAGGGCTGTGTGGACTCAATGGTGTAGTCTCGCGGAAGAACGCCTCTGGATCATCAAGCGGCAGTGAACCGTAGACTTCATCAGTAGAAACCTGCAGGTATCTGTGGTCTCCGTAGGAGCCCTGGCCATCATTCCAGAAAGACTCTGCAACACCCAGAAGAGCGACAGTACCCATAACGTTAGTGTCAGCGAAGGCACCTGGATCTTCAATAGAACGGTCTACGTGGCTCTCTGCTGCAAAGTTAACAACGTAATCAGGATGATAGGTCTCAAACAGCTGTGTCAGAGCCTCTTTATCCCTAATATCTACATGGGCAAAGGTATAGCGAGAATCTTGATCATATTCCGAGAGGTTCTCAAGGTTGCCAGCATAGGTCAGGGCATCCACGTTCAAGATATGAATGTCCTGATTTCTTCTAAGCATATAGTGGATAAAGTTAGATCCAATAAATCCAGCTCCACCAGTTACCAAATAGGTCTTCACACTAACCTCTTTCTACCTTCGAAAGATATGTCGCAAGAGCCTCCTGCCAAGGCCTCATACAATTTCCAATGGTACTCTCAAGATGACCGTTTACCAAAGATGAATATGCGGGGCGAGAAGCACTTTCTGGGTGCATCTCTTTCCACTGAGCAGAGGTTACCCTACGAACCTTACAGTCAAGATTGCTGCCAGCCATAATAGCTTCAGCAAAATCAGCCCATGAACATGTTCCTTCATTAGTTGCATGGTAGATGCCATAGTTCTCAGTGGCTGCAATGCACAAGATTGTGTGAGCTAGGTCATTTGCGCTGGTAGGGTTACCCACCTGATCATCAACAACGCTAATCTCTGGATACTTTGCGCCAAGGGTTCGCATAGTTGCTACAAAGTTCTTGCCAACATAGCCGTAAAGCCATGCCGTTCTCACTACAAACGTTTGAGGATTTGCCGCAAGCGCAAGTCCCTCTCCTGCCAATTTTGAACGACCATATGCAGAAACAGGATAAGGAGCATCTTGCTCTGTATGAGGTGAGCTTTCTTTTCCACTAAAAACATAATCAGTAGATACTTGAACAAGCTTTGTCTGCGTAGCACTGCAAGCTCGTGCAAGATTCATAGGACCAAGTGCGTTTACCGCAAAGGCCATCTCAAAATTGCTTTCGCAACCATCTACATTTGTTGCGGCAGCACAGTTAATAACAACGTCATAGTGTTCATGCTGGTCAAACCATGTATTAACTGCCTCAGCGCTAGTGATGTCAAGCTCGCCTGCGTCGGTATAATCAACATCTGGTTCAACAAAAACCTCTGGAATTGGGCCAATCTCAGAGACACCGGACTCAAAAAGACATTTGAGCTCGTTGCCTAGCTGGCCGTGCGCACCGGTAATAAGAACGTGCATACTACTCTCCCTTTCCAGAAGGAAGAATACGTCCCTCTGCAACACTCTTGAGGTGCTCACCATACGTAGATTTACCGTAGCGTTCTGCACACTCGATAAGTTTAGAGCTGTCAATCCAACCGTTCTCAAAAGCAATTTCTTCTGGAACACTTACAGGCAGACCTTGCGCGGTCTCAACAGTACGAACAAAGGTAGATGCCTCAAAAAGAGACTCCATAGTTCCTGTATCCAGCCACGCAAAGCCACGACCAAGAGTAACAACATCAAGCGTGCCATCGTCAAGATAGAGTCGATTAAGGTCAGTAATCTCATACTCTCCACGAGCGCTTGGCTGAACCTGCTTTACCAGCTCAGTAACACGCTGATCGTAGAAATAAAGTCCGGTTACTGCGTAGTTAGATTTTGGATGAGCTGGCTTCTCCTCAATTGAAATAGCGTTGTAGTTCTTATCAAACTCAACAACGCCAAAACGCTCTGGATCATCAACGTGATAACCAAAAACTGTGGCACGACCAGCTGTTTGTGCCTGCTGAGCAGCTTTTCTCACAAGTCCTGAAAGGCCATTTCCAAAGAAGATGTTGTCTCCAAGAATCAAAGCTGCAGCGTCATCGCCAATAAACTCTTTACCAATAACAAAGGCCTGAGCAAGTCCATCAGGAGAAGGTTGCTCAGCATAACTGATGGAGATACCGAAGTCAGAGCCGTCACCCAAGAGCCTCTTAAAATTTGGCAGATCGCGTGGCGTGGAGATAACCAAAATATCTCTAATACCTGCAAGCATAAGCGTTGACAGCGGATAGTAAATCATTGGCTTGTCATAAACAGGTAAAAGCTGTTTAGATGTAACGGTTGTCAGCGGATAAAGCCTGGTACCGCTACCTCCTGCAAGAATAATGCCTTTCAAAATTACTCCCCATCAATCGGGCTTCCCGCTAAACACCGTTTAGGACGATATTGATATGTAATCTTACCAAAGTCTTACTCAACAGCGGTGATTCTATACAGTCTATAAGGTCCTTCTTGAAGAACAATCTCAAATCCAGGAATTTCATCAGTAATCTGTAAACCTGAGAAATAATAGCTTTGGTCTCCTAATAAAGCTGGATTTTCTAAATCTAACAACAGGACATATCTTGCACCAGTTTCTCGCACTGCCTGCTGAACCTCTGGATTACTAGCTACCTCATTAAGCCTTGTACGAATAATTACGCTTTGTGGCAGCTCTTCTGTTTCTACCTTCGCACGGTAGAAAATGTTCATGCCATAAAGCGAGTTTAGAACAAGAGAGCCATCGTAAGGATTATTAACTACCAGGTCATTACCAACAATCTGGAGAGCCTTTTTTACAAACTCATCCTCACTTGCCTTATAAGTTGTATGCTCACGAGGCTCAAAGACCTCATTGAGCCATATGATGCCATAACGGATTTCGCTATGCTCTTTTTTAGGTAAGCTTGCCAAGTTCCACGGACTCAAAAGTACGCAGCCCCATAACACCGCCACGATGCCCATAAGAATGCCAGAGTTCTTAATAAACATGCAGGGCTTACAGGTTGATTGATCTCCATTTGCAGAAATGGTACAAGCAGAATTCTCTGAGCTTGTTTTCTCGCCTTTGTTTCCTTTTTCTTTGACCGTCTTAATAACGTATTTAATCAAGTCAAATACAAGCGTGATGGATGTTTCCATGCCAATAATTGCAACAGGAACTGCTGCTATTGCTACCATCGCGGCGGTTCTTTCTGGATCGGTATACCAAAATCCCGAGAAAAACCTCTTAATAGGAATCACATCAGAAAGACTTGCTACATAAATGACGGCAGTCATGAGAAATACCAGAGTGAGCCAGCGACAATTCTTATTCATACAACAGCTCACAAATCCAAGCCAGAACGCAACGGCAAAAAGAATCTGTGGCAAATTCAAAAGCAAGCCAAAATTCAATACGGAAAGAACTGACTTAATTGGATCAAAATAAATTTCCCAGAGGAAATTAACTGTCGGTGCCATAAAACTTGAATTAAGCACAATAGTCCACATACCAATAGCGGAGCCAAGAGTTACGCACTCTAAACAAATCAATAGAATAATTTTCTTCGGTTTTGTTAATTCAAATTTCTTACTCAAATACTGAGCAAAACTTGGAAGCAAGTTGCAAAGAACAAATGGTAAAACAAAAATAGCCCACAAAAAATCTGCACTAGGATGGACCAATGCTAGTGCAATAATCCCCATAAAACATAAACAAAGTGTATGAATATTTACAGAAAATTTTTGAACGCTATGAGTTGATGAGCATGCTTCTTTGCAGGATGTCTTCTCGTTAAAAGACAATATAAAGACTGCTGCAACAGTGGGGACAAGACAAAAGCCAGCTACATTAGGAAAGACTGCATGAACCGTAACCATTCGAATAGGAAAAGCCAATTGTGCAAATGCCGCAAATGCAGTCAGTAAACTAAAAGTTAAATTTTTCTTTCCTATCACTTGAAGCAAAGCACAGACGCCCACTGGATATATAACCGCGACAAAAACAAACCAAACCACATTTTCTGTAAGTACCTCATTAAAGCCTGTAATTGCTGCAGTGACAGCTGCTAAAGAATGAAATAAAGTTGGATAAAAGCCCTCGTCAAAGAAGGGGGTCTGAAGCTCTGGTCTTGCTCCTGTATAAAAGGCAGCATGCAGCATAGAATAAATGCCCGACTGAACACTTCTTGTAATGTACGCCAGGTGCGCGTAGTTATCAGCGGACTGCAAGAACCAAGAGGGGTTTCTAATTGCTTTGTGGAAAATAACAAAGAATATTGCAGTAGAGATAGCAGCAGTCACTAAGAGAAAGACTCCGTTTAGAGAGTCCTTCTCGCCAAGGTTTACATGAGATTGATTTTCCTGGATGGGTCTGATTTTCTGAATAAGATACGAAAGCCCAGCAGCAATCAAGATAAAAAGACCAACGCCTCCCAAAAGCGGCGTTACACCTCTTAGACCCAAAGGATATATTGCAATTCCAGAAAAACCAATGAGGCAGACCGAGATAAGCGGAGCTACCACAAGGGATGTCATTCGTTTAGTGCCAATAGCGCGAGAAAAAAGATATCCCGGTACATAACAAAGAACCAGTACAACTGCTACTGCTAGAGCAAACTGTCTCCACATGTGTAAGCTTCCTTATTTGGTTGCCATTGTCGACTAGATGAGCTGAGCCCAGCGCTTTTTACCTGCCTGGAGAAGAGCTTTCTCAAGAACCGATGGCTCAACCTTATAGGTCTTTGCGGGAAGAGGCTGCTGGTTAATCTTAATACCGCCGCCGTCAATGAGACGACGAGCCTCACCATTACTTGAGGCGATTTCTACCTCAACCAAAATCTTTGGCAGGTAAATGAGCCCGTCTTCATCCGCTTCGAGGGAAATTGCAAACTCTTTGACATCATCAGGAACCTCATTGTTCTTAAACTGAGCATCAAAAGCTGCCTGAGCCTTAAGACCTTCTCCCTCACCGTGATAAAGATCAACGATATTTCTACCAAGAGCACGCTTGAGCTGGTAAGGATCAGCGGTGCCGTCCTCAAAGCTCCTATCAATAGCATCAAGCTCATCAATAGAAAGCGTAGAGCAAAGACGGTAATACATTGGAATAATCTCATCGGTGATAGACATGACCTTGCCAAACATATCATTTGGCTCATCGGTCAGTCCAATGTAGTTTCCATAAGACTTACTCATCTTCTTAGTGCCATCAGTACCTACAAGAAGAGGCATGGTAAGCGCAATCTGCGGCTCCATGTCCATATCACGCATAAGATCACGGCCGGCAAGCAAGTTGAAGATCTGGTCGTTTCCGCCCATCTCTACGTCTGCCTTGATAACAACAGAATCATATGCCTGAAGAACTGGATAAATAAACTCATGGAGGGCAATTGGCTGTTGGTTGTGATAACGATTAGAGAAGTCTTCTCGCTCAAGAATACGAGCAATGGTGAACTTGCTCATAAGGCCAAGCATGGTCTCAAGGTTCATAGGCTTAATCCAGTCACCGTTATGAACAACGGTAGTTCTTTCTGGATCAAGAATCTTCATTGCCTGGTTAACATAAGTCTCTGCATTAGCATCTACCTGCTCTGCAGTGAGCGGAGGACGGGTAGAATCTCGACCAGAAGGGTCACCAATCAGCGCAGTGCCACTACCAATAATCAACGTGACATTATGGCCAAGGTCCTGGAACTGACGCATCTTGCGCAGAGGAACTGCGTGACCCAGGTGCAAATCAGGACTTGTTGGATCTACGCCAAGCTTGATGTTAAGAGGAGTGCCCTTCTTGAGTTTCTCTTTTAGACCGTCCAAAGGAACAATTTGCATAGTTCCTGAAGTAATAACACGGAGCTGTTCTTCTACTGAAAGCACTCTGTATCCTCTCAACGCAAGCCTGTTAAATCATATAGTTACTGCTTCAAATAGTATCAATCAAATATGTTATCTATCAGAATACAACAGAGTTGTAACTCTTTATTCACTGAAACATAAATATCAGACTATAATAGTGAGAGCTATGACAAGGAGGCTCAATGGGTATTAGAACCCGTCGTGCACGTACACACGCAAATACACATGCCGTAGGTTTTGGCATTGCCGGATTCTTTGGCTTTATGGCTCTTCTCGCGCTTGCACTTGCACTTTCTTTGGGTGCAGCTGTTTCTTCATGGCTCGAGGACCTGCCTGATTACAACTCTGCTGATGCCTACCTGGTAGCAGAGCCTACCCGCGTTTATGACTCCAAGGGTAACGACATTGCTGACTTCTATTTGCAGCAACGCCGTTCCGTTACCTTGGATCAGATTTCTCCTTATGTTATCCAGGGCACCATTGATACTGAGGATAAGCGCTTCTATTCCCACAGCGGTATTGACCCCTGGGGTATTGTCCGCGCATCTGTTGGCTCTCTGTTTGGTGGCGGCGAAGGTGCTTCCACTATTACACAGCAGCTTGTTCGTAACACTGTTCTTTCTAACGAGCAGTTTGAGCGTTCTTTGAAGCGTAAGGTCCGCGAGGCTTACATCTCTATTCAGATGGAGAAGAAGTTTACTAAAGACCAGATTCTTAATATGTACCTCAACACCATTTACTACGGTAATGGTGCTTACGGTATTGAAGCAGCAAGTATTATCTACTTCAACAAGCATGCAAGTGACCTAACTCTTGCTGAAGCTGCAACGCTTGCTGGTCTTCCAAACGCACCTTCTGCCTATGATCCAACTGTCAATCCAGAGGCTGCAAGAGAAAGACGCAACACTGTTCTTGAGCGTATGCTTCGCGCAGGTGATATTACGCAAGAGCAATACGATGAGGCTGTTGCTGAGGACTTAGTGCTTAATCCTGGTACTTTGACCGATAACATTGGCCAGTTCCCTTACTGGACTGACTACATTCGTAGCCTGCTTCAGGAAGACTTTGATAACGACACTATTCTTCAGGGTGGATTGCGCGTTTACACTACGCTTGATCCTGACCTTCAGAAAGATGCTGATGAGGCTGCTACAAGGCGTATTGCTGAGCTTGGCAACCCTCGCCTGGGCGCTGCTTTGGTTTCTATTGATCCTCAAACTGGCTACATTAAAGCAATGGTTGGTGGACAGGACTACTCAAAGAGTCAGTACAACATTGCAACCAGTAGTAACCGTCAGATGGGCTCCAGTTTTAAGATGTATACGCTGGTAGCAGCCCTTTCTGAGGGTATGAACCCAGAGATTGTTCTTAACGGCAACTCCCCTATGCAAATTACGCCAACCTGGTTGGTCAGAAACGCTGGTAACTACAGCTACGGTGCAATTACACTGCGTCAAGGTACGGTTTACTCTTCCAACACTGTTTACGCACAGGTTGCTGAAGCTATTGGTATCGATAAGATCCTTCAGACGTGCTATGCCATGGGTATTCGCACTCAGCTACAGCCATACCTGTCTACCACTCTTGGTTCTCAGGGCGTAACCCCTATTGAGCAGTGCACCGCATTTGCAACCCTTGCTGCAGGCGGTGTTCGTCGTGATGCTGTTGCAATTACGCGCATTGAAGACCGTAATGGCAACGTTATCTACGAGCACAAGGACAACCCAGTTCAGGCAATTAGTCCTGCTGTTGCTGCAGCTGCTACCGATGTTCTGAGCGGCGTTCTTACCTCTGGTACTGGTCGCTATGCCTACAACCTGAAGACCTTCAACCAACCAGTTGCAGGTAAGACGGGTACTTCCGATAACTCCGAGGACCTTTGGTTCTGCGCCTATACCCCACAGCTTGCAACCGTAGCTTGGTGTGGATATCCAGATAGTCGTGACCCTGTTATTATCGGCGGCGGAGAGTCCTCTACCTTTGTTACTGCACAGTACGTATGGGCGTACTACATGAACGCAGCTCTCTCTGGCGTTGCTCGCGCTGAGTTCCCAAAGACCACTGAAACTATTGCTTACAAGCCTAATAGTTACTGGAAATTTGTTGGTGGCTCCGCTAATGCTAAGCAAAATGAGAAAGATGACGAGGAAGAGGAAGAGGAGGAGACTACCGAGGAGGAGGAAGAGGACGATACCACCACTACTCCTACTACTCCTACCACTCCTACCACTCCGGCCACTCCTGGTACTGGTACTGGTACTGGTACGGGCACCGGAACAGGAACGGGCACTGGAACAGGAACTCCATAAACCTCTGGTTTATCTACAACAAAAAGGAGTCTGCACTAAGCAGGCTCCTTTTTCTTTTTGAATGAGGTGTGCTTTTGACGGGTTTCTCGCCAAAAGATTTGTGTTTTATAGAACGCTCTCTACATTGCCAAGCTGCGTAATGATGCGTACCACGTCTGCAGCATGCGCAGTTTTATCCACAATCACCAAAACGGTATCGTCGCCAGCAACGGTACCTACGACATGGTCAAGCTCAACATCATCGAGGGCAAATGCAACTGCTGATGCAGTGCCGGGGTGACAACGAATCACAATGAGATTCTCTGCTGCTGTAGCGCCAACTACAAACTCAGAGAGCATTTTTTGCAAATGCATATCTTCAGAAAGCACATAGGCGCCCTCGGGAAGCTTTTGCAAATCCATTTCTGCTGTATCACGAGAAACGGTTGCTTGAGTACAGGCAAAGCCACGATCTTTAAGCATGTCAACAAGATCGCGCTGCGTACGGATTGACTCGCTGCGAACAAGCTCACGAATCACGTCCTGTCGAGCATTTCTATGCTTCACGACGCCTTCTTTCTTTATGCGACTCACTAACTTTTGAAAACAAATGATAGTGAGTAAAAGAATATACTTAATCAACCCTTATGCGCATGCCAAACCGCTAAACGGTGTAAATTACCCGCTCGTCGGTCGGAATATTGCATTCACCGTTTTCTAAAAGTATTTATGCACTTCTCGCCGTATGATTCATCATGAGTGAAACTATTTTTACGGCTTGGAGGCCACCATGCCCCTGAATGATTCACCTGATAGAAGACAAGGCTCCCACGGAGATCCTGCAATGCGTCGCCGTCCTCCTCGTGATGGCAGTTTTTCTGATAGGCAAGCAAGACGTCGCAAGAGAAATACCCTTGGTTCGCAGGCAGTTCTTTTTAAGAGACAGTCTCTACTACATCGCATTGATTCTCGTATGAGAACCTATATTGTCATTGGTCTAGCAGTTATTGCAGCACTTTTACTGGTCTTTATTGTGTCGAGCTGCGTGCGTGGTTGCGCTAAAGAATCTACTCCGGAGGTAGAGGCCAACTCCGTTGATTCTCGTGTTGCTGTGGGAACTTCAGAGGAGCTGACTAAAGCCCTGGCAGCTAAGCTAGATCAGAACAAAAACCTTGCATGGATTGCAGAACACGCTGATAAATACAGCGATAAAAGCCTCATTGAGCTGGCACTTGCCCACCCTGAGGCAATTGATTTTGTTGCAAACTATCCCGATTCTGACGGCAAAGCCAAAACCTACGACGATTCAATCACCAAAGGCACAGCTCCACAGCTCTATACTTGGGACTCCAGGTGGGGCGGAGTCTCGTATGCTGGTTCTGTAATTGCCACCAAGGGCTCTGGCCCAACTGCCCTTTCTATGGCATACATGGGCCTTACCGGAAAGAACAACTGGACTCCAGCAGATATTGCGGGTGCCGTTGAAACCGCCAAGGCAACGGACACCGACTCTGGAATGAACAGATCATTTCTCGAGAAGAATTTAGCTAACCTTGGTCTTACCGCTGATAGCTATAACATTTCTGCCGACAATATCACCATGCTTCTAGATGCTGAAACCTTCCTGCTTGTTGAGGTTAAGGGCAATAAGCTGAGCTCTGATGGCGATCACTGGATTTTGGTAACCAGTAAGAACGATGACGGCACCGTAAATGTCCACGACCCTCTGTCCCCTGAGGTAAGCGCACATCCATGGGCGGCAGAAACTATTGCCAGCGCTGCAAATGCCCTGTATACCGTGACGGTAAAGACCGCAGAGTAAAAAACCCAGCATCCACAAAAGGTGAATGCTGGGCTGGACGGGTTTCTCGCCAAAGAATTGCGTGGAAAAACGTTTTAGAGGTAAAGGCGAACTATGAAAGCACCTGCTGAGCAGCCTCGCTAAGCTCCGCAATGCGAGCCTCGGCCTCTTCGCGGGTAGCACCGTTGGCAAAGAGGTAGGCTTTGACCTTAGGCTCAGTGCCCGATGGACGGAAGATAACCTTGTTATCTCCCTCAAGCCTGTACTCAATAACGTTAGAAGCTGGCAGCGTCTGAGGAGCCTCTTTCTGAAGGCCCGAGACGCGAGGCATTTCTGCACACTCAGCATAGTCTGTTACGCCAACAACCTTGTAGTTGCCCACCGTTTCCAGTGGATTCTTACGCAGGCTGCTCATAATCTGAGCCATCTTTGCAGCGCCCTCGGCACCTGGGTAAGCAGCGTTGACAACGCCATTGAGGTAGTAGCCATAGCGCTGGTACAGGGCATCCATTGCCTCGTAGAGGTCCATGTTGCGAGCGGCGTACCAAGAAGCCATCTCAACACAGAGCATGGTAGCGACAATAGCGTCCTTATCGCGAGCATGTGTACCAACAAGATAGCCGTAGGACTCCTCAAAGCCCATGAGGAAGCGATCCTCCTCACCGGCATCCTTGAGCTGGTCAATTTGGTCGCCGATGTACTTGAAGCCCGTGAGCACGCGGCGCATCTCAAAGCCGCGAGCACGTGCCAAGACGTCGGGCATAGCAGAGGATACGATGGTGGAAACGGCTACCTTATCCTGGGGTTTCTCGCCACGCTCTTCAGCCATGGTAAGGAGCCAGTCCATAAGCAGGACACCCATCTCGTTACCGGAAAGCAGCACGTAATCGCCGTTATGAGGGATTGCAGTGCCCATACGGTCTGCGTCAGGGTCGGTTGCCACCAAAAGGTTTGGCTTGACCTTGTCGGCAAGCTTGAGGCCCAGCTCAAGTGCCTCACGGAACTCAGGATTTGGATAGGAGCATGTGGGGAAGTTTCCGTCTGGCTCTGCCTGCTCTGGAACAACGTCAACGTCATTGACGCCAATCTCCTTGAGGATGCGCGTGACGCACTCCATACCTGTACCATTAAGCGGTGTGTACACAACCTTGTAGCCGTCGGCAGCTTTAAATCCTGGAATAGAGACACGCTTGATAGCCTCAATGAAGTTGTCCAGGACCTCTTCTGGAGTCCAAATGATCAGGCCCTTCTCCAGGCCCTCTTCAAAGTCCATAGGCTTGACGTCAAAAGGATTGACGCGTGCGATGTTTGCAGAAATCTCTGCTGCAGCCTCGTCAGTAATCTGACCACCGTTATCGTTGTATACCTTATAGCCGTTATAAGGCGCAGGGTTGTGGCTTGCAGTAAGCACGATACCTGCGGAAGTCTTGAGGTAGCGGACAGCAAAAGAGAGCGTTGGAACAGGCTCAATACGTGGGTAGACATATACACGGATTCCATTAGCTGCTAAAACACCAGCTGCAACCTTCTGGAAATCCTCACCCTTAAGGCGAGAATCCCTTGCAAGAGCCACGGTAGGATTTTGGTAGTGAGCGTTGAGGTAATCTGCAAGACCCTGAGTTGCCTGGGCGACAACATAGACGTTCATGCGGTTGGTGCCAACACCAATGGTGCCACGAAGGCCCGCGGTACCAAAAGCAAGCGAACGATAAAATGCGTCGTAGAGCTTATCTTCTGCTTCTGGTTTAGCAAGCTCACCGAGCTCTTCTACCAGGTCTTCTTCGGTGACGTTTGCACGCCAGGACTCAAATGCTTCCATAACTTTTGCATCCATAATGACTCCCAAACCTCGAACAGCTCTCTATTTCTTAGTAAAAGATACTATGCGTATTTTAAGCGAAAAATAACAGATGATTTGGGACATTATGTATGAACTTCCGCTCTTCGGTGAGTGGAGGGTGGTGCGGGCTGCAGACGCGCTGCTCACAGCCACGCACGACCGAGAGGGCTCAAGGGAGCTCGCGCGGCCGAGCACCAACGGGTTCTTGTCCGAGATCGACCCACGGGTTCTTGATGTATTTTCTTCTCCCCAACCATTTAGCGAGAAAAACATGGGAAAATGTTACGTCAGTATGTATTCAATTCCTACGGGCGAAAGGTGTCCCGATGTCTCAAGAACTTGAGTTCTTTGCAACGTGTCCAAAAGGCTTTGAGAAGCTTCTTGCACAGGAGCTTGACGGCCTGCGCATTAAAAAGGTGCGCCCTCTTGGCGGACAGGTTGCGTTTTACGGCTCACTTGCCGATGCTTACCGCGTCTGTTTATGGTCTCGTCTCACGTCTCGCGTCATTTTGGTGCTTGATCGCGTTGGCGCTGCAACTTCAGACGCTCTCTACGAAGACCTCTCCCACATTGCTTGGGAAGACCATATTGGTCCGCATGCCACCATTGCAGTCAGCGCTCACGGCACAAATGACCAGCTCAGAAACACCAACTTCATTGCTGTCAGAACAAAAGACGCAATTGTAGATAGGCTTGCAGCAAAGCGCGGAAGCCGTCCTATGGTCAACACGCTTGCACCTGACGTAACTATTGTCGTGCGCGTCTCACGCAACCGCGCCACAGTTGGCATTGACCTTGCTGGTGAGGCGCTCTTTAAGCGCAGTCTGACTGGCGGTCGAGGCCCGGCACGTGAGTTTGCGCCGCTCAGGCTGGACTATGCCGCTGCTCTTCTGTATCTGCAGGCGCAAACTGCTGCGAGTACATCGCTCTTCTCGCCAGACGCGCCGCTGCCGGCGCTGCTGTTCCCGGGAGCAGGCGCGCTTGCACAGGAGGCAGCGGGCATGGCGCTGGACGTGGCACCGGGCATTCTGCGCGCTCGCTGGGGCATGACGGGTTGGGCTGGCCACGACGACGATGCTTGGCAGGATTTACTTGCCGAGGCCGATGAACGTGCCGAGAAGGGCCAAGAGCGCCAGGTCACACTCTATGCAGCAGACCCTCGCCCAAAGGCCAAGGAGGCTGTACTTTATACGCTTCGTGCAGGCGGTCTCAAGGCTGACGTGCAGTTCTTGGCAGCGTCTGAGCTTCTTAAACACGCAGAGCACTTCACGGGCATTGTTGCCGATCTCTCGTGGACCAAAGAAGAGCCTACACTTCAGGGCTCTGCTTACGCTACGCTTGGACTTTTTGCGGGACAGGCAAGCACGCTTCTTACCAGCGATACAAATACTGATACGGTACTCAGAGCAACTCCATCGCAGACACTTTCTGTCTACGTGGGTAACTCCATTGCCACCATGCGCTCCTACTCTGCCGCAATCGCAGAGGAAGCAGGTGGCGGCGAAGCTGATGCCACTGCACCAGCAAGCAACTCTGAGTCAACCTCCGTTCCCGCAGGTCCCACCGTCATGGTTAACAACCAGCCAGTAAGCGTACTGGTTCCTGCATCAGATCAATTTGCCGCACGCCTTGCTAAGGTGGCCAAGCAACGCGCTAAGTGGGCTCGTAAAAACGACGTCTCGTGCTACCGCGTATATGACGCTGACCTGCCCGATTATGCCGTCAGCATTGACATCTACAAAGGCGCCACAAAGCCAACTACCTGGCTGCAAATCTCTGAGTACGCTGCATCTAAAGAGATTGATCCAGACCTTGCAAAGCGCCGCCTCCTAGACGTCCTGGCTTTGGCTCCTCGCATTCTAGGCGTACCTAGCTCAAACGTAAATCTACGAACAAGAACGCGTGCAAAGGGCGGCTCTCAGTACTCTGATGAGGGCAGTGCAACCGACAACTCAAGAAAAGAAATGCTGCTCATCGATGAGGGCGGCCTACTCTTTGAGGTCAACTTTGCCTCAAGGCTGGACTGTGGAATCTTCCTAGACCACCGCGATACGCGCGCAGAGATTCGCGAGCTCATGAAGAGTGCCGGCGCAGCTAAGAGCTTCCTCAATCTCTTTGCCTACACAGGTACCGCTACCTGCTACGCAGCAGATGGTGGTGCACTTCACTCCACAACCGTTGACCTCTCCAAGCCTTCGCTTGAGTGGGCCATGCGCAACATGAAGCGTAACGGCTTTGACGGCGAGGAGCACGAGTTTGTCCAGGCAGACGTCCTGTCTTGGATTACCGAGATGCGTCACACCAAAAACCGCTGGAATGTCATCTTCTGCGATGTTCCTACCTTCTCCAACTCATCGCGCATGAAGCAGACCTCGTTTGATGTCCAGAGAGATCACGCTGAACTCATCATTGGCATTTCTCGCCTTCTGACTCGCGGTGGCGTTGCCATTTTCTCGTGCAACCTGCGTACCTTTAAGCCAGATGTCGAGAAAATCCAGCGAGCTGGCGTCGACATTGAAGACATAACAAGTGAAACTATTCCGGAGGACTTCTCGAGAAATCAGAAGATTCACCATGCATATAAAATCTCGAGAAAACCGCGGGAAAATGAGTAAATTTTTCCGCTTGCAGGCAAAATAAGTACGTTTGTACATTCGTCTAGTTATAACTAGGTATATGGACTAACATATGATGACGAACTGAACCGATCATCTATTGAGAGGATTAATGGATGAATACAAGTAAAGCTGCATTTCATGCGCTTTTCTCTAAGGACAAAGCCAAGAAATCAACTGGCATTCCTCTAAGTGCTGGCATGGTACTTGTTACCCTTGGCATCGTCTACGGTGACATTGGCACTTCTCCAATGTACACCATGAAGGCAATTATCGCTGGTAATGGTGGACTTCTTACCATGAGCACCGATGTTGTTTTGGGTGCTCTGTCCCTCATTATCTGGACGCTGACACTCATTACAACCGTTAAATACGTCATGGTTGCAATGAAGGCAGACAACCACAATGAGGGCGGAATCTTTGCGCTCTACAGTTTGGTTAAAAAGTGCGCCAAATGGCTGATTATTCCTGCCATGATTGGTGGCGCAGCTCTTCTTGCTGACGGTATTTTGACCCCAGCTGTTACAGTAACCACCGCTATTGAGGGTTTGCGTACTATTCCTGCAGCTCATGCCATTATTGGTGATAATCAGCACATTGTTGTCATGATTACCATCATCATCCTCTGCACCCTCTTTGCCTTACAGAAGGCAGGTACTTCTACCATTGGTAAGGCCTTTGGCCCTGTCATGACGCTTTGGTTCTTGTTCTTGGGTGCCATGGGTGTTATGAACATGCTTGCTGACATTAGCGTTGTTCGAGCTCTTAACCCAGTCCGCGGCATTCTGTTCCTCTTTGATGGCAAGCTCAATGCAGCTGGTCTCATGGTTTTAGGTAGTGTCTTCCTTTGTACCACTGGTGCAGAGGCGCTTTATTCTGACATGGGTCACGTTGGCAAGAGCAACATTTACGTAAGCTGGCCTTTTGTTAAGGTCTGCTTGATTCTGAACTACCTTGGACAAGGCGCGTGGATTATCACTAACCACACCAACGAGAGCTTCAACGCAATCAAAGACCTCAATCCTTTCTTTGAAATGCTTCCTGGTCAGCTTAGACCATTTGCCGTTATTCTCTCTGCGCTTGCTGCAATTATTGCCTCTCAGGCACTGATTACTGGCTCTTATTCCATTGTCTCTGAGGCAATTAAACTTGATCTTATGCCTCACATTAAGATTAACTACCCCTCCACAACAAAGGGCCAGATTTACATTCCACTTGTAAACAACATCATGTGGGTTGGCTGCATTGGCGTTGTACTTCTCTTCCAGAGCTCTGAGCACATGGAAGCAGCGTACGGTCTTGCAATTACCGTTACCATGCTCATGACCTCAATCTTGCTCTACACCTACCTGGCTGTTATCAGAAAGCGCCTATGGGCGGCCATTCCATTCATTCTTTTCTTTGGTGCTATCGAGGCTATGTTCTTCTTCTCAAGCCTTACCAAGTTCTTCCACGGCGGCTACTTTACCGTTCTTATGGCTACCGCAATCTTTGTTGTCATGTTTGTCTGGCGCCGCGGTACCGCTGTTGAGAGGACGCAGAGCGTTTATCTCCCCGTAGATAAATACATTGACCAGCTCCGTAGCTTGAGCCACGATGCAGACTATACAACCCTCGCCGATAACCTGGTTTTTCTTACTAATGATTCATCCTTTGACAAGCTGGATCGAGACATCCTCTATTCCATCTTGGATAAGCGTCCAAAGCGTGCTAAGGCCTACTACTTTATTAACATCTCGCTGACAGACGATCCAAATACCCGTGAGTTTATCGTCAATGACTTTGGTACAGACTTCCTGTTCAAGATTACTCTGCGTCTTGGCTTTAGGGTAAACCAGCGTATTAACACCTATCTGTATCAGATTGTTGGTGACCTGATTAAGAACAATCAGCTTGCGCCACAGAATCACAAGTATTCCATTTACAAGGAGCACTCCGAGATTGGTGACTTTAGATTCTGTCTGCTGCGTAAGGTACTAGCTCCAGAGACTGACATCAACGGTTTTGATGCTCGTTGCCTTGAGCTTAAGTACTTTATTCGTCGCATCTGCGGATCTCCTGCTCGTTGGTATGGTCTTGAGAACTCCAACATTGTCTTTGAGTACGTTCCTTTGTTCTCCAAGGTCAAGCGTGAGCAGAAGCTTACCCGTATCATGCTTGACGATGCAGCTCAGACAGGCTCTATGCCACTTGTTGAGGCTCCTATGAAAGAGCGCATTGCAGAGATTGAGGAAGATGAAGATATCTTTGCAGAGGCACTGCACAAGGAGCGCGTTGAAAACGCAGCTACCGTTGCAGACTACGTTGGTGGCGATACCGCTAGCTTCCGTCCTCTTAAGCTTGATGAGGAAGCGGCCGATGAAGATGTCTTTGAAGAGCAGCAGGACAGTAATCACTAACCTAGCGCGTAGTAGTTTTACTTCTCATAACAAAAGCCGACAGATTGTATCTGCCGGCTTTTTCTTTAAACCATATGTCTCAAGCAAAACTTTAAAGCGAAAACTCTGAAACGTTACGTTTCCAGCGCTAAGTGCTTACTCCCCCAGTGCCGAGCGCTTACTCCCCCAGCGCCCACGTAAGGAATCGCGAGAAACCTGCCTCATCGTTAGTCAAAGTGATATAGGTTGCAGCCTCAAAATCCTCACGACGAGCGTTAGCAACTGCAGTACCCATTCCAGCTGCAGAAAGCATTGCAACATCATTGAGCGAGTCGCCAAAGGCTGCAGCGCTCTCTGTGGAGATACCAAGATAGTTGCACAGCCATTGAAGTGCGGCGGCCTTTGAGGTGCCGTCGGCCAAGATCTCCATTCCCATACTCATGGAAGCCGTGCCACTGAGCCCTTTTACCGAGGCAACAGCATCTGCTACAAGCGCCTGATACTTCTCGCCTTCTGAAACAGACCAATAGGAACCAAGTCGCTCGATGGTAGTAACGCCTTCAATAAACTCCTCAACGCTTTGGTCAAAGGGAGTACGCGAGCGTTGCATAAATGCCGCATGATCTGCGGGAATACCCAACTGAGAGATAAGATTGTGCCTTGAGCGCTCTAGATATACACCACCATCTGCAAAAATATCAAAAGTGACAGGAAGGTCTTTAAGCTTTTGATACAACTCAAGCGCCTGCTCCTTGGTAACAGTAGACTCGTGCAGTACCGTCTGAGTAGAAAGATCTCTAATGATGGCGCCATCGCAGGACACCACGTACTTAGAAGCAGGATGGTTCACAACTTCTTTTGGCAGCACGTTAAACGCGCGTCCAGAGCATGGGACAAAAGGAATGCCTAGCTCAGCCAGACGATCCAACATTGCCATGTTTTTTGAATCAAGAGATTTATCGGTATGCAAAAATGTCTCATCCATATCGGAAAAGACAATATCTACTTTCAGATTTGATACATCTTGAGTGAGCCAAGACTGCTTTTGAGCAATGAGTTCTTCAGTTGAAAGCTCTGACAAAACACTACCCCTTTAAGGACGGTACATAAACGTAAAGACCTCTTTATGGACGATACATAAACGTGAAGACCTCTTCACGCTGCATATTTACTTGTACACCAAGCTTTTCTGAGACGGCATCAAGACGCTCTTTGAGGCTCAAGAAGGACTCAGCATCCTGAAGTTCAACCAACATGGTCATAGTAAAAATACCAGACAGAATGGTTTGAGCGATATCTAAGATGTTGGCATTTGACTCAGCCAAAGTGGTAGAAATTGCTGCAACAATTCCTGGAGCATCGCTGCCCAAAACAGTAACAACAGCACGATTTGCAGATGTTTCTGAAGCCATAATTTCCCATCTCTTGAACGGATGGTTTAATTGTAGCAGTTTAATTTCTATATTGTTTATATGCACGTTAAGCGCTGCTTTAGGTTACGGTATGCTACTTTTCCATCTCGCAAGAAAATAAATGAGCCGCCCGTAGGCGGCTTATAAAAGCTGATTAGTTGAGTGTTAGGCTTTGGATATCAACCGTTTCCAATTCTCATAATCTTCTGGTAAAAGGTACTCCTCCATCGGAGCATCTCCGAGCATTTTTTTAATAATATCAACTGACCTCGTACCAGAAGCAGCGGCGGCATACAGATGCACGCAAATCATCTTCTTTGACATACCTCCGGTGCAAAGACAATAACCAGTGCGGTATTTATCTACAATTTTCGATAATTTTTTTATATTTGATAATGTTTCCACAATCTCCACCAATCGAATAATTACTTGTTGGGTTAATTATACTGGTTTAATTTCTGCATTGTTCACATGCACATTAAGCACCGCTTTGGTGCTAAAAGGCATACAAGACATGTGTCAAACATAATTTCCAACACGCCTAAAATATAAAAAGTGCTATCCAGAGATGGTCTATGAAAGCTAGTTGATTGATGAAGGTTAACCCCAAGCAATAAAGCCTGATTCATCGAATCTTCCTCTACGTTCAAACCAATGAAAGAGCTTTACCACATATCTAGCGAACTCGTCACGCTTAGAAAGTACGTAATCAATCATCTTAAAATTGGAATCAAAACGAATCGTGCCGGGATTCTTGCGGTCTCCCTCTGGATAATATTGATAGGTTGCAACACCATCAACTATTCCAAGAAGTTCAAATTCAAGCATTATTGACTACCTCCTTTCTTACGCTTCCTGAGTTCTTTAACCATACTCGCGTAATTGTACGCTATGCTTTTCCAATTTCTACGCCATAGCGCGAACTAAACACCTTTTGAATCTCGTCAACGGTGCAATTAAGTGCCGTAATAAGCTCGTAAAGACCGCGATTACTGGCCATCTTAAAAATTCTCTCATGAGAAACAGGTGGTTTCTTGTTGAGCGAACGCGCCTTATCAATACGAGCTCTAAACGTTTTAGCAATACTAAAGGAGTCTTTACAAGAACCTTCTCTAATAGCGTGTCTAAAATGAGATTCCTCAAGCGACGCATTATGAATATGGAACGTAATAAGCTCAATTTGAGGATAGGTATCAACAAGATTCATGGCCTCGTCGTGCGTCATAAGATCGCGTAGTCTGAACTCTTGATCAAGAGGAAATACAATCTGAACAGGATGTTTTTGCCCAATAGGAGACAAAACGTAGGCCGGAGTAGGCTCCGAAACTACATTTTCAACAAGACATACGCCCTGACCTGGGTGAACGCAAAACTCGCCAACAGCTCGCATAACACCACTCCTCTCGGATAACAATAGTATATCATGAGAAGCGTGTTTTAAGCCAATTACCTGCAACTTTATAACTTGTCGCAGGTCATTCAATAACATAACAATATTTTATATAAGGAATCTAATCAATCATTGTAATGGATTCAATGACTGGTTGCTCTGAAGCAGGGATAGTTCCATTTGAATCGGTTGGGGTTACGCCTTTACAAATTGCATCGACAACGTCCATTCCACTTGTTACCGTGCCAAATGCAGCGTAATTTCCATTCAGAGTTGAGTTGTCTGCCTGCATGATAAAGAACTGTGAGCTTGCAGAGTTTGGATCTTGAGCGCGTGCCATGGAAATAGTTCCACGTGTATGCGAGATGTTATTCTCGACACCGTTTTTGGTAAACTCACCCTTGATTTTATTTTCGGATCCACCCGAGCCATTGCCCTTAGGATCTCCACCTTGAATCATGAAGCCGTCAATAATGCGATGGAACGTAAGGCCATTATAGAAGCCTGACTCGGCAAGATGAGCAAAATTAGAAACCGTAATAGGCGCAACGTTTGCGTTAAGGGTTGCCTCGATAGTGCCGTAATCCTTCACCACAATACGAACATGGTGAATACCCTTTGCATACGGGTCATCCGCTGCTACAGAATCAATGTAACCCTTGTTTTGTGAGCTCTGAGACTGTGTCTGTTGCGTTTGCTGCGTCTGTTGTGATTGCGAGCTTGCTTGTGACTGAGACTTATCAGCACCCCTCATAAGAGAGAAGAATATTGCTCCTACCGCAAGCACAACAATAACAACAACACCATACAGTCGGCGGTTCTTTGTTTGAAACACGCTATGCCCTCCTCTTTAAGCAGACGCGCACGAAACAATCCAAGACACCAAATTGGCAGTTGCATTGCCTGTTCTCTCGGCAAGAACGTGGCCCTTATCCCAAACAAGCGTGTAATCAACACTGCTCACGCCCGAGAAATGCTTTAGAGACAGGCCCAAATTGAACGAGGTGCAGATTGAAGTATCAGTATTCTGAGCGCCCTCATTAATGCGCCAATAAGGAGCAACCGATGCTGTCTGATAGCCCTTGTAAGATGCGCTGGTAAAGTACAGTGGATTGAACATATCAACACGAGTTGGAATGTCATTCTCCAGCGTATCAGCCTTATTCAGATCAGAGGTCCAATCATTAGCGTAGCTAGACTTCCAATCAGCAAGCTTCATGTAAGTATCAAGGTTCTTTTTAATAAGGTCAGCAGTCTGCTCATCAAAATGCAGCGTACTTTGCTCGCCAACACCAAAAAGCTGATTAGCACGGGTGCTTCTATCGGGAGCATCAAAAGCTCCAACAGGAAGCGACGCACCTCTTAAAGCTCGCGAGAAACCCCTCAAGTTCTCAAGCTCAACACTCTGACGACGAAGGTTATATACAACCCAAATAGATTCTGAGTTCAGAGAGCCAAAATAGTGCTCAGCAGTATCGTAGATAGTAGATTGAACCTGCTGAGTAGCAGGAGCTGCATTATCTGTACCACGAACCGTTGCGAGATTTGGATCACCTGGGAATGTTGGCTCTTCCAGTCGCTGAGGCGTAGAGGTATAAGGGAATGCGTTGTCCCTAACAAAGTTATTCGCAGAGGTCTTGAGCTCGTTGATAAGAAGATCTGCATATGATCCAGCGGTATAGACGCCAGAGTTAGTCTCATCAAGGCTGACCTTGCTGTCATTGCTGTCGAGAAGATCCATGTTGTTGACAAATGAAGCATATGCGCCAGCAAGATCTTGCGAGAGAGGCTGGGTCCATACACCCTCAGCACGAGAATCTGTTGCATCTGCATACTGACCGGCCGACCACTCATACGCTGCGTCTGCGAGGTCGTATGAAGTTGCAGGACACCATGAAGCGCTGCCGTAAATAGAGTCTGAAAGCTGCTCGCCCTTCTCGCTATGTGTAGCAGCGCCAACCGCCTTAAGGTATGGCGTATAGAACGGAGAATCGCCCGAGGTGCCCAGCACCGCACTGAGGCCACCGCCGGCTGCAAAGCCAAACACAAAAATCTTCGATGTATTGCATGGGAGCAGCTCGTTGTTGTAGCGCAAATACCTGATAGCAGCCTTGAAGTCTACTGCTGGCCAAGGAGATCCGCCTGCGTAAAGCTCGTCCGAGCCCGTAGTTGAATCGTAGCCGGCACTTCTACCGCGGAAACCTGCGTATACGTACACAAAACCAGCCTCAAGGTACGGTGCGAGGCCTTCGTATGAGTAACTTGTAGGGGCGCTCTGAGGGAACAGCGTTGCCGTGTTAATAGGCATGACAATTGGCGCGGTACGTGCGGTGAAGCTGCCCACAACGGCCTTCTCGCTTACTTCGCATTCGTACGTCGAGCCCTTCTTGGTTCCCGAGAAATACTTTCCAGGTACAAAGACCGAGAGAGTGTTTACCGACTTGCTTGCAGGCTTAGTGCAGTACTGAATGCCCAACTGATAGTAGCAGTCATTATCCTCGTCATAACTCCACTGGGTCATGTCCAGCTTAAGTGACTTGAACTCTTCAAGGTCCACGTTAGATGCAGGCTGATTCGTATCCTCAGACGTCCTTGCCTGTGGAGTACATGCAACCAAGGTGCCTGTAGCTCCTAAAGCAGAAAGGGACAAGAATTCTTTTCTCGTAAAGGCCATAATTTCCCCTCGAATAGTTTATTCAGTGGAGGCAGCAACGACCGCTGACCTAATTCAAGCTAGTCATCTATTGTACCAATTTGCAAACGTGTATGCTTAAGAGCGAGCGTTTAGAGAAACGAGTTAGCATGCCAAAAATCGTCAACTTTTTTGACCTCATTCACCTTAATGAAAGACTTGCTCAGCAGGGTCTTCGAAGCAAAGTTCACCTGCGCGATGCATGCGGCAAGCAGTCTCTGTGGATAGAGCTCCCCTCTAGCGAGAAACCCGATGAACGCGAGAAAATCGATGGTCAAGAGCTTGAGAAAACAAAAGAGCAAGTTGAGGCATTTTTTGCAATAAAGGGCATGACCGTTGAATTTGACCTCACTGGTGGAAAAAATTTCTGGATTGTATAAATTGCCCGCTTGACGAAGCGCTTGAGTCTGTTATAGTAAATAAGCTTTTCGAAGCACCAATGGCTGGGTAGCTCAGTTGGTAGAGCAGGGGACTGAAAATCCCCGTGTCAGGGGTTCGATTCCCTTCCCCGCCACCACGACTTGAATCGGCTCAGAGATTATTCTCTGGGCCGTTTTCTTTTATCTTTTGATGTTGACGTGGCAAACAGAAAAAGAGGTACCTCTTTTAAGAAGCACGTCTTTCACAGGGTTCTTGCATTAAAAAATTGAACTAAAACTATCGATACGTACGCAAAGCTTCGATGAGCTCAGAAGCTTCAATACCTAGAGCTTCAGCAAAAGAAAAGACTTCTCCGAGTTTAACGCCACGCTCGCCTGATTCAACCTTTGATATGAATGCTTGATCTCCAGCAAGGTGCTCAGCAACCGCCTCTTGAGTAAGACGTTGCTTCTTTCGCAAATCGCGAAGACACTGGCCCACTAATCTGTTAGATATCTGCTCCATAA
>JABZGY010000039.1:0-9258 GCA_015259155.1 Atopobium sp. | reverse complement strand
CACCATAGCGCTCCTATTTGCGTTTGCTCCGGATGGGGTTTACCAAGCCACGCTGTTGCCAGCATGCTGGTAGTCTCTTACACTACCGTTTCAGCTTTTCTCTTTACGCGAATGCGCAGGTGAGAGTCTTCTTTTCTGCGGCACTTTCCGTCGGGTCACCCCGCCTGGCCGTTAGCCAGCATCCTGCCCTGTGGAGCCCGGACTTTCCTCATAGCACCCTTCCACTTAGCTGGACGGGTACTCCGCGGTTGTCTGGTCCACTTTGCATGGGCGATTGTATCACGTTCATAAGCGCAGAAGCTCCGAAGTCAAACAATCTCCAAGTAAATGAGATGTTGTAAGGGCGCGGGTTTCTCGCCATACGCTGAGTGGCGAGAAGGGTGTGATTTTGGTACGTCGTGTTCATGAAAAGCAACAGCTGCCTCTTTGAATGCTGCTATGATGGACAGGCTTACATACGAAAGGACTAGCATGGGACTCTTTGATCTTTTCAAGAAATCTTCTAAGACTGCTGCACCAGAGGCTCTTGTTGTTTCTGATTACACTGCTAAAACAATTTATGCACCAGCAAGTGGAAAAGTTGTTGCGCTAGAGAACGTTCCCGATCCTGTTTTTGCAGGTGGCATGCTTGGACAGGGTTTGGGTATTTGGCCCTCTGAGGGAGTTGTGTATGCGCCGGTTTCGGGCACTATTACCGCAACTACTCCAACCGTTCACGCATTTGGCATCACTGCAGATTCTGGAGAAGAAGTTTTGATTCACGTGGGCGTTGATACGGTTGAGATGAAGGGTGACGGCTTTGTCGCCCTTGTTGAGCAGGGCCAGCATGTTGAGGTTGGTCAGCCACTGATGACCTTTGACCTGGATAAGGTTAAGGACGCGGGTCATCCCGAGGTGGTTATTCTTGCTATCACCAATTCCAGCGAGTATAGCAACGTAGAGATTTTTGCCGCAGCAGACCAGTCTGTTTCTGCTGGCGAGAAGGTCTGTGTACTCGCGTAAGCTGCAGTTGCATAGTTGCTCCATGTCTGACACATCCTACAAGACGCTCAAGCTGGACTTTGTTGCGGAAGGTCTCTTTGAAGACAGAAAGAGCCGCTTCATAGCCCAGCTTTGTCATGTAGAAACAGAGTCAGAAGCACAAGAGTTTCTCGCTACAGTGAGGGCGAAGCACTATAACGCTCGCCACAACGTGCCCGCATGGATCTTGGAGGACGGCACGGAGCGTGCCTCCGACGACGGAGAGCCTTCCAGAACGGCGGGAATGCCGGTGCTGGAGGTATTACGCGGAGCGGAGCTTAAGAACGTCTGCTGCGTTGTCACACGCTACTTTGGCGGAACGCTTTTGGGTCCTGGTGGGCTTGTTCGTGCGTATACGGCAGCAACTCAAGAGGCTTTGGCTGCTGCTGAGGAAGCATCTGCTGTTCAGGAAATGCTGCAGGTTGTGAGGGTGGAGTTGTCGGCCCCGTATAACCTGTATGAGCAGATTCAGCGCTTGGTCTCAGATAACGGCGGCAAAGTTATAACGGCAGAGTTTGGAGCGGACGTTTTTCTCGCCATAGACTTTAGGTGTGGAGAAGAAGCGGCGTTCACAGCTGCGTTGACAGAGCTCAGCGCTGGAAAGATTACAGCAGAGGTCTCCGTGGCGCGTTTTGATCTGTTTTAGTTGGTTTAATAAATCTAGCTTCAATAAACCAAAAAATACCGAATAAAAGAATAGTAAGGATTGCGTAGCCATTTTCTGGAAGCATGCCTCTGGAATCGCAATACCAGATCAAGAGGAAAAGAAATATAACAATAAACCGTAAAATTATACGTTCCTTTGAAAAATATTTCATTAAAACCTCCTAAAATAAAATAAGGTTTTTCTTATTTCAGTATACACTAACAAGGCCGGCACAGAAAATTCTGTACCGGCCATAGGTGCTTTTATGTGCGTGCTTAGTAGGCTGTGGTTGCGTGTACCTTACTTGCGGTTACGGCCACCAAGGGAGTAGCCAAGGTTCTCCCAGAAATCAATCTGGACATCTTCGCCCTCGTCCCAAACCTTGAGCAGGTCCTCTGGAACGTACTGACGACGAACATCAGCCTCGCCGCCGTAGAGGCGGAACCAGTCTGCGCTCATGATGAGGTAGCCGTCCTTACCGGAGTCCTTACCCCAGCTGTTCTCAATGCGCCACTGCTTAGCCTTGCCGTCCTTATCAAGCTCAACGCCCTGGAAGGTCATTGCGTGGGTAAGGGAAGTCTCATAGTTCTCAATCATTGAGGCGCAATCCATGTCAAAATCAACGCCAAAAAGGCCGTTGTAATCCATGGTGTCGGTTGAGAGGACGTAGTTGAAGTCCTCATTGTGGCGAGGGAACTCCTGCATAACGTCGCAGGCCATGCAGACAGGGTTGCCGTCCTTCAAAGAAGCAATGGTAGCTGCCTCAAGAACCTCTGGCTCAACGTTTAAGAAGCGAGTCTTAATGCCGCCCAAAACGGTATCGATGAAGGTTGGGTGATACACCTTGCCGTAAGGGTATTTCTTGCTTGGAACAGAGATGAGCTGGACATAGCCACGAGGATCAACGCCACAATAGCGCTCAGCAAACTCAAGAGGAGTAATGCCAAAGTCGCGAAGAATCTGGGTGCTCTCCTCGTCCTTCTCGCCGTCCTTGTTGTCAGAAGCCTTGCTTGGCTCAACAGGGGAGAGCTTTGCCTTATCTACCTGTGCGTTTTTGCCAACCTTGCACTCAAAGTCAAAGGTCAGAGGTGGCTCGCCAAGGCAGACGGAAAGGATCTGGTGGAAGCCCTTGAGCTGCTCCTGCTTAAGCGCACGAAGCTCGTCCAGAGACTTGCCAGCTGCGTATGCTGCGCGAAGCTCGCCAGCACTCTTTCTGAACAGGCGGTCAATGCGCTCATCCATCTGTGTAGAGTTCTTGGAGCAAGCAGTCTCTGGCATGGCGTCCTTAGGAACCAGGCCGTACTTCTCGACCAAGCTCATAGCAAATGAGTAGTAGCCGCCATCGCCAATGCCCTCGGTCAGAAGTGTGTTGACAACACGAGAATCGGTTGGCTGGTCAGCGGTCTGAATGATGTACTCAAGTGCAGAGTTTGCCTTCTCAAGCTTGTCGTAGAACATGCCATATGCTTGGCTGAACTCAAAAGTATCAACGTCAAGCTTCTTGATTGCCTCCTGGCGAAGCACGTTGAAAGAAGAGAACATCCAGCAGCGACCGCTCTGACGCTGGTTGGTGACGTCGCCCGTCTTTGCAACAGCAACACCGTAGGTATCAGTGTAGGTACGCATGGTGGTGATATCGCGAGCAGCTGCGGAAACGCCCATAGAGGTTACGGAGTTGCGAGCAACGCGGTTAGCACGGTCTGCACTAAATGCAGCGGTTTCCTCGTTTGCCCACTGTGGATTTATGGTCTGATCAGCCATTGCGGCTCCTTTTGTTTGTAGCGTTTAGAAAAAACCTGGCGAGAAGACCGATCTTCTCGCCAGATGGTTTGTGCCTTAGCGAAGCGTTGCAAGAGAGCCCATTGGGTCCCATGGCTCGAGGACGGTTGCTTCCTCGGTCTCAAAGGTCTTGAGCTGCTCAGGAGTGAGGTACTTCTTGTCAACAACAATCTGGTAGACGTACTCGTCAAACCAAGGGTCAGAGATGGTGTCAAAGCCATCGCGACCGTGGTCTTTACCCCAGCTGTTCTCAACCTTCCAAAGAGTAGTGTTGCCCTCTGCGTCAAAGTTAACACCCTCAAGAACCATTGCGTGAGTCATCAGAGACTCGCCGTAGTCAAGGCGTTCTGCACGGTCAAGTGCGCCCTCAACAGGGAAGCCAAAGAGGCCGTCAACGTCAAGTGCGCGGGTGTCCATGATGCCCTCTTCGCGAAGGTAGGACTGAGCAACGTCGCAACCAAACCAGACGGGCAGGTTGTCCTTAAGCTGAGCCACAGCAAGGCGCTTAAGCTCAGGAATCTCAAGGTTGAGGTAACGAACGCCGCCACCCTCAACAACGTTGCCCAAGCGGGAAACGGTGTAGGTGTGGTTGAAAGGCTTATCTGCGGTTGGCGCAGAGATGATTGAGATGTAATCATCAAGATTCATGTCAACAGTCTCAGCGAAGAACTCCTGAGGAGTAAAAGTGCCAGAAAGAACGAGGTTATCGTCCTTATCGCGCAGGCGTGCCTCAAAAGATACAGGAGGCTGACCCAAGCAAGTTACCAGCAGGGTATAGACGTCCTCCATCATCTCTTTCTTCATCTCGCGCAGAGACTCAAGAGATTCACCAGCTGTTGCGGTCTCACGAAGACGCTTTGCAGCACTACGAAGATAACGTGTGAGATACGCGTCCATCTCGTGGGTGTTGCAAGAGTTAGCAGTCTCTGGCATAGCGCTCTTTGGCACAACGCCGTACTTCTTTACAAGGCTCTTAAACATATCCCACTGGCCACCGTCGCCAATTGGATCGGTGAGCAGGAAGGATACAAGACGACCATTCAGAGGCTCATCAAGGGTATCCAGAATGTTCTCAAGGAACCAGTTGGACTTCTCCATCTTGTCCCAGAACAGTGGGTATGCCTGGGAAAGCTCAAAGGTAGAGAGGTTGTATTTCTTGATGATGCGATATCTAAACGTATTAAGTGATGCAAACATCCAACAACGACCAGAGCGCTTCTGATTAGTGCGGTCACCCTGCTTTACCTCAACATCAAAAGTAAGAGGATTAAGGGCAACACCTTCTGGTACACGAGCTGCTTTTCTAACACCAGCGCTGGTAGCAGCATTCTTAGCTACTGTGTGAGCGCGGTCGGACTCAAAGTTCTTCTGAGCCGCTGTAATGTCGTCAAAGGAAATGCTTTTCATCTGATCCATGTGATCTCCTTAACTGGAATAGGTAATACAAAAACTATATTCCCAATTAAGGTGTCCCTAGTCTAAGAGTTACCAGTTTGAAACTTTTATTTTGAGAAATTTTTGAACGGATGGCCTACGCCAACTAAGAGAGATTTTGCGATGTTATGAAATTGGCGAGAAAATATTTTCATCCAATTTACCAGCGTCAATAGAAGTATTAGCACATAGAACATATGTTTGTATTAGTAGTTATTGTCCGGCGAATCGGCTACACTATACAAAGAAATTAAGAGCCCTTGGTAAAAGAACAAATTTTGAAGCACAAAGAGAAGAGCGTAGAAAAAGATGGCATTTGTTCACCTCCACAACCACTCAGATTTTTCCATTCTTGATGGAGCTAGCCGTGTCCCAGATATGGTTAGTAAAGCTGTAGAGTTTGGTATGCCAGCACTTGCTCTTACTGATCATGGGTATCTCTTTGGAATTCCAGATTTTGACCTTGCATGCCGTAAGTACAATGAGGCGCTTAAAGACTTTGGCCAGTGGTGCCATGATGTGGAATGTTTTGAAAAGGGTTGGGATTTAGAAGAACCTCCTGTAGATGATCCCAATGCTGGTGAGCATGATAAGGTTCATGCGCAGTGGGCTTCTGACGTTCAAATTTGGAATCAAACACATAATATTGAGGCCGTAAAAGCCAATAAACCTTCTCCACTTATTAAGCCAATTTTTGGCTGTGAAGCTTATTTCATTCTTGATGATTGTATTGAGAAGGGCACTAAGCAGGTACGTTATCACCTTATTCTGCTTGCTAAAAATGAGACCGGCTATGTCAATCTGATGAAGATGATGTCAGAGGCGGGCTCAAAAGATATGTTCTATTACAAGCCGCGCACTACGCTTGAGATGCTCAAGCGCTATCACGAGGGAATTATCTGCACTTCAGCTTGTGTTTCTGGCATCATTCCTCGTATGTTGTTTGAAGGCCGTCCAGAAGAAGCAGAGCGTTGGGCAAAAATCTACCAAGATATCTTTGGGGATGATTTCTACCTAGAGATTCAAGACCACGGTTTGTCTGATCCAAGCTGGGGCGGCTATACCGATAGAACCCTTGCTGAGCGCATTGTTAAGATGGGCCATGACCTTGGTATTAAGGTTGTTGCTACCAACGATAACCACTATCTCACTAAAGAGGATGCAAGCGTTCAAGATATTGCTTCCTGCATTGGTTCAGGCGCTCGCGTTGATGATGAGAACCGCAAACGCATGACAGGCAGCGAGTTTTACCTTAAGAGTGAGCAAGAAATGCGCCAGATCTTCTCGTGGTGTCCAGAAGCTATCGAGAACACCATTGAGGTTGCAAATAAGTGCAACTATGAGCTGGACTGGACTCACATGTATCTGCCAAAGTTCCCAGACTTGGCAGAGGGAGAGACCTCAGAGGAACGCTTTAGAAAAGAGTGTGAGCTTGGTCTTGCAAGACGTTATGGAGATGATTGGCAAAACGTTGTCATCAATGAGATTAACGTTAAAGACCGTTTTGAGTATGAATATGACATCATCTGCAAAAAGGGCTTTGCAGATTACTTCCTGATTGTTCAGGAGTATGTTCGCTGGGCAAAAGAGAATGGTATTGGCGTAGGCCCTGGTCGTGGTTCTGCAGCAGGCGCTATTGTTGCATACGCTATGGATATTACCTCGTTTGACCCTCTTGAGAATGGTCTCATGTTTGAGAGGTTCTTGTCTCCACAGCGTTCAGAGATGCCAGATATTGATATGGACTTCGACGATGAGCGTCGTCTTGAGGTTGTTGAGCATGTCCGTCAGATTTATGGATCTGATCGTGTTTCTCACGTTATTACGTATTCAACCATCAAGGCAAAACAGGCAATAAATGACGCGTGTCGTGTTTTGGGTTATCCCGTTTATATGGGACAGCGTCTGTCTAAGATGATTCCAGGTGATCCTAACGCTCACCTTAAGTTTGTTCTTCATAAGGCTCAAGAAGGTCAAAAAGGCGCTGATCAGTATTCTGCTGATTTTGAAGATGCGTACGAGAATGACCCTGATGCGAGAAGAATCATTGATGCTGCTCTATCTATTGAGGGCTTGCATCGTGGTGAGGGTGTGCATGCTTGTGCAGTTTTGATTGCTCCTACGCCTGTAAATGACCACGTTCCTACCAAGGTAGATACCAAGGGCGGCGTAGAGATTACGCAGTACGAGGGACACTCCGTCGCAGACATGGGTCTTCTTAAGATGGACTTCCTGGGACTGAGAACCCTAACAGTTATTTCTCGTGCAATTAAAAACGTGAAGGATAACTACGGAATTGATATTGATGTAGATAACATTCCGTTTACAGACCCAGAGATTTATAGACTTCTGAGAGAAGGACGAACCGCTGGCGTTTTCCAGGTTGAGTCTGCAGGTATGACTGCAACCATTAAGGGAATGAGACCAACAGAGTATAAGCACATCGTCGCACTTATCGCTCTTTATCGTCCTGGTCCTCTTAACGCAGGTATGGTTACCAGCTATATCAACCGTATGAACGGTAGAGAAGAAGTCAAAGATTACGATCCACGTCTTCATGACATCTTGGAAGAGACCTACGGAACCATGGTCTATCAAGAGCAGGTTATGCAGATTTCTATGAAGATGTCTGGCTTTACCGCGGGCGAGTCTGACAAGGTAAGAAAAGCAGTAGCAAAAAAGAAGATCAAGCTCATGCAGGAGGTTGTCCAGCACTGGGACGACGGAACTGACGAGACCATGGAAGCCCACTGGAAAAACGGAGCAGTGCGTAATGGATTTGATCGCTCAGTTGCAGAAAGCATCTGGGATGATGTTCTTGAATTTGCTTCTTACGCATTTAACAAGTCCCACTCTGCTGGTTATGCAATTCTTGTTATGCAGACTGCGTGGATTAAGGCACATTATCCACATGAGTTTATGGCTGCAGTTCTTACCTCATATATGGGCAAGACAGATAAGATTGTCCACTACGTAAGCGCTTGTCGTCATGAGGGAATTAAGATTCTTCCACCAGATATTAACGAGTCTGGTAAAGACTTTACTGCTACTAAAGAGGGTATTCGTTTTGGCTTTGCAGGTATCCGTGGCGTAGGCGCTGGTGTTGGTGAAGCAATTATGCTTGAGCGCCAAAAAGGCGGTCCTTTTGCTAACATTCATGATTTTGTTGATCGTGTTGATGCAAGCCAGGCAAAGCGCAATGTTGTTGAAGCTCTTATCAAGGCAGGAGCCTTTGACTCAACAGGCTATACCCGTATGCAGATGATGAGTTTTGTGGACAAGAACAATCCACAAAACATTATCGATGCCGCTACTAAGCGCCAAAAAGATAAGGCTGTAGGCCAGTTCTCAATGTTTGATATGTTTGCAGAGGTGGAGGGTTCTGGTTTTAGCGATATTGTCCCAGAGCCAGATGGCGTTGAGTGGGATAGGCGATTCAAGCTTACCAAAGAGTACGAAGTCCTAGGCATCTACGTCTCTGACCATCCGCTTCGTCCGTATGAGTACGCCCTTGCTAAAAGTAGAGATTATGCTCTTGCAGAGATTGAAGAGAACGTAGAGGTTCAGCTTCCTAACGGTGCTATGTCTCAGCAGTTCAAAGTTCCAGAGGGTAAACCTATTCGCTTTGCTGGCATGGTTACTAATGTTATGAAGCGCACTACTAAAAACGGCGACCCAATGGCAATTGTTACGCTTGAAGACATGGAGGGTAGCGTCACTATTGTCATGTTCCCTAAGCTCTACAAGAAGGCTGCAAGACTTCTTGCTGGAGATGTTGATCCAGAGACTGGTGAGAGCCAGAGCGACATCTTCATTTCTGTTCTTGGAAAGCTTGAGCGGTCTGATAGAGGAGACCAGGTTATTGCTCAAGAAGTTAATCCTATTGAGCTTAACAGTGCTAACAACACACCAAAGACACTCGTTATTCATATGCCTGCTTCTCAACTTCAAAGACAGGCTATCGAGACACTTGGACAGATCTTCTCGCGCTATCCCGGCATGGACTGTATTGAGATTAGGGTAGAAACAGACATGGGCGATGTTATGCGCATGGAAATTCCTACCAGGATTGATGGACGTAGCATGGTTCTTTTGACCGAGCTTAAAGATTTTATTGGTCAAAGCGGATACGCACAGATTGTTTAGTTTTTGTCGATTCTAAATTTGCAGGTTTCTCTTAAGTAATAACTGTTACTATTTAAGTAGAACTTGCTAAGAAATTCTGACATCTTCGGATGTCGTGAGAGGAGAAAAAATGATCGACGCAAAGTTTTATCGTAACAAGGAGACAGGCGCTGTTGTTTACGGTGTCGCAGGCAACGTAGAGGCAGCAGACCTTGAGCTTCTCCAGGCTGGCGTTACTGATGGTGCAGCTGAGA
>JABZGY010000038.1:0-9888 GCA_015259155.1 Atopobium sp. | reverse complement strand
CTATTGGCGCTCACCAGTCGGGCCTCATCGGAGAAGATCCTGCAGGTATTCCAAACAACCTGGTACCTTATGTGGCTCAAGTTGCTGTGGGTAAGCGCGAAGCTGTTCACGTCTTTGGCGACGACTACAACACCCCTGATGGCACGGGTGTTCGCGACTACATCCACGTTTGCGACCTTGGCTCCGGCCACGTAGCTGCACTTAAATGGATGGCTGGCCGCACGGGAGTTGAAATCTTCAACCTGGGCACTGGCACCGGTAGCTCGGTACTTGACGTTATCAAGGCGTTCTCAAAGGCCTGTGGCAAAGAGATTCCTTACGTTATTGAGCCTCGCCGCGCAGGTGACGTTGCAACTAACTACGCCGATTGCCAGAAAGCTGCCGACATGCTTGGCTGGAAGGCTCAGTACGACCTCGCCGACATGTGCCGCGATTCCTGGAAGTGGCAGTCGATGAACCCAGACGGCTATCGCGGCTAGGAATTCCGTGAACTTCGCCGACTACCTCACACAAAAGCTCCCTGCCGTCGAGGCAGAGATCATGCGCGGACTCCCCGCGGCACCCGCGGCATCCGCAGAACCCGCGGCCGCGACGTCCGCGGCGGCACCCTCGGAGCGCACCCGCGCGGACCTGAACACCTATCTCTACCAGCCACTCGCTCGCTTCAGCGCGGGCGGCGGCAAGCGCGTGCGACCGGTCCTCTGTTGCCTGGGCGCCGAGGCTGTTGGAGGCTCGGCAGAAGCCGCTCTTCCGGTGGCTTGCGCCATCGAGGACTTCCAGTCGGCGGCCCTTATCCACGATGACATTGCAGATAAATCAGAGCTGCGCCGTGGCGAGAAGTGCCTCTACAAGACACTCGGTACCGGACTTGCCATCAACGTTGGTGATTCTGCGCTGGTCAATGTTGTCAGACGCGTTACCGTAGCCGACCACCTCTCTGACCAGCTTAAAGTTCGCGTTATCGACGCCCTTCTCGCCATGCAGGAGCACACTCTTGAGGGCCAGGCGCTTGACCTTGGCTGGGCACAGCACGAGCGCTGGGATGTTACTTCTGACCAATACCTTTTTATGGCGCTCTCCAAAACCGCCTATTACTCTGCTGCATATCCCCTGGTACTGGGCGCGCTCATCGGTGGTGCTGACCAGAAAACGCTTGATGCGCTCAAGGATTTTGGCCTCAAGGTAGGCCTTGCTTTCCAGCTGCAAGACGATCTTCTCAACCTGGTAGGAAACGCCGAGGTACAAGGCAAAGACTTTAGATCAGACATCACTGAAGGTAAGCGCACGCTCGCCGTGGTCTACGCGCTCGAGTATCTTGGCTCGGAAGAAAAGACAGAGCTTGTCTCCATACTTTCTGCGCATACAGGCGATACTTTAAAGCTTCAGCGCGCTGTGGAGCTTATGGAAAGCGCTAATGCGATAAAATTTGTCCGCACGCACGCTCTTGCCTTAGTTGATGAGGCAAAGCACGTACTTGAAAACGTGATACTTACTGAAGACGCTCGCGACACACTTTTGTCTATGGCAGACTTCTTTGTGAACCGAGAAAGGTAATTATGGATCCTATTACTCCTGGTAGCACTGGTGCTGCCGTTGAAGACATTCAGGAACGCCTCGTAAAGCTTGGCTACACCATCGAAGACGATGAGCGCCAGAGCCACACGTTTGGCAAGTCAACTGCTCGCGCGGTTGCACGCTTTAGGCTTGACCATGACCTTTCTCTTGGAGAAGAAGTAGATGCCTCCACCTGGGCAATCATGGTCGATGAGGGCTATGAGCTAGGAGACAGAACCCTCTACCTGCGTCTTCCTAACTTCCACGGCAATGACGTGCGTCAGCTGCAGGAGCGTCTCAACATCTTGGGTTTCTCGTGCGGAAAAGTTGATGGCCATTATGGTGTTCACACCGAGGCTGCCGTTAAGCTTTTCCAGGAAAGTGTCGGCGAGCTTGCTGACGGCATGGCATTCCAGGACACCCTCGACGCTATTGAGCGCCTGCGTCACGTTTGGTCCGGCAAGCAGGCAAAAGGTCCTCATCCACAGGGTCCTATGGGCTTTGCTCGTGCCGCCAACGTTCTTGAAACCACCTGCATTGCTATTACGGGAGAAGATCCTATCTCTAGAAACGTGGCTGCTCGCGTGTATAACCTTTCTAAGGCAACTACCGAGGCAAGCGGCATGACCATGATTGATCGCGCCGACTCTCCTACTGATGCAGCTACCATTTTGGTTTTAACTACGGCTTATGCCCCAAGTATGCCCGCTCGCGGACAGGTGGGTATTGGCTCTGTTTCTATGGAGGAGAACGAGACGCTGCCAGCAAGACTTCGCACTGCTATTGAATCTGCTGATGCAACGGGCTCCCCTATCAAGATTGTGCTGCCAGAAGGAACAAACGTAGACGGCTCATTTACTACCGCAGACGCGCAGACTTTAGCAGTTCTTGTTCTTGATGCAATTTGTGGAGCATTTGCCTCGCTAAGCTGATACACTTAATAGAGTTGCGGACAAAACCAACGTAGTGATTACATTGGGGTATCGTCCAACGGTTAGGACACGGGTTTTTGGTGCCTGGAATGTGGGTTCGAATCCTACTACCCCAGCCATTTTTTACGCAACTTTTGTGTAGGGACGCACTCGTATCGAGTAATACGAAGTACTTTGGAGGCTTACGTATGCCACTTACTGCGATTGTCCTCGCTGCAGGCGAGGGAACGCGCATGAAGTCCCACCACCCTAAGATTGTGCACAAATTACTAGATAAACCCCTTGTTTGGTGGAGTGTCAACGCCGCAATTACTGCTGGCGCTGACCGCGTCATTGTGGTTGTTGGTAACCATGCTGACGAGGTTAAATCTGCACTTTCTTGCTTCCCTAACCTTGAGTATGTTGCCCAGACCGAGCGTCTTGGCACCGGCCACGCCGTCAAGGTTGTTAAGGATGCTCTTGGTGGCTTCAAGGGACCCGTTGTTGTTATCAACGGTGACGCATCTCTGTTGCGCGCACAGTCTATTCTCGACCTTGTTGCAGAAACTAAAGCTCATCACAACGCATGTACGGTACTCACAATGACGCCCCCAGATCCAACCGGATATGGTCGCGTCATTTCTTCTAACGGCCAGGTAACTGCCATTGTTGAGCACAAGGATGCTACGCCAGAGCAGCGCGAGCAAGAGCGTGAATGCAACGTTGGCGTGTACTGCTTCTGTGGCGGAAGACTGACCGCAAACATCGATCTTCTCGGCAATGACAACGTGCAGGGCGAGTACTACCTCACCGACATGGTAGGTCTCTATGTAAGCCAGGGCGAGCCTGTTGCTGCCGTCCACGTTGACGACTACAAAGAGGCGCTGGGCGTCAATTCCCGCTCCGAGCTTGCCGTTGCCACCCGCATTATGCAGGAGCGCATCAACGAGCACTGGATGAGCCAGGGCGTCACCATGCTGGACCCAACCTCCGTCTGGATTGGCCCCGAGGTCACGCTTGGTATGGACACCGAGGTTCTCCCACAGACTATGCTCTACGGCAAGACCTCAATTGGCGAGAATTGCGTGGTAGGCCCTAACACTCGTCTGACCGATACAATTGTTGGCAACGACGCTGTTGTTGACGAGACTGTTGCTATCAACGCACAGGTAGATGCCTTTGCTACCTGCGGTCCTCGCGCTTACCTGCGCCCAGGCACACACCTCATGCCTCACGCCAAGGCAGGCACCCACGTTGAGATCAAAAATTCAACTATCGGCGAGGGCTCTAAGGTTCCTCACCTCTCCTACATTGGTGATACAACTATGGGCTCTGGCGTCAATATTGGTGCAGGTTCAATTACATGCAATTACGACGGTTATCACAAGTTCAAGACACGCATCGGTAACAACGTCTTTGTTGGATCCGATACCATGATGGTGGCACCCGTCTCAATTGGTGATGGCGCACTTGTGGGGGCAAGTTCGTGCATTACAAAGGATGTACCAGCAGACGCGCTTGCACTCGAGCGCTCTGAGCAGAAAATTGTTGAGGGATACGCCGCCCAGAGGCGTCACAAGCTTGAGAAAGAGGACTAGATGTTCGAGAACCTGAGTGATCCGCTATTAGTTGCTAGAAACATCAAGCTCTACACCGGTACAGGCAACCCTGAACTGGCTCGTAAAGTTGCAGACATTCTTCACCTAGAGCTACAAGGTCTTCTCCTTGAGAAGTTTGCTAACGGAGAAATCTATGCACGCTTTGACGAGTCTGTCCGCGGCGACGAGGTCTTCTTCATTCAGTCTTTGGCAGGTGTCAACGTCAACGATCTGGTTATGGAAACACTGATTGTTGCAGACGCCGCAAAGCGCGCATCTGCTAACAGCTTTACTGTGGTTATCCCTCACTACGCATATGCTCGTCAGGACCGCAAAGCCGCTGCTCGCGAGCCTATTACCGCTCGTCTGATGGCAAACCTACTTGAGAACGCTGGCGTTGATCGCGTCATCACACTTGACCTGCACCAGGGTCAAATCCAGGGCTTCTTTGACATTCCTGTTTCTCACCTGACTGCTCTCTACCTTCTGGGCGATTACTTTAAGAGCAAGCCATTTGACTGGGAGAATACCGTTGTTGTCTCCCCCGATATGGGTCGCGCAAAAGCAGCTAAAAAGCTTTCCGACTACCTTGACTGTGGTCTTGCAATTGCTCACAAGAGCCGTCCTCGCCACAACGAGAGTGCTGTTATGGGCATCATTGGCGATATCAAGGGCAAGACCTGCATCGTTAACGACGACATGATTGATACCGCAGGCACCCTCTGCGCTTCCGTTGTGAAGCTGAAGGAAATGGGTGCAGGCGACATCTACGTCTGTGCTACCCACGGCATCTTCTCTGGTCCTGCAATCGAGCGCCTCAACAACGCTCCTATCGAGGAATGTGTGGTTACTGATGCAATTCCTTGCGCAGCTGCAAACAAAGAAGGTTCCAAGATCAAGACGATCACTATTGCAAACGAGATTGCCGAGGCAATTTACGCTGTCTACACCGACCGTCCTGTCTCCGACATCTTCGGCGGTGACTTCAACCTGTAACGCCGCAGGCAGGTCAGCCGCGCGTGCGCGAGCGCGGATCGCAAGTGATTTCAACCCGGTATCCATTTCGTGTGGATACCGGGTTTCTTGTGCGGAAACGCTGCTAGTGGACGGGTTTCTCGCCAGACAGGCGGCGCGAGCTGGCGCGCGATTAGCGCGCGCCTTGAGCGAGCCTGATTTTCTCGCCATGTCTGAACGATTTGCCGGAAAACACGCCAAGTCTGAGTGGTTTTGCCGGTTTTTCTCGCCATATCTGAGTAAATTCACTCAGACATGATGCAGCTTTCGGGCTCAAAAATTCAGGGCCAGACAGTCTATCTTTCATGCGCCTGATTTCATCAACGAATCTGTAAATTTTGCCTAAAAGTGTAAAAGAAACTGTGGATTTGCCTGATTTTGTTAAAGAATCTGTACCTCAAATACAGATTCTTTGCTCTTTTCAGGCGCACTTGACGAGAAGGACGCGCGATGGCGAGAAGCGCACCTGGCGAGAAACCCGTGCACTTGCAGGCGCACTGTAAGCAGCGCGCGTTCTAACAGGTCGTTCCGCTTTCGGAATCCGCAAGATCAACGTCGTTTGCAAGCGCCGCTTCCAGCGCAACCTGCAGTCCGCGAGTCATCATCTCCAGCGACATGCTTGGAACCTGGCGGGTCTTCTCGCCAGCGCCAGCTTTCTCGCCTGCAGCGAGGCCCTTCTCGGCAGCTGCAGCGTTTTTCTCGGCAACCTGCTCCGTTGCAAATGGTACGTGCAGAAACGTTCCGCGAGTCTCCGAGAATCTCGTGGCCAGCGCATGAAGGACCTGATACATGACGTCGTTGCAGACGTACGTTCCCGCAGTGTACGAGACCGCCGCGGGGATCTCCGCCTGGTTCATGGCGGCCACCATGGCGTTTACCGGCAGCGACGCAAAATACGCGTCGGGAGCGCCGTCGATGATGCGCTGCGAGAGCGGCTGCTTGCCCGCGTTGTCGGGGATTCGCGCGTGAGCCCAGTTGATGCCCACAAACTCGGGCGTAATCTTGCTTCTTCCACCCGCTTGGCCCACGCAAAGCACAATCTCGGGACGCTCCGCTTCAAGCGCGTCGATAACCTTCTGAGCACCAGCGCCAAACTCAACAGGTACGTGCAGTTTTATCACCTGAGCACCGCCAATAGTCTCGGGTAGCGCCTTCACGGCCTCCCAAGCTGGATTGATTTTCTCGCCACCAAAAGGCTCAAATCCGGTAACCAGAATCTTCTTCATTTTGCCTCCGCACCTCAGTTGAACGCCGCATGCCCCGCACGCTGCTCACCGCACGCTGCATGTCCCGCACGCTGCTCACTGCTCGCCGATCGCTGCACGTCACGCGCACCGCCGCTAGACTATCAACCGCGAGCTCAGTTCACGCTGGTCGAACCTGTCGTTTTCCCTTACCATCATAAACGTACACATCTCAAACAGAAGGAAATTCGATGCACGGTAACAAAATTGTGCTCGTAGCGGGCCTGGGAAATCCTGGCGAAAAATACGCGCGCACCAGGCACAATGCTGGTTTTGCCGTCGTCGATGCCCTTGCCGAGCGCCACGGCGTTTCGTACTGGAAAAGCGAGGCGGGCTGCCAGGTTGCGGAGATCATCCTTCCCGCAGCTCCCGGAGCCACATCTGGCGAGAAACGCCATGTACTCCTGGCCAAACCCCAGGACTTCATGAACACCAGCGGTGGTCCCCTCTCCAAACTTGCTCGCACACACCACCTTCAACCTGCGCAAATCCTGGTTGTTCACGACGAGGTTGACCTCGCAGAGGGTCAACTCAACTTCAAGGAAGGCGGAGGCCTCAACTCGCATAACGGATTGCGCTCCATTGCCGACAAGCTCCAGACCAGGGATTTTATGCGCCTGCAGTTTGGCATCGGTCGCCCTCCTGGAAAGATGCCGGTGGCAGACTATGTTCTGCGCGAGCTCAAGGGAAACAACCTGGAAGACTTTCTGGTCACCGCTCAGACGGCCGCCGATCAGGTGGAGCAACTCCTCCGCGGCTAGCCATCCTCGCGCGTCACAACTCCTCTGCAGCTAACGATCACCGCGCTCCTCCGCGTGCCGTCGCTCCGCAAGCCCACCGAACTTCTCGCCCTCCGCAGCTAGCAGGCAAAACATTCTACGAAATATTTATGCTCATTCATGAATTACTCATGCCTTGAATCATGCGTAAATAGTACAATAGGTATGTTGTTTGCGAATACGGGGTTACCCAGACCTTGTATGCGTGAGATACATGCGTCACCTGCCACTGTCTTCTCGCCAGAAGGCACGCTGTAGTGCGGCGCGTCAACTCACTCGCAGTTTTGTTGTGTTAGGAGAGGAGTACCGCTGAATGTATAAGATCCTCGAAAAGACTCAGTTCTCCGAGAAGGTCTTCAAGTTCCGCATCGAGGCACCACAGATGGCCAAGCATGCACATGCTGGTCAGTTCCTGATGGTCCGCGCAAATGAGTGTGGCGAGCGCGTTCCATTTACCTTTGCGGATTGGAATCCTGAGGAGGGTTGGGTCGAGTTTATCTTCATGGTAATCGGCAAGACCACCAGGATGCTTTCTACCTACGAGGTTGGTGATTTCCTCCAGGACGTCACTGGTCCTCTGGGTGAGCCTACCGAGATGGGCGAGGGCAAATGGGCAGTTATCGGTGGCGGCGTTGGCCTGGCTATCGCTTTCCCTGTTGCTCGTCAGCTCGTAGCTGCTGGCCGCGAGGTCCACGCAATCATGGGCGCTCGTACCAAAGAGCTGCTGCTGCTTGAGGATCAGTTCCGTTCCATTCTGGACGACGATCACATCCACATCACCACAGATGACGGTTCTCTTGGCGAGAAGGGCGTTGTAACTGCACCTCTCGAGCGTCTTCTGCAGGACAAACAGGTCGACCGCGTATTCTGTGTTGGCCCAGTTCCTATGATGAAGTTCTCCACTCTCACTGCCGAGAAGTACGACACACCTATCATCGCTTCCCTGAACCCAATCATGGTCGACGGCACTGGTATGTGCGGTTGCTGCCGTGTTGAGGTTGGCGGCGAGACCAAGTTTGCTTGTGTTGACGGTCCTGACTTTGACGCAACCAAGGTTGACTGGAACGATCTTCGCGCACGTCAAGCAGCCTACCTCACCGAGGAAGGCCAGTCCATCAAGGCTTACGAGGAGACGAGGTGCGCATGCCACAGGTAAACGGTCGCTACATTCCAAACGTCAAGGCACCTCGTACAGCTGACAACGAAGAGCCAGCTGCAGAGCGCGCACAAGACTTCCGCCCTGTCGACAAGGGTTTCACTAAAGAGATGGCAATTGCAGAGGCAAACCGCTGCCTGGATTGTAAGAATCCACTGTGCGTTCAGGGTTGCCCTGTAAACATCAACATTCCTCGCTTCATCGAGGCTATCCGTGCAGAGGAGTTTGGCCGCGGTCTTGACATCATCCGTGAGTCCTCCATGCTTCCTGCAGTTTGTGGACGTGTTTGCCCACAGGAGAACCAGTGCGAGGGAGTCTGCATCATGGGTAAGCGCAGCGAACCAGTTGCTATTGGTCAGCTCGAGCGCTTCCTTGGTGACCAGCCAGAGCTTGCTTCCAAGCCAGCTATCGCTCCAAAGAACGGCAAGAAGGTTGCAGTTGTAGGCTCCGGTCCTTCCGGTATTGCTTGCGCTGGCGAGCTTGCTCGTAACGGCTTTGACGTAACCGTCTTTGAGGCATTCTTCACCGGCGGCGGCGTTCTGGTTTACGGTATTCCTGAGTTCCGTCTTCCAAAGGCTGTTGTTAAGCGCGAGATTGACGGCCTTCAGGAGCTGGGCGTTAAGTTTGAGTTCAACTCTGTTGTTGGTCGTATCACCGATGCAGAAGAGCTCTTTGAGCAGGGCTTTGACGCAATCTATATTGCTACAGGCGCAGGCCTTCCAAAGCTTCTCAACATCCCTGGCGAGAACCTGCCTAACGTCTTCTTTGCAAATGAGTACCTCACCCGCGTTAACCTCATGAAGGCTAACAACTTCCCTGAGTACGACACCCCAACCAAGCACGGTAAGAACGTCGTTGTCTTTGGTGGTGGCAACGTTGCTATGGACGCTGTCCGTACTGCTAAGCGCCTTGGTGCTGAGCGTGCAATCATCGCTTACCGTCGTACCGAGGACGAGATGCCTGCTCGTCGTGCAGAGCTGCACCACGCAAAGGCAGAGGGCGTTGAGGTTCTTCCTCTCGTCTCCCCTCTCGAGTTTGTCGCTGGCGAGGACGGCGCAGTTTGCGCAGTTCGCGTCCAGAAGATGGAGCTCGGCGAGCCTGACGCTGACGGACGTCGTCGTCCAGTTGCTATCGAGGGCGCTATCGAGGACATTCCTTGCGACGTTGCAATTTCTGCAATCGGTACCAACGCTAACCCATTCGCAAAGATGATCGGCGACATCAAGCTCAACAAATGGGGCTACATTGAGGCCGACGAAGAGGGCCGTACTTCCGATCCTCGCATCTGGGCTGGTGGCGACATCGTAACCGGTGCTGCAACCGTCATTCTTGCAATGGGCGCTGGTAAGGTAGCAGCTGCTTCCATCACCAAGCACCTCGGCTAATCCGGCTTCGGCTGCGTAACCGCAGCTCACAGTTCAGTTACAGCTGACACAGCAAGCTAACATGCAATCACAAAAGACCTGGTACCACACGGTACCAGGCCTTTTTCATGTCTAGAAGCCCCGCAACCCCACGTGCGAGCGCACGGGGTTTCTCGCCAAGCGCTCTTCTCGCCATCGCGCGCCTGAAAAGTGCAAAGAATCTGTATTTTGAATACAGATTCTTTAACAAAATCAGGCAAATCCACAG
>JABZGY010000037.1:0-9944 GCA_015259155.1 Atopobium sp. | reverse complement strand
CTATTTTGACACCAACGTAGATGCCTTCTACACCTATGATGACCTCTCAGAAGAGTTGGTAGCCTATGTTAAAGATATGGGCTACACCCACATTGAGCTTCTCCCTGTTATGGAGCATCCTTTTGATGGATCTTGGGGTTATCAGGTAACAGGTTATTTTGCTCCCACCTCAAGGTATGGCAATCCTGCCCAGTTCAAACACTTTATTGACTGCTGCCATCAGGCTGGTATTGGCGTCATTTTAGACTGGGTCCCAGGAGGCTTCTGCAAAGATGCTCATGGTCTTGCAGAGTTTGATGGTACTAAGCTCTTTGAAGAAAAAGAGCATCCTAACTGGGGAACTCTTAAGTTTGATCTTACTCGTGGTGAGGTTAGAAGCTTCCTTGTTTCTAACCTGCTTATGTGGCTGAAGGACTATCACGCTGATGGCATTCGTGTTGACGGTGTCAGTAGCATGCTGTATTTGAATTTTGGTATCGACGATCCTTCCCAGAAGCGCTTTAACCATAAGGGCACAGAGGAAGATTTGGATGCAAGCGCTTTCTTGCGTCTCTGCAACGAGACTGCTCAAAAAGAACATCCCGATATTTTGATGATTGCAGAAGAGTCCACAGCATGGCCGCTGGTTACCTATCCTCCCGAGGTTGGGGGACTTGGCTTTAACCTTAAGTGGGACATGGGCTGGATGAATGATACGCTGCACTATTGTCAGACTGATTTCCCTTATAGACCAGGTAACCACCGTCTTCTGACCTTCTCCAGCATGTATCAGTTCAATGAGAATTTTGTGCTGCCACTCAGCCATGACGAGGTTGTGCATGGTAAGTGCAGTCTTATTCAGCGCATGCCGGGGGATTGGTGGAGACAGTTTGCTGGCATGAGGGCTTTGGCACTTCATCAGATGACTCATCCGGGCGCTAAGCTCAACTTTATGGGCAACGAGATTGCGCAGTTTATTGAATGGCGCTACTACGAGGGTATTGAGTATTACTTGACTGAGGAGTATCCAACTCACGCTCATCAGCAGGCATTTATTAAGGCTCTTAATCATTTCTATAAGAATCATCCAGGACTTTGGCAGTATGCCTATGACAACCGTGGATTTGATTGGATTGACGCAGACAATAATGAGCAATCAATCATCTCGTTTGTTCGTCATGGAAGAAAGCCTTCCGAGGACCTGGTTATTCTCATCAATTTTGACGTTGCAACCCATCAGAAATTCCGTTTAGGCATGCCTTCTGCAGGTGTGTGGAAAGAAGTGTTCAATTCCGACGCAAAAGAATTTGGCGGTTCGGGTATTGTGAATACTAAGAAACTTTCCACCAAGCCAGTGGCATGGAATGGAAGAGATTATTCGGTAGAACTGTCTGTTCCTCCGCTCGGTGGCATTGTTTTAGCGTTTGAGAAAGAACTTCCAAAGAGGGGGAAGCATGGCCGTAAATAACGGACAAAACATTTTTACCGATAAACAAGATTTTGAAGAGCAGTATCGCGATAAGTTCATCAAGATTCTTGGCAAATACTATGGAGAGTGCACTGATCAGGAGCGCTATAACGTTCTTGCTCACCTCATTGCAGAAAAGGCGCGAGAAATTCAGTCAACCTCCTATATTCATGCAAACAAGCAGGTCTATTACTTCTCCCTTGAGTTCCTTCTAGGACCACTGCTTGAGAATTACCTGCTCAATCTTGGTATTACCGACGTTGTTGCAGAGGGCCTTAAAGAGATGGGTACCTCTCTTCATGAGCTTGCCGCTCAGGAGGTAGACCCTGGCCTTGGCAATGGTGGTCTGGGTAGACTTGCCGCGTGCTTCCTGGACTCCATGGCACATGAGGGAATGGCTGGCTTTGGTAACGGCATGAGATACCGCTACGGCCTCTTTCGTCAGGAAATTAAGGATGGACGCCAGGTAGAGCGTACTGATAACTGGCTGGCAAATGGATATCCATGGGAAGTCAGAAAAGACGATTCCAGCGTACTAGTGCGCTTTGGTGGCACCGTTGTAAGGCATGAAGACGAGAATGGCAACTTCTGGTTCTCGCAAGAGGGTGGCCAGGTAGTAAGGGCTGTTCCATACGATGTGCCTATTGTTGGCTATGGCGCAAAAACCGTAAATAAGCTGCGTCTTTGGTCTGCAGAACCAGCAGAGGAAGACTTTGATCTTGATGCTTTTAACGCCGGCGATTATGCACGTGCTAATAAGTTCCGCTCTGACGTTGAGGCAATTTCAACTATTTTGTATCCAAATGACTCTGGTGAGCACGGACGCATTCTTCGTTTGAAGCAGGAGTACCTGTTTGTTTCTGCTGGTCTTCAGACCATTCTTCGTGCTTACAAGGATAAGTACGGTGAGGATTGGGACCACTTTGCAGATCACGTCTGCATCCACACTAACGATACGCACCCAGCAATGTGCGGACCAGAGCTTATGCGTCTGCTTGTCGATGACCATGGCGTTGACTTTAACAAGGCATTTGATATCGCGAGAAACGCAATCTCTTATACCAACCACACCGTTATGCCTGAGGCTCTTGAGAAGTGGCCTATCAACACCTTCCGTGAGCTGCTTCCCCGCCTGTATATGTTTATTGATGAGGTTGATCGCCTCTATAAGGAGCAGCTGCTTGCTGACTCTAACGGCAACACCGATCTTCTCGCCTCAACAGCTGTGTTGTGGGATAACACCGTTCGTATGGCTAACCTCTCTATTCTGTTTAGCCACTCGGTCAATGGTGTCTCTGACCTGCACACTAACATTTTGAAGCAGAGTGTTTTGAAGGATTTCTACAAGCTTCGTCCAGAAATATTTAATAACAAGACTAACGGCATCTGCCACCGTCGTTTCTTGGCACAGGCAAATACCGCTTACGCAAAGCTTATTTCTGAGGCTATTGGTACCGGCTGGCTTGATGATGCCAACGAGCTCAAGAAGCTTTCTGCTTTTGAGAACAATGCTGAGTTCTTGGATAAGATGGACGCTGCAAAGAGAGAAGAAAAAGAGCGTCTTGCTGCATACGTCAAGAAGACAACCGGTGTTGAGATGGATACCAATACCATCTTTGATACGCAGGTAAAACGCTTCCATGCATATAAGCGTCAGCTGCTTAATGTCTTTAAGATTTTGTATCTCTACAACCGCATGCTTGATGATCCAAGCTATAAGCCGGCTCCAACAACCTTTATTTTCTCGGGCAAGGCTGCTCAGAGCTATACCTTTGCAAAGGAAGTCATTCGACTTATTCACTCCGTTGCAGACGTGGTTAACAACGACGAGCGCATTGAGGGTCGTCTGAAGATTGTCTTTATTCCAAACTTTGCTGTTTCAAATGCACAGCTTATCTATGCTGCATCTGATATTTCAGAGCAGATTTCGGTTGCTGGTGCAGAGGCTTCTGGTACCTCAAACATGAAGCTTATGATGAATGCGGCTCTGACCCTTGGTACATATGACGGTTCAAATATTGAGATCTCTGAGCTTGCAGGACCAGAGAACATCAAGATTTTTGGTCTTCGTGCAGACGAGGTCCAGCAGGTATATGCTTCCGGCACCTACTTTGCACAAAACCTGCTTAACCAGAACCCAACGCTGGCTCGCATTGTAAATATGCTTACCGATGGTTCGTTGAGCCGACTCTCTGGCAACTTTGAGTCAATTCACGATTATCTGCTGATTAACAATGATCCTGACCTGGTGCTTATTGACTTTGACGCCTACGTGAAGGCATGGGAAGAGCTTACTCAGTCTTATGCAGATCGTCGTAGCTGGAATGCTCGCGCACTTCACAATACGGCAAACTCTGGTTTCTTCTCCGCTGACAGAACTATCAGGGAGTACATGGAAGATATTTGGCACGTGTAAGGATCTGCGTTTAGGTTCAATCGTCGTAGGGCGTTGAGAATATAGACCTCTGTTGGGGAGAGAGGAGATTTGGATATGAGCAAAAGGGAATGTCTTGCAATGCTACTTGCAGGAGGACAGGGAAGCCGCTTAGGTGCTCTGACCTCAAAAGTAGCTAAACCTGCTGTCTCGTTTGGTGGCAAGTTCCGCATTATTGACTTTGCATTATCCAACTGCGCAAATTCAGGAATTTCTACGGTAGGTGTTTTGACACAGTATCGTCCTTATTTGCTGCACTCTTACGTGGGATCAGGTAGTGCTTGGGACCTTGATGAGCGCGGTGGTGGAATTTCTATTCTTCCTCCATTTGCTACTCAGTCTGGTGGTGCGTGGTATGCGGGAACCGCAGATGCCGTCACCCAGAATATTGGTTACATTGAGCAGAATAACCCTGATTACGTACTAATTCTCTCTGGCGATCAGCTTTACCGTATGGACTACGGTGAGATGCTCGCCTGCCATAAGAAGAACAACGCAGACCTTACGATTGCCGTCATGCCTGTTCCTTGGGAAGAGACCTCTCGCTTCGGCATCATGTCCATTGATGATGAGGATAGGATCACCAAGTTTTCCGAGAAACCCAAAGAGCCAGAGTCCAACCTGGCGTCTATGGGAATCTATATCTTTAGCACAGACCTGCTTCTTGAGACCTTGCGTGAGGACGCAAAGAATCCTGAATCTTCTCATGACTTTGGCGGCGATATTATTCCGACGTTGCTTGATGATGGTAAGCGTCTGTTTGCCTATCGCTTTGAGGGCTTCTGGCGCGATGTAGGCACCATTGCAAGTTATCACGAGACCAGCATGGATCTACTTGGATCTGAGCCTAAGTTTGATATCTTCTCGGATAAGTTCCCTATTTTGTCCAATGCTTCTACCCGTCCACCAGCGTATATTGGCCCTTTTGGTGAGGTAGACGATTGTCTAGTAAGCAACGGCTGTCAAGTCTTTGGTTATTCTCGCCATTCAATTTTGTCTACAGATGCTGTTATTGGTGAGGGAGCACGCGTTATTGACTCTGTGCTTCTTCCTGGTGCAGAGGTTAAGCCTGGTGCCGTTGTGATTCGCGCAATTATTGGCGAGAACGCCGTGGTCGAGAAGAATGTTCACGTTGGTAGTTCTGATTTAAACAAAGAGATTGCTGTTGTTGGAAATGATGTAGTGGTTGAAAGAGGTGAGCACTAATGAATAGAGTAATTGGCCTTATTACCTGCAATTATGCTTCGACTAATATGGAAATCGCCAATGATGTACGCCCAATTGCATCCATGCCTTTCTTGGGAAGATATCGCTTGGTAGATTTTCCTCTTTCAAATATGGTTAATTCGGACATTAGTACCGTTGGCGTAATCATGCCCTTTAACTATCGCTCGCTTATCGATCATCTTGGCTCTGGCAAAGACTGGAACTTGGACCGTAAGAGCGGTGGTTTATTTATTCTGCCTGGATCTGCTTTTGGTACCTCCCACGCAGGAGCTCGTTTCCTGCTCAGAGATCTGATTTCCAACAAGCCATATCTTGAGAGAACTGATGCAGAGTATGTTCTGTTGTCCACTTCAAATTTTGTTTTCAACTCTGATCTTACCGAGCTGCTTGACCAGCACCTTGAGTCCGATGCAGACATCACTATGATGACCTACACCACTCGTTATAACGATAGAGACGTTGTTGGTGTTGAGCTTGACGGTGACCGTGTAGTTAAAACGCACAATGGTGTTCAGCGCGGAGACGAGGCTTCTCTCGACTGCTTTATTATCAAGCGCGACCTGCTTATTGATATGCTTGATTGGTATAGAGCTACTGATTATCTTGATCTTTTTGAGGCACTCCACGCTGACTATAACCGCGTCAAGGTTCGCACCTTCCACTTTGAAGGTCATGTAGCATCTATCTTCTCAAAGAACTCTTATTATCGGGCTAACATGGAGCTTTTGAACCCCATGCCAGCAAATGAACTCTTTACTCCAGAGCGCTCCATCAAGACAAAGGCACATGATACTGCTCCTGCAAAATTTGAGATTGGCTCAAAGGTAAGTAACTCCACTATTTCTGCAGGCTGCCGCATTCGCGGAACGGTTACTGGTTCCATCCTTGGCCGTAACGTCATTATTGAGCGCGGTGCTATTGTTCGTGATTCCATTGTGATGGAGGGCTGCATTGTTAAGGAAGGCTCTGTAGTCGAGCACGCTATTGTAGACCGTTCTAACATTATTCCTGCAGGTACTGAGCTTCGTGGTACCAGCGAAGAAATTCTTATTCAGCGTAAAAACAATAAGAGGGTGGCGTAACAATGTCCCAAGTCTCCAAGCGTCGCAAACTTCGCGTTGTCTATGCAACTTCAGAGGTAGCGCCTTTTTCCAAGTCGGGTGGTCTTGGAGATGTTTCGGGCTCATTGCCACAAGCACTTAAAAAAGTAGGAGCAAGAGTGGCGGTTATCTCGCCACTCTACAGCTCTATTAAGCCCGAGTGGAAACAAAAGATGAAAAAGGTCTACGAGCTTCAGGTGCCTCTTTCGTGGCGCTTTGAGTATTGTGGGCTGTGGCATCTGGTTCATGAAGGCGTTGATTTTTACTTTGTAGATAACGAGTCCTACTTTGCTCGTGATGGCCTTTATGGCTACTTTGATGATGGAGAGCGCTATGCGTTCTTCTCCAAGGCTCTGTGTGAGCTGATTGCACACGTCCCAGAGCTCTCCTGCGACGTTCTGCACTGCAATGACTGGCAAACGGCACTGGCACCCGTATTTCTGCGTGAGCAGTATCAGGGCGTCCCTGAGGTCCACAACGTTAAGACGGTCTTCTCCATTCATAACGTCAAGTTCCAAGGCCAGTTTACTGACAAGATGCTGAGCGACGTGCTTGGCCTTGCTGATATTCCAGCTGCGGTTGATCAACTGAGATGTGACGCAAGCTCTATCAACTTTATGAAGGGTGCGCTTTGCTACTCTGATTATCTGCTCACCGTGAGCCCAACGTATGCTCGTGAGCTGCAGACAGAGCACTTCGGTGAGGGCATGGATGACATCTTCCGCCGCCGTCAAAGCGTTCTGCGCGGAATTCTGAACGGCATTGATATTGGTGCGTGGTCGCCTGCAAGCGATTCTTATATTCCACAGAACTTCTCGGCACGTCATATGGAAGGTAAGGCTGAGTGTAAGCGTCAATTGCAAGAAGAGCTGGGTCTTGAGGTAAATCCAGATGTACCTCTTGCGGTAATGGTTACGCGCTTGACCAACCAGAAGGGTTTGGGCCTGATTCGCTATGCGATGGACCGTCTTATTTGTGCAGGTATTGAGGTTGCTGTTCTAGGAACTGGTGACACTGAACAAGAAGATGCTATGCGCTTCTTTGATGAGCACTATGGCAACCGTATGGCTGCACGTATTGAGTTTGATATTGCGCTGTCTCACCGCATGTACGCAGGTGCGGATATGTTCTTGATGCCCTCAGAGTTTGAGCCTTGCGGCCTTTCTCAGATGATTTCTATGCGTTATGGCACGCTTCCTGTTGTTCGCGAGACGGGTGGTCTGGCAGACTCGGTTAAACCGTACAACCAGTTTACGGGAGAAGGAACCGGCTTTAGTTTTGCCAATCAAAACGCAGATGAAATGGCAGATATTATTCTGTACGCCGCCGATGTGTATAGAAATGATAAACAAGCGTGGGCAAATCTTGTAAAACAGGCGATGACAGAGGACTTTAGTTGGCATAACGCTGCAAATGAATATCTTGACGTGTATCATTTACTACACCCTGAGATTATCAGGTATGTACGTCGTCGAGATTGGTAAGAATGCAGGCTTTTCACAACACCTCAAACATTGTTTGTAGAGATCCAAAAGGCGCGGTAGAACTAGGTACTTCAGCAACAATCAGACTATTTGCTTGGGACGATGATGTTCAATCAGTAACGCTTCGTCTCTGGCAGGAGTATGGCCCTGAATCGTCTTCAGAGGCCCAAGCTCTGTCTGGCGAGAAACGCGTTGTGATGCAAAAGAGTGATTTTGCTGGCGCGCTTCCGACTGGTGTACCTGACTATGCGCAGTGCTTTGAGGCAATTGTTAAACCAGCTGCTACGGGCCTTATTTGGTATTGTTTTGAGCTTCAGGCTTCTGACGGAGCAGTTTGGTCATATGGTGCTCAAGAAAATAGATGCACCGGTGTTGGTAGCTTTGCCTATGGCGAGCCACCATCATTTCAGATTACTTGCTATAAGCCTCGAGGTAGCTTTGCGGGTGTAGAAGATCCTAGCTGGTACAAGGGTGGAGTTGTCTACCAGATTTTCCCTGACAGGTTTGCACGAGATGCAAACTGGCACGAACGTACCAAGCAGGCGCTTGCTGTTCCAAGAAATGGGGTTTCTCGCCAGCTGGTTGAAGACTGGGAGAAGACTCCTGAGTATCAGCACGACGCCAACGGTCGTGTAACTGAGTGGGATTTCTACGGCGGTTCTTTGGCAGGTATTGAAGAGAAGCTTTCCTACTTGGAAAACCTTGGAATAACTGCGCTTTATTTGAATCCAATCAATGCTGCTGCCAGTAATCATCGCTACGATATTGCGGATTATTTGGAAGTTGATCCTGTGTTAGGCACTGTAGAGGATTTTGAACGCCTCTGCGTTAAAGCTGCTGAGCATGGTATTTCCATTATTTTGGATGGTGTTTTTAATCATTGTGGTGCTGATTCAAAATACTTTAATAAATTTTCCAACTACTCTGAACCAGGAGCAGTTCAGCAGGCAGGCTCAGCTTATGACGACTGGTTTACCTTCCATGAGGATGGAACGTACGAGAGCTGGTGGGGTGTCGATGCTCTTCCGACGATTGTGTCTGAAAATCCTGATTACCAGGAGTTTATTTGTGGCGAGAATGGCGTTATTAGAACGTGGCTGCGCCGAGGTGCTCGCGGTTGGCGCTTAGACGTTGCTGACGAGATTTCTGACTCATTCATTCAGAAGATTCGTGCTTCTGCACTTGCCGAGCGTAGTGATGCGGTCATTATTGGAGAGGTCTGGGAGGACGCAAGCAATAAGCGAGCGTATGGAAAACTCAGACAGTATCTTGAGGGCTCTGAGCTTGACGGTCCTATGAATTACCCTCTGCGTAAATCTATTCTTTCATTTTTGATGAATGAGGTTGGTGCTGAAACAACTGCTTCTGCTCTTGAGGAACTGTGGGAAAACTATCCTCACGAGGCGTTTTATTCTTGCTTGAATGTGTTTGGAACACATGATAAAGAGCGACTGATTAACGTAGTTGCTGGAGCTCCTGCTCCTGATGCTCTTTCTGCTCAAGAGCAGGTAACGTATAGACTTTCTGCTGATCAGCGAGGTCTTTCTAAGGCTCGTATGTGGCAGACAGCTGTACTTCAGATGACGCTTCCGGGTGTTCCGTCTATCTATTACGGCGATGAAATGGGTGTTGAGGGATTTGTTGATCCGACAAATCGCGCAACTATGCCATGGCCTGAAAGCAGTCCTCGTGCGGACTTGGATTACTTGCATATGTATCGCAATGCCATCGCGCTCAGAAAAACGCTGCCACTACTGGTAGATGGTTCGTTTGAACCATTTGTTCCAGAAGGAGGCTCTGATGACGTTCTGGCATTTTGGCGTAAGCCTCTGCAGGAAGATGGTCAGTCACAACTTTTGGGTGAAGATGCCTCTGGCATCTGTGTTCTAGTAAACAAGAGTCGCTCAGATGCTAAAACAGTATATGTTTCTGTACCTCAAAATATGCAGGTCATTGACGTTATTAGCGGCCAAGCAGTCCCCGTTAAGGACGGCAAAGCAGAGGTCTTTTTGTGGCAGCTTGGCTGTACGGTCTTAAACGTGCATCCAGCTCACAGGTTACAAAAACCCCTTGAGCCTGGTATGGGAGTGCTTGCTCATATCACCTCCTTGCCTGCTCATGAGGATGCTATGATCAAATCAGGTCAGAAGCCCGGTGTCATTGGAAATACAACTTCCGAGTTCATCGATTTTCTCGCCAAATCAGGTCAAAGGTATTGGCAGATTTTGCCTGTCAGTCCAACCGATGAGTAC
>JABZGY010000036.1:0-10431 GCA_015259155.1 Atopobium sp. | reverse complement strand
CCACTGAGTATCCTCAAGAGAGAGATCTCCAACAACGCGGATTCCCTCAGGTAGACCAACAGGTCCAATGAAGCCCTTGATGAGGCCATACTCTTCTAGCTCTTCATCGGTCATCATGTGATAGTCACCAAAGACGTGCTCAGCTTTTACCTCATTGAGCTCATGTGTGCCTGGAACAAAGCACACAACTGGCTTACCGTTTCCGTCAACAAGAGCTAGAGCCTTACGAGTTGCTGCAGGTGAAATGTGAAGGAACTCAGCAACATCATCAATGGAGCCAATGCCAGGAGTGTGAATCTCACACATCTTGCCAGACTCACGCTCTTCTACGTTGATCTTTGCTGCAGCTGCCTCAGTATCTGCAGCATAGCCGCAATCGCAGTAGACCAGACTTGCCTCGCCAGCCTCTGCCAGCGCCATAAACTCAACAGAGGTGTCTCCGCCAATCTGACCAGAGTCTGCAACTACCTGCAGAGCCTTAAGACGTGTGCGGTCACAAACGTTCTGGTAAGCAACCTTCTCCTGGTCATAGCACTCTTGCAGCGACTCTTGATTTGCCGAGAAGGAATATCCGTCTTTCATAATGAACTCACGACCACGCATAAGACCAAAGCGTGGACGACGCTCGTCACGGAACTTATCCTGAATCTGATAAAGCGTTACAGGAAGCTGCTTATAGCTCTTGAGCTCATTTCTAATGAGGTCTGTAAAAGTCTCCTCGTGAGTTGGACCAAGAGCAAACTGACGGTCGTGGCGATCATGCATACGCATAAGCTCGTCGCCGTAGACGTCCCAACGACCAGACTCTTCCCAGAGCTCAGCTGGAGTCATAATAGGAACAAGAATCTCCTGAGCACCAATACCGTCCATCTCATCGCGGATGATGGCCTCAATCTTTAAAAGAGAGCGCCACGCAAGTGGCAGATAAGAGTACAGACCAGCAGCGGTCTTTCTAATCATGCCAGCACGAAGGAGCAGGCGGTGACTTGCAAGTACAGCCTCAGCTGGGTCTTCTTTGAGCGTTGGTGCATACAAAGAAGACATGCGCATCCAGTGCTTCAAGGTAGTTTCCTTTCAATATGAAGTAATACGTATAGTTTACTTATTTTTTGCCAAAACGATTCTCAATTTCGGCGAATAGCTCATCAACAATCTTATCTTCAGGCACTTTTCTAATTGGATTGCCGTTTTCAAACAAAACTGCCTGACCTTTGCCGCAGGCAACGCCAAGGTCAACACCCCTAGCCTCACCAGGTCCGTTAACAACGCAACCCATGACCGCCACAGAAATTGGAGCACGGACGCCATCCAAGCGCTTGGTAACTTCCTCTGCAATAGGAATCATGTCAACGCCACACCTGCCGCACGTAGGACAGCTTACCAGCTCTGGCTTAATGCGACGCATGCCAAGAGCTGCAAGAAGCTCCCATGCTACATGAACCTCTTCTACAGGATCGGCCGTCAAAGAGAGACGCATGGTATCACCAATGCCACTCTCAAGCAGAATGCCCACCGCAGCGGAATTCTTTACCGTTCCCTGCCTCAGTGCACCAGCCTCCGTAACACCTACATGCAGAGGAATCTGTGGAAGCTCCTTGGAAAGTGCACGGTAAACCGCAAGTGTAGTGGGAACATCGTGAGCTTTTGCAGATAAGACAATATCGTCAAAACCGCGAGAAGAAAAATGCTCTACAAATGACTTTGACGACGCCACGAGTTTCTCGACAAGGGTCATATCTTGTCTTGTATCAAATTCTTTAGCAAGCGAGCCTGCATTGACACCAATTCTGATAGGAATATGAGCCTCTTTAGCTGCATCAATAGCAGCGTCCACGCGTTCCATAGAGCCAATGTTGCCCGGATTAATTCGGAGCGCAGCAGCTCCTCGCTTTGCAGCTTCAAGCGCAAGCTTGTAGTCAAAGTGAATATCGGCGACAACAGGAAGTGGAGAGTATTTGCAAATCTCTTCAAAGCCATCAAGCGCTTTTGCGTCAGGAATTGCTACACGAATAATCTCGCACCCTGCCTCTGCAAGCTCCTTAATCTGGTGGAGCGTGGCATCTGGATCATCAGTTTTGGTGGTGCACATGGACTGAACAGAAACGGGGGCGCCACCGCCAACCTGGACAGATCCGACCATAACGGGACGAGTTTTTGTGCGAGCAATCTCAGACATAAAATCAGCTACCTAAACAGCAAATGAAGGATATCGTTTCGGAGCGCTACAACAAATACAAACAGGAAAAACGCCAGTCCAATGTAGGACAAAATGTTTTGAACTTTGATGGACAGAGGCTTTCTGATAATCACCTGAATTACCTCGATCAGAATCTTTCCGCCATCAAGCGGTGGAATAGGCAAAAGATTCATAAAGCCAAGTGACATAGAAATGGCTGCTACCAGCATAATAAGGGTCGAGAAACCCTCTGCAGCAGCTTCTGAAGCCATCACAGAAATACCCACAACAGACGACGACTGATTAAGGACTTCCATGGTCTGCGTTGGAATGAGCAGTCTTAGGGCAAACTGTCCAACCTGTGCAGCATACGATACAGCTGCGGCAGACGCGTCAATAAACGAGAAGTGATACATGGTCATTACGGGTGACACGCCGATGATCTTATCGTCAGGACGTAAAGCAGGCTTAATGGTAGTTTCAAGCTGAATGCCATTGCGCTCATACGTGACAGGGATATCCTTGCCTCCATTGGACATTGCATCTTTGATAGCAGCAGTAAGGTCTTCCCAGGTATGTACCTCTACCTTGTTAAAGGTAAGAATGGTGTCTCCGGGAGTAAGACCGGAAATAGCTGCCAGAGAGCCAGACTCAACTGAGCCTAACTGTGCCTTGTTTTGTGCGGCAGGAACACCAACAAACATGAGGGAGCCTACAACCAGCACAAAGGCAAGCGCAATGTTAACCAGAGGTCCGCCCAAAATCATAAGCAGGCGCTTAGGAACAGTTGCGCCAACATAGGTATGAGCCTTCTCTTGAGCAAAGAAGTCCTGAGCAGACATCTCTGGAACACGAGGCTCCCCTGCTGCCGTTGAGCCTTCCTGCTCAAAATTGTGACCACGATCATACTCACAGCGAAGCTCAGCGTCTCGCGCAAGCGTCTGAAACGTGGTGTGCGCTAGCTCATCTGACTCTTTAACAAGCTCAATGGAGCCCCAGTCTGCAAGGGTGTACAGCAGATTGTAGGCGCGCTCATCCTCACAGTTAAGTTTTGCTGCAAGAGCGCCAACCTCAAGTGAACCCGCCTCTTGAACGCTCATCAGAGCTTGTGGAAGCAGCTCATCTAGCTCGCCTTCCATACCGCAAATGCGCGTATAGCCACCAAAAAGAAGTGGAGTCACGCCAACCTCAGTACCGTATTTTTTGCTCTTATGAGAAAGCTTGTACTTGAACGGCATGCCCAAGAAGAACTCAGTTACACGGACGCCACACAGTCGAGCCATACCGTAATGGCCAGCCTCGTGAACAAATACAAGGAGCGAGAGGACCAAAAGTCCCCAAAAAATTGGTGAAAGAATAGCTAACAAATTCACAAAATTCCTATCCCACAAAAGAACGGGCTAAAGCTCGTGCTTCTGCGTCTACAAGCGTCAATTGTTGAAGGTCTTCTACCCTTTGAACTTCAGAGGCATTCATAGTCTCTGCAACAATGCGCTCAATATCAAGAAATGAACATCTTCCTCGCCTAAATGCGTGGTTAGCAACTTCATTAGCAGCATTCATGATGCAGGGAAGCGTTCCACCAACAGTTCCCGCGTGACGAGCAAGGGCTAGGCATCCAAAGGTCTTCTCGTCAGCATAATCTCCTGTAAGAGGAGCTGTCTCTTGCCACTCAACCGGCTGGGCGATTGCTGGCCAGCGGTGAGGATAGCTCAGTGCAAACTGGATTGGCAGTCTCATGTCAGAGGCTCCAAGCTGCGCCTTTACGGAACCGTCCACAAACTCAACCATAGAGTGGATGCGGCTCTGACGATGTACCAGCACCTCAAGCTTGTCCATTGGGGTGTCAAAGAGATGATGCGCTTCAATGAGCTCAAGACCCTTGTTCATGAGCGTTGCGCAGTCGATGGTAATCTTGGCGCCCATCTTCCAGGTTGGATGCGCCAAAGCGTCGTCGGCCGAGACATGCTTGAGCTGCTCACGAGAATATCCGAAGAACGGACCACCAGAACAGGTGAGCCAAATCCTCTGGATGTCAGCGGGATTCTCGCCAATAAGGCACTGGAAGATGGCACTGTGCTCGGAGTCAACGGGAATGAGCTGACCGGGTTTTACCAGCGGCATCAGAAGGTCTCCGCCAACAACAATGGACTCCTTGTTGGCGTATGCCAGCACCTTGCCAGCCTTTACAGCAGCTAGACCGGCGTAAATGCCAGCCTCTCCCACTACTGCGTTGACCACGCAGTCAACCTCGTCCAGCTCAGCAAGCGCCTGAACTGCCTCGGGACCAAAGCTTGCCTTGCAGCCTTGAGGCAGTGCGTCGAGAAGAACGCTGCCCTTGACACTTGCATCGGCAAAAGCAACATGTTTGCAGTTGAACTCATTTGCTGCCTTCACGGCAAACTCAGCCGACGACCTCACCGCAAGGGCAACTACCTGCACCTTTTGCGGGAAATGACGGCATACATCAAGCGTCTGCATGCCCACAGAGCCCGAAGCTCCAAGGACAGCAACGCGTAATGGCTCATGCCTAGCGGCACGAGGCGCAGTGTCTTCAAAAATGCTCAAAACCTATGCTCCAAACGGCAGCGCAATAGGAAGCTTGACCTGGCTAAAGAGCACGGCAAGCTGGAAGAGAAGAAACGCCGCCATAGTTCCAAAAATCATCGAATCGGTTCTATCAAGCAGGCCACCATGGCCAGGCATAATTGAACCGGAGTCTTTAAGACCTACTCCTCGCTTAATGCGAGACTCAAAGAGGTCTCCCACAACGGAGAAAATACCCTCAGTTATGCCAAAGAGCAGGGCAAACAGAGGATTCATATCAATGGCACCAAACACGGCAATCAAGAACCACACCAGCATTGAGCCTAAAAGGCCACCGTAGAAGCCTTCCCAGCTTTTATTTGGAGAAATTCTTGGCGCCAGTTTATGCTTGCCAAATTTAGATCCAAACAAATACGCAAAAGAATCGTTAGCCCACACAGAGAGCATGACGGCAAGCGTAATCCAGGGAATAGAAAAACTAGGCTCTGTAGACCTCAGCAGTACCACCGTTGAAAGTGAGAGCGACGTATACAGAGGTCCAAAGGCCGTAACCGCCACGTCTGCAAGGTTTGCTCGCGGAGTAAGGACATACCAAAGGCCACAAAGGATAATCAAAAGCAGGGAGAATGCCAGCGGAAAGACATGACCAAAATACGCAATTATGGGGAAAATAAGCGAGAAAACAAGGCCAAGAGGCTCGTTTGGCATACGTCCGCCCATGCGACAAATGTGGAAAAACTCAGAGCAGCACAGCCATCCCATACCAGCAATCAAAACAATGGTGGCTTCTTTGCCCACAAACAGAGCAGCAAGCACAATAGCTGCATAGACTACGCCAGACAGAGTTCTGGTCAAAAGCTTTTCGGTGACGCCACGAACACGCTGGCCCATAAGGTTACCAGCAGATCGTTGCAGCTCTTTAAGTGAGCGACGAATCTCCAGCTTTTCTATCTGTCTATCAATTCCAACACTACCTGTTTCTTCAGGATTTAGCTGAGAGTCAGTATCAATCCTGGAAGTAGGCTTTTTGGAATCGCGCGTATTGTCCACCACTATTTCACTCCTCCGAATCGCCTCTCGCGACTCTGATAGTCCTTAATGGCGCGCAAAAAATCCCACTTAGAGAAGTCAGGCCAGTAAGTTTGCGTAACATACAGCTCCGAGTAAGCCAGCTGCCACAACAAATAGTTAGAAAGCCTCAGCTCTCCTGACGTGCGAATCAAAAGGTCTGGATCAGGAAGTCCTGCCGTATAGAGGTTCTTCTCAAGGTCTACTGGAGTCACCGAGTCAGCAGACGCGCTACCCTCAGCAATTTGGTTGGCGAGAAGAACAGCTGCTCTGGTTAGCTCCGCGCGGGAGCCATAATTGACCGCAAGCGCAAACGTCATACCAGTATTTTGTGCGGTCTCATCAAGTCCGCGCTGGAAGGTCTTGCGGGTCTTTTCTGGCAAGGCATCAAGGTCACCAAAGAAACGCAGCTTGACGTTTTCTTGATGGAACAGCGGAAGCTCTTTGAGCAGCGTCTCTGCAAAAAGACGCATAAGTAAGTCAACCTCACGCTGAGGGCGTTTCCAGTTTTCTGTAGAGAACGCATAAACCGACAGAACGTCCAATCCAAGGCGCACGCTTGTAGTAACAGCCTCGCGCAAAGAAAGAACACCGGCTTTGTGACCTTCGGTTCTATCAAGTCCGCGAGCTGTAGCCCATCTACCGTTTCCATCCATAATGATGGAAACGTGAGACGGAATACTTTCTAAATTGATATCAGAGAGACTGATATCTTCTGGTGCGTCAGAGAAATACTGGACGAGTTTGTCTGTATCAAACTGCACTTAAATCTCCATGATTTCTGAAGTCTTGGTCTTAAGAAGAGACTCGATCTGTGCAATATAGGTATCGGTCAGCTTCTGAATACCGTTCTTCTCGCGCTTCTGATCGTCCTCAGAGAGCTCCTCATCGCGCTCAATCTTGCCGTTAACGTCACGACGAACGTTACGAACAGCTACGCGAGCCTCCTCAGCAATCTGAGAGCACTCTTTAGCAAGCTCACGACGGCGCTCCTCAGTTGGCATTGGGAAAGGAAGCCTGATAGCGGAGCCATCATTAGATGGAGTAATACCAAGGTCAGAAGTCTCAATGGCCTTCTCGATACTCTTTAAAGCAGTCTTATCCCATGGCTCAACAAGCAGCATAGATGCCTCAGGAACCTTGATAGCTGCAAGCTGAGAAATTGGGGTTGGCTGGCCATAGTAGTCAACCTTAATGTGATCAAGTGCGTGTGGATTTGCGCGACCAGTACGGACGCGGCCAAAGTTATTCTTAAGTGCCTCGATGCACTTCTCCATAGACTGCTTAGCTTTATCAGAATGAACGCTCATTAGTCCTCCTCAACGACAGTGGTACCGACTTCTTCTCCGGAAATTGCCTTCATGAAAACGCCTTCAGACTGCATGTCAAATACAAGAATTGGCATCTTATTGTCTTTGCACAGCGCAATTGCTGCAGCGTCCATAACCTTAAGTTCTTTGGCGAGAACATCTTTGTAGGTGACAGTGTCATACTTAACGGCATCTGCATGAGTAACTGGATCGCAGTCGTAAATGCCATCTACCTTTGTTGCCTTCATCAGAGCCTCGGCACCAATCTCGCAAGCGCGAAGAGCTGCAGCAGTATCAGTAGTGAAGTAAGGGTTACCGGTACCTGCCGCAAAGATGACAATACGGCCCTTCTCAAGGTGCCTAATAGCACGACGGCGAATATAAGGCTCTGCAACCTGAGCCATGGAAATTGCACTCATAACACGGCAATCCATGCCATTGCGCTCAAAACAATCCTGGAGCGAGAGAGCGTTGATTACTGTTGCAAGCATGCCCATGTTATCGCCTTGAGCACGATCCATGCCAGCTGCTGCCTGAGAAACGCCTCTAAAGATGTTTCCACCACCAACAACAATGGCAACCTGAACGCCAGACTCCCAGACAGGCTTAATTTCTTTAGCAAGCATTTCTGGAATTGAAGGGTCAATACCAAAGGATTGCTCACCCATCAATGCTTCACCAGAAAGCTTTAAAAGTACTCTTTTGTATTTAGCTGAAGACAAAGCTTCCTCGCTCTCTCCGTTTGCCATAGTTGTAATAATTTTAACAAACGACACCGTAAGTTTTGCAGGAATCGCGGTAAAAAAAAGAGCCGGTTGAAGACAACCGGCTCAAAATAATTGAAGTAAAAAGTCTTACTCTTCACCAAAAGCAAAACGCACGAAGCTGACAATCTTAACCTCGTCGTCAACCTTCTTGGAGAGCAGCTTTGCGTACTCAGAAATGGTCATATCTGGGTCCTTAACAAATGCCTGCTCAGTAAGGACATACTCCTTGTAGTACTTCTCGAGACGACCATAAGCCATCTTCTCCTGAATAGCCTCAGGCTTGCCGGACTCAGCAGCCTGTGCCTTATAGATGGAGAGCTCGTGATCAACGATGTCCTGTGGAACATCCTCACGGCGAGCAGCAACTGGAGCAGCTGCAGCTACCTGCATTGCAACGTCGTGTGCAAAGTTCTTGAAGTCCTGAGACTCAGCGGTCTCTGGCTTGTTGAACTCAAAGGTAACAATGTCAGCAAGCTTACCACCAAGGTGGATATAGCTAGCAAGAGCGCCGTTTGCAGCCTCAACACGCTGGAAACGAAGAACACGCATGTTCTCGCCGATGTTGTGGATCTTATCGGTGATTGCCTCGTCAACGGTCTCATCGCCAAGCTTAGCAGCCTTGAGCTCCTCAACGTCAGCTGGATTGCTCTCAACGACAACTGAAGCAAGCTCGCCAGCAAAGCCGGTGAACTGTGGGTTAGTACCAACAAAGTCAGTCTCGCAGGAGAGCTCGAGGATTGCACCAGTCTTGCCGTCTGGGCTGATGAAAGTAGCAATGGTACCCTCGTTGGTGTCACGACCAGCACGCTTAACTGCCTTAGCAACGCCCATAGTACGAAGAATATCTACTGCCTTCTCAATATCGCCCTCAGCCTCGACGAGTGCCTTCTTGCACTCCATCATAGGAGAGCTGGTCATATCACGAAGCTGCTTAACAAGTGCTGCGGTAATCTCTGCCATGTTTTCCTCCCAAAAATCTACTGAATAACTAAATTATTTAACCCGTTGCTAAGAGTTACTCAGCAGCTGGGGTCTCGGACTCAGCGCCCATCTCTTCAGCAGAAATCTGCTCCTTGCCGCTACCTGCAAGAATTGCGTCTGCAGCAAGCTGGCACATAAGAGAAATGGAACGAATAGCATCGTCATTTGCAGGAATGCCGTAATCAACAACATCTGGATCAGAGTTGGTGTCAAGCAGGGAGACAACTGGAATGTGAAGACGGTTTGCCTCACGGATTGCGTTCTCTTCACGCTTGGAATCAACAACAAAGAGAGCCTGTGGAAGAGAAGTCATATCACGGACGCCACCGAGGTTAAGCTGAAGCTTCAGAAGCTCCTTGTTCTTAAGAGCCTGCTCCTTCTTAGGAAGAGTTGCCATACGGCCATCCTCTACCATTGCCTCAAGCTCCTCAAGGCGCTTAATGCGGGAACGCATGGTGACAAAGTTGGTAAGCATACCACCAAGCCAACGCTGGTTGATGTAAGGCATGTTTGCACGAGCTGCCTCAGTAGCGATTGGCTCCTGAGCCTGCTTCTTGGTGCCGACGAAAAGAACGCGGCCACCCTTAGATGCAACATTCTTCAGGAAAGTGTAAGCAGCGTCTGCGCCAAGCATGGTCTGCTTAAGGTCAAGAATGTAAATACCGTTGCGCTCACCAAAGATGTATGGCTTCATCTTAGGGTTCCAACGACGAGTCTGGTGACCATAGTGGCAACCAGCATCCAGAAGAGTCTGAATAGTAATCTTTGCAGCCATTTTTACCTCCATTGGTTGTTCCTCCGTACGAGTTCAAGCCTTGTTAAAACCACCCAACACCTGGCTTAGCGTTAGGCACCACGGCAAACAAGTAGTCGTACGTGCGATTTTGTGCTGTTTGGTAACAGCATGTTGTGCTTCTACACAACTTTTGAAAGTATAACAGGAAAACAAGGGCTTCGTCTATAAAGAATTTAGACCATAACCTCTACAAATACAGCGCAAATACATTAAGCTTCCAAGCACAAGATCTTCAGTAACAAAGCACGGTTTATTTTGATCTTGGATGAGCTGCCTTTGCTGCTTCTTTAAGCCTATCAACTGACAAATGCGTATACACCTGCGTAGTCGAGAGTGACTCATGACCTAAAAGTTCCTGGACAATACGCAAGTCTGCTCCACCGCCAAGAAGCTCCGTGGCGTACGTATGCCTCATTGCATGTGGAGAAAGTGAGCTGTCTAGTCCTGCAGCCGCTAAATACGACGAAAAAACCTTGCGCAAAGAATCCGCGCTCATGTCATTTCCTCTTACGGAAATAAAAAGAGCCGAATGTGCGCGCCCCGCTTTATCTTTCAACAAAAGCGTAGGACGAGAAGACCTAAGGTACTTCTTAAGCCACTCAATTGCAGACTCATACAACGGAACAATTCTCTCTTTAGACCCTTTACCAAAGAGACGTACAGTTCCATTTTGTAAATCAACCTGCTCAAGCTTAAGCGTTGCTACCTCAGAAATACGAGCTCCTGTTGCATATAAGAACTCAAGAAATGCTCTGTCTCTCAGGCCCACTGCTGTTGAAGTATCAC
>JABZGY010000035.1:0-10441 GCA_015259155.1 Atopobium sp. | reverse complement strand
TTCTGATTCCGCACAATCCACCTCACTTTACCTCTGCTTTTAAATGTTTCTGTAGCAGAAGCACTTAGACACATTCTGATGTAAAGATATCACACAATGCTCTATTTTCTGACTTGGTTTCAATAAATTAAAGATGTAATTTAAATCTTTTATGCTGGACTTTTTTGGTAATGAAAAAGCCCTCCGAAGAGGGCTTGAACATGCAATGGCGGGATATGCGGGGCTCGAACCCGCGACCTCCGACGTGACAGGCCGGCGCTCTAACCAGCTGAGCTAATACCCCGGACGCCTTGTTGCGAATTGAAATAATACAGGGAACTTTTATTCTTGTCTAGCGTTATTTCCAACGAATTTAAAAATTTTCTTGAAAATAACCACTTGGCGAGAATAACCGCAGGTCAGAAACATGAACGCCCACTGGAAATCCACAATTTCTTCGCGTTGCTTTTACTGAAGAGCAACGCTGGTGGTATTTCCGGTGGAATCGGTTACCTTAAGTGTAGTTCCGTCAAGCGTAGCTGCAGTGATAGTTCCGTTTCCACCAACAGCCTTGCCGTCCTTATCGGCAATAAGGGTTGGAAGCGAGCCGTCTACCAAAGCACAAGCCACAACATCCCAGCCAGAATCGCGATTCTCTGGAACCAAAATGGTGTCGTTAAAAAGAATCAGGCTGGTAGGAGTTCCCTCAACCTCAAACAGAACGCTCTTAGTTCCCGAGTCACTGGTGCGAACAACGGCAGTTTTGCCGTCGCTTTGCTTCTCCAGAGAGTACTTCATACCGTGGAAGGTAACTGAGCCGTCAACTGCCTGCTCGTCTTGCTGTTTCTCGTCAGCGTAAGCGGACTGGGTCTGCTTTGGCTGCTGGCTTGCCGATTCACTCTTAGTGCTTGTAGCGCAGCGCACAATAAAGAACAGAGCAGTAAGCGCAACAATAGCTGCGACCACCAAGATGATGACCGATTTTCTATTTGGAGGTTCAGGAGCGTTATCGGCCTGTCGCGGGCTCTGAGGAATTTGTGCGCCCTGACCTGCACGAAGCGTCGAAATATTCTTCAAGTCAACCGATGAAGCCTCAGGGGTCTTCTCGCCAGATGAACTTGTTCTCATGTGGTTTGCCATGCTTAAACCTCCCGACGTGCTTCAATTGCACGTCCCAATGTTACCTCATCTGCGTACTCAAGGTCTCCGCCTACGGGAAGTCCACTTGCCAGTCGGGTAACCGTCATTCCAAGCGGATTGATAGTTCTGGAGAGGTACGTTGCGGTTGTTTCTCCCTCAACGTCCGGATTGGTTGCCAGAACTACCTCGGTAACGGTGCCGTCGGCCAAGCGGGACAGCAGCTCGCGTACGTGGAGCTGCTCAGGACCAATCTTGTCCATAGGCGAGATTACGCCGCCCAGAACGTGGTAAAGGCCGTGAAACGCACCGGTACGCTCGATTGCCGAGACATCCTTAGGCTCGGAGACCACGCAGATTTTGCTGCGATCTCTGGAAGAATCCAGGCAGATGTCGCATTCGTCACGCGTTGCGTAGTTGAAACAGATAGGGCAAAAATGCACCTGCTGCTTAAGCTCCAAGATAGCCTGCGCCAAACGGCGAGCCTCCTCGGAATCAACCTCTAGAAGATGGTAGGCAATGCGTTGAGCAGACTTTGGACCAATGCCTGGTAGTCGGCCTAACTCGTCAAGCAAGCGCTGCAGCGCGCGACCATCATTTGTGGTATCAAACGCCATGGATTAGAACAGTCCTGGGATATTCAGTCCACCAGTTACTGCGCTCATCTGGGCAGATGCCTGAGACTCAGCGGACTCAAGAGCATCATTTACAGCAGCCAGAATCATGTCCTGGAGCATCTCGATATCCTCAGGATCAATTGCCTCAGGATCAATGGTGATGTTGGTCAAGCGCAAGTCGCCGGATGCGGTTACCTTAACAGCGCCGCCACCAGCGCTTGCAGTTGCCTGCATAAGAGAAGCCTTCTGCTGAGCCTCCAGCAGTTGCTCCTGCATTTTGCGAGCCTGAGCCATCATCTGATTGCGGTTCATGCCGCCCATGTTAAATCCACCACGTGCCATATGTTCTCCTATCGTCGTATCTATTTTAGACAAGTTGCGCTTTTTGCGCTGGCGCATGAGGATCCATGCACCAAAGCGTCATATCGCGAGAATATCGCGAGAAGTTCTAGTTGTTTGCTGGGTCTACGGGAGTTTCGGCATCCAGCTTCTTCTCTACCGACAAAGAAACCGCTGGTCCAAATACCTTTTCAAGCATATCTGCCACGCTGTTGAGCTCTGGTGGAAGCGCTGAACGAGCAGCGATGTCCTCTGGCGAGGCTGGAACTGGAGCAGGCTTTGGAGCCGGAACTGGTTCGGGTTCAGGCGCTGCAGGTGCAGGCGCTGCAGGTGCAGGCGCTGGTGCGGGTGCAACTGGAGCCGCTGGTGCTGGAGCAGGCGCAGGTGCAACTGAAGCCGCTGGTGCTGGCGCAACTGGAGCTGGAACAGCGCCTTCAACAGAGTTGTCCAAAACTGCAGCCACATCGTCATCGCTGTAAGGCACCTGATCGTAGTCGAGAGCCTTAGTAGGCGCACTGCCAGACGCAGGCTCATCCCAAGGCATTGGATATGACGCCTCTGACGCTGGTGCAACGGGAGCTGCAGGTGCTGGAGCAGGCGCAGGTATCTGAGCGGGAACAGCGGCAGGAGCGGGCTGCGCAACTGGCTCAGGAGCTGGTGCGACGGGCGCAGCAGGAGCCACTGGAATTGCGGGCGCGGGTGCAGGAGCTGGAGCCGGCATCTGAGCTGCGCGTTTCTCTCGCGAGATTGCCGTTGCGGCAAGGCTTGACTCAACATATTTGATGCGACGCGGGCCCATGACCTGGGCAACGCACTCTTTTACAAACTCGGAAACTGCTGGCGCACTAAGCATCCTCATTGCAAACGAGGAGCCCTTGGGAAGCGTAACTACCAGCTCAGAGCCGTCGTCGGACTCAAGAGTTGAACTGACCAGTAGTGCTGCATGAGCAGCGTTCTTAGACGCACAAACCTTGCCGACTTCTTTCCACTGTCTGACGAGAAGTGCGTCTGCCTGGTCAACTTCCTTTGGAGCAGGCGCAGGCGCAGGTTGTGGTGCAGGCGCTGGTTGCGGAGCTGGTGCGGTTGCGGTTGCGGGTGCTGGTGCAGGAGCCGGAGTTGGAGCTGGCGCTGGGGTTGCAACTGGAGCGGGAGCCGCCTGTGGCGTGGGCGCCGAAGCTGCCGCTGGTGCGGGCACAGGAACGGGAGCAGGTACGGCAACCGGAGCCGGCTGCGGTACAGGAGCGGGTGCGGGAGCTGCGGGTTTCTCGCCAGCAGGAGCCGCAACAACACCGCTTGCTAGCTGCTGCTCAAGAACTGCTACCCTATCGGCCAGCGCTTCCAAAGAAAGCTCCGTGTTAGGGCGCGCCAGCTTGGTAAACGCAATCTCCAGGACAAGTCGCTGGTTAACGGCGGTGCGCATCTGATTTGCGGCGTCGCCCAGAACAGTCAGAACTCTGGAGAGCCTATCAACCGAACCAAATGCCTGAACTTCTTTAGTAAGCTGCTCGGTCGAAGCGGTAGAATTTGCCAGCGCTGGAGAATCAACGCCTACAGCTGCGGCAATGTAGAGATCTCTTACGTGGACGGCAAGCTCACGAGTGAACTGCAGCAGATCTTTGCCGCCTTCAAACAGCGTATTTACCGTGGTAAAGAGCGAAGAAATGTCTCGCTGAGCCAGAGCCATCGCAGCATTGTTAATAAGAGAGCCGGACGACTGACCCAAAACGTCTCGAACTGTCTGCTCAGAAATGACTCCGCCGCCATAAACGGAGAGCTGCTCAAGAGAAGAGAGGGCGTCACGCATGCCACCGCGCGCATGACGAACAATAAGATCAATAGCTGCGTCTTCGAAGGTAAAGCCCTCATTTTTGCAGACGTTGACCAGGTGTTCTGCCATCTCGTCAGCAGCAATGGAGCGGAAATCAAAGCGCTGCACGCGGGACAGAATGGTTGCAAGAATTTTCTGAGGATCGGTGGTACACATGATAAATGTCACGTGTGAAGGAGGCTCCTCCAGCGTCTTAAGCAGGGCATTAAACGCCGCCGAGGTAAGCATATGTACCTCGTCGATAATATAAACCTTGCCCTTGCCACGCACGGGAGCGTAGCTAGCGCGAGAAATAATCTCTTCTCGCACGTTATCAACACCGGTGTTAGAGGCAGCGTCAATCTCAAAGACATCTGGATGCTGACCGGCAGCAATCAGCTGACAGTCCTCACAAGTGCCGTCGGGCAGATGGCCAGGAGCCTCGTGACAGAGGATGGCCTTTGCCAGCAAACGAGCCATAGTGGTCTTACCTGTGCCGCGAGGTCCACAGAACAGGTATGCGTGGCTAAGCTTTTGCTCCAAGACCGCTCGCTCAAGGGTGCCGACCACATGCTTCTGACCAACTACCTGCTCAAACGTTTGCGGGCGATACTTTGTATACAGTGATTCCATTCGTCCTCCGACGGCAGATTTTTCACTTTCAAGTATACCCTCTGAGTTGAGAGGGTTTCTCGCCAAACAAAAACGGGGCAGCCGAAGCCACCCCGATTCTGTACTTTGCGGTCTTTGCGCGAGCAAATACCTGCTACTCTGCAGCCTCTTCGGTTGCAGGTGCCTCGGCCTCGGCCTCAGCCTCTGGCTCTGCGACTGGTGCGTTCTTTGCAAACTCAGCAGCACGCTTTGCCTTCTCAGCAGCCTTAGCCTCAGCAGCAGCCTTACGAGCAGCCTCCTGCTCAGCAGCCTTAGCAGCCTTTGCCTCCTTGGCAGCCTTAGCAGCCTCGAGAGCAGCGTTTGCTGCGCCACCGAACTTATCGGCGAAGCGCTGGACACGTCCACCAGTGTCGACAAGCTTCTGCTGACCCGTATAGAATGGGTGGCACTTGTCGCAGAGGTCAAGACGCATCTCTGGAACAGTTGCGTGTGTGGTCCAGGTGTTTCCGCAGGTGCAACGAACGGTGCACTCTACGTACTCTGGATGAATACCTTGCTTCATGCAGGACTCCTTACATCGGCCCTGGTTTCCGACCAGAGCAGGGGGTGTCTTTATGAGCACGTGCTCAATCAAGACAATAAGCTGAAAAAGTATAGCAGAACAACCCTTCTGTTGCTAGAACTAGTTGGCGAGAAATTCACATTTTGTGCAGATAATTCTTGTGTGCGACACACTGTGTGGCAACTATGCGACAACTGCGAAACAACTTTTTCTTACTCACGACAACTTTAAAGATACGCCCAATGGGCTAAAATCCAATACGTCATAAAAAGCTGGTCTACAGCCCTCGGAGGCATAATGTTTTTATCGATTGATGTGGGTAACACGCAAACTGCCATTGGTTTATTTGACAGCGAAGGCACTATGGTGCGCGGCTGGAGAATGCCTACCGATCAAAGCGACACCTCCGATATTCTGCACGGCCGTCTGTTCACGTTCTTCCAGAAAGATGGACTGAGCTTAGACGACGTTGAGGCAGGCGGACTCTCGTGCGTGGTTCCTGTTATCACACGTGCCTGGCAGCGCTGCTTTGAGCTGCTGCTTAACAAGCCTCTGACCCGCATTAACGCGCTTTCCACGGATAAGATTCGCTTCAATATCCCCCACCCCGAGCTTGTGGGTGCCGACCGCGTGGCAAATTCCGTTGCCGCAACTGAGCGCTATGGCTATCCCGTTATTGTGGTTGATTTTGGCACCGCAACCAATTTGGACGTTGTTGATAAGGACGGCGTATTCCGCGGAGGCGCTATTTCACCAGGTATTATGATCTCTGCAAACGCTCTGTTTGCGCGCGCTGCCAAGCTTTCTAGCATTCCCATCAAGGCTCCCGAGACTGTCTTGGGTAACACCACAGAAAGCGCTGTTCAGGCAGGTATTGTAGTGGGCGCCGCCGCTCAGGCCGAAGGCCTAGTTGCCAGGACTCTTAAAGAGCCTGGTATTGAGGGCGCAACCGTTATTGCAACGGGTGGTCTGGCAAACACCGTGAGCGAAGCAACAGATGTCTTTGACGTGGTTGATCCGCAGCTTACTATGCGTGGCATTTATCTGATCTGGAAGCAGTCCACTCAGGCCGCCAAATAATTGACGCCGCAACCGCGTTACCGCAGATAAACCAGCAGTTAAACCGGCGGTTAAACTGCTGGAACTACAGAAGCTTCTTCCTCACTTACAAGGATTTCTTTACCGTCCTGGTCAACAAGGATGGCATGACCCCACACGTCAATGCCGCCAAATCGAGCGGTCAGTGCAACGTTGCCGCTGGGATATACCTTATTGACCTGCTGTCCAAGCAGAGGAACCATATCAAAGTAGTCGCTCAAGATCAGTGCGATGGGTCCCGCAAAACTCCTTGCGCGTTTAACCTGCTGCTCCCACACGCTTACACTCTGAACCACCAGTTCAGAGACCTTATTAGCGAGAAGTTCTGTGTTGTCCGCAACGTCAAACGCTGAGCACAGCTCCCCAGAATCTGCTGCGATGCTCACCACAGCAAACATTCCCTCTTGATAGCCAGCAGTAGCCTTAATTGAGACAATTACCTGGTCTTTATAGCAGATATCGTAAGGCCAACAGATGCCAAAGCCCTCATCTGCGGCTCGCAAGAACTGACAAAGTCCCAGCGCTACAACGTATGGAACTGCAGGTACATAGGGCATCGAGACCCCTAGGCGCACAACAGTTGCAACCTCAAAGGGTTTCTCGCCAGATGATGGGCGCGCTGATGCCGGCGCGCAAGCCGATTCGGAGCAGTCGTCTTGGCCAGATGCAGCACATTCCTGCACATCAGAGACACGGTACACAAACTCGCCCGTTTGGGCACCGCCTCGTGCTAGCTCCAGAGCTTTTTGTGCTACTCCCACGTAATAGCTCCCAAGTCCTCGGTTACGTGACCAACACGCTGGTCAGGAGGGGCAATCTCCACGCCGCCGTGCGAGAAGAAGCGCACCGGATCATGCATCAGGTCTTCCATAGGAACAAGCACGTAATCACGCTCGCCCATGCGTGGATGAGGCAGAGTGAGGTGTTTACCTGCGTGTTGTTCGCCCTCAACCCACAGAAGGTCACAGTCGATAGTGCGAGGTCCATGACCCTCCTCGCCTTTCTTGCGCGTGCGGTTGAGAGCGTTCTCAACCTCAAGCAGCTTATCCATTAGCACCAGCGGATGGAGCTCAGTTCTAATCTCGGCAACGGCATTTACCACGGGTGTAGCAATACCGTATGCAGGCTCAGTTTCGTAAGCGTGGCTGAGAGAAACAACGCAGGTCAGCGGAATCTCGTCGATGAGCTGCGTTGCGCGGGCCAGATAGCCCACGCGGTCACCCACGTTGGAGCCAAGCGCCACAAATCCCTGGCGAGGATCGCGCTCGGTCATAGCCCAGTAAGCGTTGATGGCCTGAGCGGTTCCCGCAACATCGTGAACGCGCAGGATACGGGCACCGTTAGTGATTGCGGCAATGCAAATTGCATGCGTAGCTGCATCGCGCTGGGTAGCCTCGGCTACGCCAGAAACAGCGCCAACAAAACGCTTTCTGGACACGGCGCAGAGCAGCGGATATCCCATAGAAACCATCGAGCGAGTAGCACGCTGAATAACAACGTCCTCGTCGGCAAACTTATCAAAACCCGGACCTGGGTCAATGCAGATGCGGTCCTTGGAAACGCCAGCGCGCATTAGACCGCGAGCCTGGTCGCCCAAAAAGCCCATAATCTGGCGCATGATAGGTGCCTCTTCAGGCAAGGTAAAACGGCGCTGCGAGCTCAGCGTGCGTGTCTCGGCTCCTGTAGCTGCAGCTCGAGCAGCTGCGCTACCAGTAGGGCGAGAAGGGCGCATATCATCCAGTTGAACCTGCTTGCGCTCAACACGAGCACCAAGGCCGTCCTTATTCCAGTGCATCACAATGCAGCCGCAGTCAGACTCCGCAGCTACGGCAACCATTTCTGGATCGGTGAAGCCGGAAACGTCATTGATGATGGATGCTCCAAGGCGGACGCACATCTTTGCTACCTCGGCGTGACGTGTGTCGATGGAGACAATTGCTCCAGCAGCTACCAACGCGCGCACCACAGGTACTACGCGCTCAGCCTCTTCTGTAGGCAGAACAGGCGTGTGACCTGGGCGAGTAGACTCTCCCCCAACGTCAATGATGTCAGCGCCCTCATCCAACATCTGCAATCCACGAGCAATTGCAGCATCTGGATCATAGTTCTTTCCGCCATCAGAGAACGAGTCTGGAGTGACGTTGAGAACGCCCATAATCCTAGGACGCGCCAACGAGATAGTGTGAGTTCCACATTGCCAGGTGTTGTAGCTTTGACGAAGCATGAATCCTCCTTGCCAGCTATGAATGTTTCTATTGTAGCGGTATTGGTGGCTACTAGTCGTATACCATGGATTTATTGAAAGTTTATTGCCGCAAACGCACCGCTTGGCGCCGTAACTGGAGCGTGGAACGCGCGTCACTCGCGGCTACTGTGATACGAATCCACTGCGACCCAAACTACCAGGTCACAGTATGAAAGAGGAGTTATGAGCCAAACTCAAGAGTACAAGCTGATTTCCTGGAACGTCAACGGCCTGCGCGCCGTGCTCAAAAAAGAGCCTTCGTTCACGGAAATTTTTGAAACCATAAACGCTGATGTATTTGCGCTTCAAGAGACTAAACTGCAAGAAGGCCAGGTTGAGCTGGATTTTCCCGGCTACGTTCAAACCTGGAACTACGCAGAAAGAAAAGGCTATTCGGGCACAGCGGTTTTCTCGCGAGAAACCCCTCTGCAGGTGATTCGCCAGATTGGGTGCCCTGTTGCTGACGATGAGGGTCGCGTATGTGCGCTGGAGTTTGAGAAGTTCTGGTTTGTGTGCGTGTACACGCCAAACTCAAAAGACCAGCTTGCGCGCTTGGATGAGCGTCTTGAGTGGGATCAGCGCTATCGTGAGTTTTTGGCTGAGCTGTCTGAGCAAAAACCAGTAATTACCTGCGGTGATTTTAACGTTGCACACAACGAGATTGACCTTAAGAACCCATCGTCTAACAGGCAAAACGCAGGCTTCTCTGATGAGGAGCGCGAGAGCTTTACCAAGCTGTTGGACGCAGGCTTTACCGATACATTTAGGTATCGCCATCCCGACATGACCGGCGCTTACAGCTGGTGGAGCTACCGCTTCAACGCGCGCAAGAACAACGCTGGCTGGCGCATCGACTACTTCTTGGTCTCCGATCGTATTGCTGAGCAGGTCAAAAGCGCATCTATTTTGAGCGAGGTCTACGGCAGCGACCACTGCCCCGTTGAGTTGAGCATTGAGCTGTAGTACGCGCAGGTAGCGAGAAGACCGATCTTCTCGCCAGGGTTGCCTCATGATGGCGGCCATGATTAACTAGAGTTGTCGATTGAGATTCAAAGGAGCACGTCATGCGCATTACTTGCGACGTTCATACTCATAGCTTGTACTCGAGGCACGCCTATTCAACCATTGAGGAGAACGTTCGCGCAGCTTCTGAGCGTGACTATGAGCTACTTGGAATCACCGACCACTTCTCGTCCATGCTGTATGACCAGCAGACCATTAAGAATTTCCAGTTCTTTATGAACACCGCTATCTGGCCAGAAACCTGGTACGGCGTCAGGCTGCTTCACGGCGCTGAGGTTGATATTGTTGACCTTGAGGGTAACCTGTTTGCCTACGACATTACGTTTGATCAGGGCATTAATGGCGATAAACTCCGTCAGCCTCATATTCTTGGCGAGCACATCCTGGGTACCTGCGATTATGCGGTTGCTAGTATTCATAGCAAGCAGTGGGCTGCTGGCGCCTCGCAGAAGCAAATTACCCAAATGTACGTGAATGCGCTGGATAATCCACATGTTTTAATTCTTGGCCACCTTGGACGCAGTGGTTTAGATTTTGATGTTCCCACACTTGTCAGAGAGTGTCGCGATCGCGGTAAGCTCATCGAGATGAACGAAGCCACACACGACGAAGGCCAGCGTGAGGTTGCTATTGAGCGTTGTCGTGTGATTGCAGAGACCTGCGCTGAACTGGGATGCAAGATTTCTTTTGGCTCAGATGCTCACATTGCAACCCGCATTGCTGACGCACATTCTGTTATTAAGCTGCTTGAAGAGGTTGATTTTCCTGAGGAGCTTATGGCTTGCCGTGACGCCCAGACATTTTTGAGCGCCATTGCTGACGCAAAGATTCCAGCCTCTAAGCAGGGATACTAAGCCAGAACAACTGCAGCTTCAACGACATCGCACAAAGAAACAAAGCCGCGTTTTCACGCGGCTTTGAACTGACTCCCATTTCTTTGACACGAGAAATAGGAGGCAGTTCAAAACACACCTAAGTCAGATAATCTGTCAAAAAGACGTATACATGACGCTGAAAATACC
>JABZGY010000034.1:0-10594 GCA_015259155.1 Atopobium sp. | reverse complement strand
ATATAGAGGAGTAGATCGATGAACTTTTATTTAGAAGTTGCCATTAAATTGTGCATCGGTCTTTTCTCGCTTGTTCTGGCAATTAACGTCAGCGGAAAAGGAAACCTAGCACCAACTGCAGCAATTGACCAGGTTCAAAACTTTGTACTTGGCGGCATTGTTGGCGGCATGATCTACAACAGTTCAATTACCATTTTGCAGTTCACCCTTGTCCTGCTAATTTGGCTCATTATTGTTATGGTTCTCAAATGGTTGAGAACAAACAATATGCTGGTCAAGCAGTTGATTGACGGACGTCCTGTTATTGTTATTGATAAGGGCAAGCTGCTTGTAGACAACTGTAGGTCTATGGGTCTCACTGCCTACGATGTGTCGCTGAAGCTTCGCCAGGCAGGAGTGAATTATATCTCAGACGTTAAGCGTGCCATTCTTGAGCAAAATGGACAGTTGATTATTGTTAAAAAAGGAGAAGAGAACGTTAGATTCCCGCTTATTACTGACGGACAAGTTCAGACAAACATTCTTGAGACGCTGGACCTGGAAGAGAATTGGCTTGAAAGAGAACTTGAGCATCAAGGTTATAAGTCTGCTTCAGAGGTTTATTTGGGTGAGTATAATAGTGGAGATCTGATTATTACTCCGTATGCGGAGAAAGATCAGTAGGTTAGCAAGAGATAAAACAGTTAACCTGTTTATTCCAGTTCCGTTTGCGGAAAAGATAAAAAATTTATCGTTGACTTGAATTGGAATATGTATACTAAGGCTAACTTTTAGAAAGCGGACTGTCGGATGACAGCCCGCTTTCGTGCTAAAGGGGAAGTATGAATGCATGTTCAGATGATGAGAAGTGAGTAGAAAGGCAATGAAGTAACGAGAAACACGGGTTTCTCGCCATGTTTTTATGCTTGGTAGTAATGGTAATCGCGCAATTTTGTTTGTTGAATGTGGCACTACACCGTATTGGTTTTTATAGTTTTGGGAGATGTAACATGAATTTGAATCCAACTGTTTCTCGTCGTAGCGCACTTGCAGCTTCTGCTTTTGGTGTGAGCGCTATCCTCGCTGGCTGCAAGCCAGCTGCTCAAAAGCAAGAAGGCGCTGCTGGAGATAACAAGGACCAGAAAAAGCTCAACATCGTTGCAAGTTTTTATCCTATGTATGATTTTGCAAAGCGCATCGCTGGCGATCACGCTGAGGTAACATGCCTCGTTCCAGCAGGTACTGAGCCACATGATTGGGAGCCATCCAGCAAGGATATGAAGACTATCCAGGAAGCAGACTTCTTGATTTACAACGGTGCTGGTATGGAGCACTGGGTCAAGGACGTACTTGATGGACTTGGTTCTGGCACAAAACTTACAGCAGTTGAGACCAGCAAAGACGTTAAACTTCTTGAGCTTGAAGAGGACGATGATCACGATCATGAGGAGAAGAAAGACGACCATGATCACGATCACGATCATGGCGGAACTGACCCTCACGTTTGGCTGAGCCCTCTGAATGCAAAGATTCAGATGAAGAATATTTGTGATGCGCTTTCCGAGAAGGACTCTGAGCACAAGTCAGAGTATGCTGCCAATCTTGATAAAGCAAATGCAGACTTTGATACGCTTGATAATGAGTTCCACAAGGGTCTGGATTCACTACCTAACAAGACCATCGTTGTTTCTCACCAGGCATTTGGTTATTTGTGCGAGGCTTATGGTCTCACTCAGATGCCTATTGAGGGTGTTGAGGCAGATGCAGAGCCAAATGCTCAGGAAATGAAAGAGATTACGGAGTTCGTAAAAGAGCATAATGTAAAGGTTATTTTTACGGAGGAACTGGTAAGCCCTAAGGTTGCTCAGGCAATTGCTGAAGCAACAGGAGCTCGTGTTGAAGAGCTCAACCCACTTGAGGGTCTTACTGACGAGGAGCTCAAGGCAGGCGAGGATTACCTCTCTGTTATGCGCGAGAACCTCAAGGCTCTTGAGGGCGCTCTCGCATAGTGTGTTGCCAGCTTAGGCTGGATGTTTGGAGGACGTGTTGCAGGAAAGTCAGATAGCCGTTTCGCTTCAAGACGTGAGTTTTTCTTACAAGAAGACGCGTGTCTTAAGCGATGTAAATTTAGACGTTCATCAAGGTGAGATTTGCGCGCTTATTGGTGATAACGGCGCAGGTAAATCTACGCTCTCTCGTATTGTGGTGGGTGAGCTTGAACCTACAAGTGGTAAGTCACTTCTTTTTGGAACGTCCTCGACTCGGTTTAAAGACTGGGAGCGTGTAGGCTATGTCCCACAGCTGCCTTCAGAATCGGTTAATCGCTTTCCTGCAAGCGTCGTCGAGCTAGTAGATGCAAGTCAGTATGCTCGTGCCAAAAAGGTAAAGATGAGCGCAAAAGAGCGTCGCGAGCGCACGCTTGAGGCACTTGACCTTGTAGGTATGACTGACTTTTCCACGCGTATTATTAGGGAACTCTCTGGAGGACAGCTCCAGAGAGTTCGCCTTGCCTGCGCGCTGGTAGGAAACCCATCACTACTTATCCTGGACGAGCCTACAACTGGTCTTGATAAAGAGAGTCGCAATCATTTCTATAGCCTAGTGCGAGAAGCCCATGCAGCTCGAGATCTTGCGGTACTTATTGTTACGCATGATCTTGCAGCTCTTGATGCGCTGGCTTGTCGAGTTGTTGAAGTTGCTGACCACAAAGCTACAGAAATTGCAGGTAGGGGTCACGGTCATGATCACTGTGCAGTTCATGGAGCTCACTGTGACCTTGACTCTCATCATGTCCACGACCACAATCGCGGAAAATTAGATGATTTTGCTTTAACGGAGTCCCTTGGTCCTGCGTCCGACGTTGTTCAAGATGCCCAAGACTCGTACGAGAGGAGGGCATAAATGTTTGAATACGTATTTATGCAGCGAGGAATTCTTGTGGGAATTCTTCTGGGAGCAATTATTCCGCTGGTAGGCGTTACGGTTGTATTGAAGCGCCTTTCTATGATTGGCGACGCTCTCTCACATACCTCTCTTGCAGGTGTTGCAGGAGGCATGATTGCAGGTATTAATCCTGTTGCCGGAGCAATTGCCGCTTGTTTGGGTGGTGCGCTTTGTGTTGAGGGAGTGCGTCGTCACTTCAAAGACCAGTCAGAGCTTGCAGTCGCTATTGTGATGGCAGCTGGTATTGGTCTAGCGGGCGTTTTGTCTGGTTTTGTTCCCAACTCATCAAGCTTCAACAGCTTTATGTTTGGCTCTATTCTCACGGTAAGTGAGCAAGAAGTTCAGATGATTGTGGTCATCAGTGTGCTTGCAGTCGCATTCTGCTTCTTCCTTAGAAAAGAACTCTTTTTGATGTCTTTTGATGAGCGTCATGCCCGTTGTGTTGGCGTGCCCGTAAGTCTTATTAACTTTGGCTTTGTTATCGCAGTAGCTTTGGTGGTTGCTGTAGCAGCAAGAACAGTTGGCTCACTTATTGTTTCATCCATGATGGTAGTTCCTGTTGCCTGTGCTTTGCAGATTTCCCGCAGCTGGAAGCAATGTTGTTTGTATGCAAGCACGGTGGGTATGCTGACCTCACTTGGTGGACTTGTTGTCTCCTATGAGCTTGGCCTTAAACCTGGAGGAACCATCGTTCTTCTCGCGGTTGTTACGCTTTTGTTTATCTTTCTGGTAAAAAGGGTTGTGCTGCTGCTCAAAACTCGCACAGTGTGATACTCTGAACAAAGTGCGTTGACGGAGAGGTCTGCCGGAGCACGTTGTGAACAGAGAGGGTGTTCGTGGTTGAGAAACACCTGCACAGCGCTGGTAGAGTTCACTCCCGAGCTACAACTTGAACGGCAGTTTCTGCTCAGTAGGGAAGTCGTCCGCCTAACGAAACTAGGCTTTTAAGTGGATTGCACAGAGAGAAAACTGTGCAATCAACCGAGGTGGTACCGCGGAAATTTTCCGTCCTTGGGCATATGCTCAGGGACGGTTTTCTATTGAAAGGGTAATTACATGGGAATGTCTGAGGAACTCTCGGCAATTCGCGAGCAAGTACTTGAAGGAATTGCTAAGGCAACAAACCTTGAAGCACTTGAGAAGGTGCGCGTTGCATCAATGGGAAAGAAGGGCTCTCTTACCGCAATTATGCGTATGATGGGTCAGGTTCCCGCAGATCAGCGCCCTCAAATGGGTCAGCTTGCAAATACCGTTCGTGCTAACGTTGAGACCGCTATTCGCGAGCGTCAGCTTGCCTTAAAGCGAGAAGCCCTTGAGGCTCAGCTTAATGCTGAGGCAACTGATATTACCCTTCCAGGTCGTCGTCTGAGCCCTGGTACTCAGCACCTCATTGAGCAGGTACGTGAGGAGATGGAAGACATCTTTATCAGCATGGGCTACACCATTGAGACAGGCCCTTATGTTGAGACTACCTACTACAACTTCACAGCGCTGAACGCTCCTGAAGATCACCCAAGCCGCTCTGGTAAGGATACGTTCTACGTAGTAGACAACGCGCCAGAAGGTAAAGAATCGCACGTACTGGGCGAGTCCGACGTGCTTCTTCGTACGCAGACTTCTGGCGTACAGGTACATACCATGGAGACAAAAGAGCCTCCTATTTACATGATTTGCCCTGGTACGGTATTCCGTCCTGACACAGCAGACGCTAACCACCTGCCACAGTTTACGCAGATGGAAGGCCTTGTTGTTGATGAGGGAATCACCTTTGGTGACCTCAAGGGCACCCTTGACCACTTTACTCGTGAGATCTTTGGTAAGGACCGCGCTACCCGCTATCGTCCTCACTTCTTCCCATTCACCGAGCCAAGCTGCGAGGTAGACGTTTCTTGTGGTGTTTGCCACGGTGAGGGCTGCCGTTTCTGCAAGAACACGGGCTGGCTTGAGATTCTTGGTTGCGGCATGGTTGACCCTAATGTCTTCAAGTACTGCGGTATTGATTCCGAGAAGTACACAGGCTTTGCCTTTGGCATTGGTGTTGAGCGTGTTGCAGCGCTTCGTTATGACCTTCCTGACCTGCGCATGCTCATCTCTGGTGACCAGAGAGTTCTGCGTCAGTTCTAATCATCGGCGTCTTACTAGAAAGGCAATCACATGCGTGTATCTTATGAATGGCTGAAGACGCTCGTTGATCTTCCTCAGGATCCAAAAGACCTTGAGCGCGAGTTTGTGCGCACTGGTACTGAGGTTGAAGCGGTAGAGCGTGTTGGCGCTAACCTTGACTATGTTGTTACTGCTCAGGTTGTAAGCAAAGAGCCTCATCCTGATTCTGATCACATGTACGTCACCCTAGTTGACGTGGGCAACAACAATGTGGATAAGGACGGAAATCCTGTTCCTCTACAGATTGTTTGTGGTGCTCAGAACTTTAATCAGGGAGACCACATTGTTACGGCAATGATTGGCGCAGTGCTTCCTGGAGACTTCAAGATTAAAAAGTCCAAGCTGCGTGGCGTTGAGTCTTGCGGCATGAACTGCTCTTCTCGAGAGCTTGGTCTTGGCGATGACCAGAGCGGCATTATGATTCTTCCCGAGGATGCTCCAATTGGTGTACCTCTTACCGATTACCTGGGCATGTCTGATGTAGTTCTTGATTGCGAGATTACCCCTAACCGCCCCGACTGCCTTTCTATGACTGGTATGGCTGTTGAGGTTTCTGCAATGTATGACACTGACACCCATATTGAGCTTCCACGTGTTACGTCTGAGTCTGGCGCAGATACATCTGAGCAGGTTGATGTTACCATTGCTGATCCTGAGCTCTGCTCAAGGTACACTGCTCGCGTGGTTCGAAACGTCAAGATTGGCCCAAGCCCTGAGTGGCTTGCTCGTCGCGTTACGGCTTGTGGTGGCCGCTCAATCAACAACGTTGTTGATGTTACTAACTACGTGATGTACTTGACCGGCCAGCCTCTGCATGCTTTTGACCTCGGAAAACTTACCAAGGAAGATGGTAAGTACCACATTGTGGTTCGTGCTGCAGAAGACGGTGAGCACATTGTGACGCTTGACGGAGAAGACCGCGAGCTCACGTCTGATATGACGGTCATCACAGATAACAGTAAGACTCCTATTGCACTTGCTGGTGTTATGGGTGGTCTTGACTCTGAGATTACCGAGAATACCGTTGATGTCCTTTTGGAATCCGCTGTCTTTGATAATGGCCACATTAGTCGTACCAGCAGAAACCTTGATTTGATGAGCGAGGCTTCTATTCGCTACGAGCGTCTTGTGGATCCAAACGGTTGCGCATCTGTTGCAGATATTGCAGCAGCTCTCTTTGAAGAGTGCTGTGGTGCTGAGGTTTGCCCAGGTATTGTTGATGTGTATCCAAAGGTAAAAGAGGCAGTAACTATTACGCTTCGCCCTGAGCGCGTCTGCGCACTTGCAGGTGCTCAGATCCCAGAAGAGTTTATGGTTTCTCGCCTTACGCGTCTTGGCTGCAAGGTTGCTCCAGCAGACAACGGAGAGCTGAGCGTTATTGCTCCTACAAACCGCCCAGACCTTACGCGTGAGGTTGACCTTATTGAGGAGATTGTTCGCCTGTGGGGTGAAGGTGATATTGAGGCAACACTTCCTGCTGCTAGAAACCACGCAGGCGGTTTGACCTCAGATCAGCGTCAGATTAGAAAGATTGGCCGTACGCTGCGCTCTCTTGGCCTCAACGAGACAAAGTCGTATCTGTTTGCAAGTCCAGATGACCTCTCTAAGCTTGGCATGAGCGAAGAGGGAAGAGGCGTGCCTGTAAAGGTTATGAGCCCACTTGTTGCTGACCAGTCTGAGATGCGTCGCTCCATTGTTCCAGGTCTTCTGCGCTCTATTGCATATAACCTTGCTCACGGTGTCTCTAATATTGCCATGTATGAGCTGGGCCGCGTGCTCTTTGGACATAAGGATAAGAGCCAGCCAGATGAGCCAAGCTATGTCTGTGGCGTATTGGTTGGTCGTCCAGCAGATGACGCTTGGAATGCTAAGTATCCAGCCTACGATTTCTTTGACGCCAAGGGTATTGTTGAGGGCTTGCTTGAGGCACTTCGCATCCCTAAGGTTCGTTTCCGTGTAGCTGAGCCAGAGCAATACGGTTGGCTGCAGCCTGGTCGCGCTGCTGAGATTCTTGCAGGTAGCGAGACAATCGGTTGGGTTGGAAACATTCATCCTTTGTCGCTCCAGAACTTTGACATTGAGGTTCCAGTCATTGCCTTTGAGATTTCTGTGGCTTCACTTTTGCGTCTTTCTCAGAAAGACCTTCCTATTGTGGAGCCTCCAACTTACCCAGGTATCTCCATTGACCTGGCAATTGTTGTTGATGAGAGCATTACTGCTGAGCAGTTGGTTCAGCGTTTGAAGTCTGCTGGTGGCAAGCTCCTCTGCGACATCAGACTCTTTGACGTGTACCGCGATCCGCTGCGTGTTGGTGAGGGTAAGAAGTCCATGGCCTTCTCGCTCACGTATCGCGCAGACGACAGAACGCTTACTTCAGAAGAGGTCGAGAAGACCCACACAAAGCTTGTGGAGAAGGTTCTTCGTTCTACCGGCGGAGAAATTCGCGGATAAGCAGGTAATTGTAGTGCCAAGTTGGAACGTACATATTGCTCATGCTGACCGGCTCCTTGAGAAAGGAGCCGGTTGCTTGGGTGTAGATATTCACTACCCTGATGCATTTCTGCTTGGAAACGTTGCTCCTGATGTGCACATTGGCTTTATGGTTCCAGACTATTCTCACAAGGTGAGGTACGGTCGAAGCCATCAGTCATACCCAGGAAGTTTGCCTATTCCAAGTTACAGGCGCTATCAGCGTAATTTTATGGGTGGCCTTAACCCAGCAGAGTATCTACTACAGACTGACTTTATTCAGCCAAATGTATCGTATTGTTCACCTGAGCAGCGCAGCTTAGTAGATCAGCGCCAGCTTAGAGAGTTTATCGTGGGCATTTGGTGTCACCTTGTTTGCGACCACGTGTATAACGCTCATACACGGGCATTTTTGCGTGCTCATCATATTCCGACAGGAGAAGATGCACGTATTCGTAAGCAAGCAGATTTTGATGTTTACGGGCGCTCGCTTGTTATGAATCGCCTGCCAGAAGCATCTGATGAGCTCTTTGCAGTTGCTGCTGCTCATCCACAGTATGGGTTTACGCATTCAGATGTTGAGCAAACACTTCAGGTTATACAGCGCATTGCAGAGGAGAATCGCCAGAATAGTGTGAGCTGCCCGCAGTATCAAATGCTTGATACTGAGTTTTTCTCGTCAGCCTACAAAGAGGCGGAAGACACACTAGTTCAAGGATTTATGCTGCAAAAACATAACTAGTTCAGTTAAAGTTATATTCTCGCTTTTCTGAGATAGGTTTTGGAGGACTCTATGGAAAAGATGGAATCTCGCGGAACATTTACGGAGTATCTGCCTTCATACACCATTGGTGTTGATGCTTATAAGTCGGTACTGCATATTGTTAAGCGCTTTGGCAAAAATGCCGTAGTCATTGGTGGACCAACTGCAATGGAGAAGGCACGCCCAAAGCTTGAGGCTGCACTTGCGGATTCTGAGGTTTCTATCTCTTCTTGGATTTCTTACGGCACTAACTCTACGCACGCAAATTCCAAGAGAATTGCAGCAATGCCTGAGGTTATTGCTGCTGATATGCTCTTCCTTGTTGGTGGTGGTCGTGCAATTGATGAGGGTAAAGAGATTGCAACCATCCTGGATAAACCATACTTTACCTTCCCAACACTTGCTTCTAACTGCGCTCCTGTAACAAGAATTGCTGTTTTCTATAAAGAGGACGGTTCTGCAGATACGTACTTCATTCCTGCTGAGCTGCCCGTTCATACCTTTATTGATACGCAGATTATTGCAGAGAGCCCTGATGAGTACTTCTGGGCAGGAATTGGCGATGCCTTCTCTAAGGGTCCTGAGGTTGAACTTTCTTCCAGAGAAGTTGAGCTGCTCCACAGCCCTCTTATGGGTCGCGCTCTTGCCGCAGGCGCTTGTATTGAACCTCTGTTTGACAACGCAGAGCAGGCACTTGTAGACAAGCGCTCCGGCGTTGTTTCTGAGGCATTTGAAAACGTTGTTCTGAACATCATTGTGACTGCTGGTATTGTTTCTAATATGACCACCAATCTTTGCGCAGAGCGCGGCGCGTATTACTTTAATTCCTCAACCGCTCACGCCTTCTACAATGCCTTTACTGCTCTGGGCGAGCGTGGCGAGAAACACCTTCATGGTGAGGTTGTTTCCTTTGGTACCTGCGTTCTTTATGCCTTTGACGGCAACCTTAAGGCACTTGAGGAGCAGGTGGCGCTTAATAGAAAGCTTGGTCTCCCAACCACCTTGGCCGATCTGGACATTACTTCAGAATCTGTTGACGCTGATTTGGACATCATTGTTGAGCGAGCTCAGAAGACCAACGAGTGGGGTCGCGCTCCTTATGGATTTACCACTGATCGCTTCCGCCAGGCAATTCTTGATACCGACGCATACGGTAGGGCAGTTGCTTCTGGCGAGAAGGACCAAGAGACAGCAGCTCTTGATGTAATTGCTGCACATGCTCCTTCAGCTGAGACGGCTGTACCACGCAAGATGTAGCTGCAAGTAACCTGAAGAATCACTTTAGGAAGAGGACGTGTAGGAGCCAGCTTTCTTAAGTCGCTTCACGGTTATATAAAAAGTTTTTGTATCAAATGGCAGTTTATTTGGATAAGCTGCCATTTCTTTTAGTTGCAATTTTTATTCACTATTATTAACAAAAATCGGTAAAAACAAAAAATAACGCGTACGGTCGTTTTTTATCGGTGAAAGTCATATTGACTGTTTGTCACCGTGTTTTACCTTGTAATGGTTTATCTTAGTAACTATCAACTACGAGTCTTTATGGATAACAAATCTATAAGATGCGTAGATTTCATTGGTAAGCGCGGGGGTGAGTATGGCAGAGTTAAATGCATCGTTAGCAGTGAGTGACCAGGATGCATACTTGTTTGCGCAAGGAAAATGGTTCCAGAGTCATAAGAAATTAGGTGCACACCCTGCGGTTCAAGAAGATGGAGTTGAAGGTTATCATTTTGCGGTTTGGGCCCCCAATGCAGCCTCTGTCTCTGTTGTTGGAGACTTTAATAATTGGGATGATACCGTCAACGTTCTTTCTCGCCCAAATCATGGCGGAATCTGGGAAGGTTTTATTCCAGGAATCACCTCGGAAGTATTGTATAAATTCCTGATTGTATCCGCTTCTGGACAGAAGATTTTTAAGGCTGACCCCTATGGTACCTATGCGGAGGTCAGACCACATACGGCATCTATTACGTTTGACCCAGACGTGTACGTTTGGGAAGACGAAGCATGGATGAAGAGGCGTGCAACACTTAAGTTCCTGCATAGTCCTCTTAACATCTTTGAAGTTCATCTTGGGAGCTGGAAGCAGCATACTGACCTGACTGCCCAAGAGGAAGATTCTGCTGATACAGAGAATGTAGAGCAGACTGAAGAACCCAAGGACTATTTTGACACCAACGTAGATGCCTTCTACACCTATGATGACCTCTCAGAAGAGCTGGTAGCCTATGTTAAAGATATGGGCTACACCCACATTGAGCTTCTCCCTGTTAT
>JABZGY010000033.1:0-11205 GCA_015259155.1 Atopobium sp. | reverse complement strand
GCAGAATACGGTCTCTATCACACTGATAACAGGTACGGTACTGGTCAGGTTCCTCTGCAATCGCACGACCTTTACTTAGGTCAGAAAAAGCTGCTTCAGGAGATAAGATTTGATGCTCGCGAGCTTCAAGATCTTCTCGTTGAATGGATAACATAGACCCTCCTTGTACCTGCCTCTTTACCTCATAATAGCAGGATATTCATGTCATGCAAAAGAGGGCGACCGAAGCCGCCCTCTAGAGTTTGTTGCAGTGTGTCTAGAAGAAAACCTACTTAGTAGCAATCTTCTGTGGACCACCGTTAGCCTGAATCTTAGCCTGTGCTGCAGCAAGACGTGCAATTGGTACACGGTATGGTGAGCAGGAGACATAGTCAAGACCAAGGTTGTAGTACATGTGGATGGACTCTGGATCGCCACCGGTCTCACCGCAGACACCAATGGTGAGGTTAGGATTACCCTTACGGCCACCCTCAACGCCCATGCGGACAAGCTCTGCGACACCCTTATCAAGGGTTGCAAATGGATTGGTCTTAACAATCTTGCGCTCAAGATAGAGAGGCATGAATGCGGACTCAACGTCGTCACGAGAGAAGCCAAGGCAAGTCTGGGTGAGGTCGTTAGTACCGAAGGAGAAGAAGTCTGCGTGCTTAGCAATCTCCTCAGACATGATAGCTGCACGTGGGAGCTCGATCATGGTACCAACTGGGATGTTGAGCTCAACACCGTACTCATCAGCAACCTGCTTGATGGTCTCCTCAACCTCTTCACGGACCTGGATGAGCTCCTCTTCGAAGCCAACCAGAGGAACCATGATCTCTGGGCGAGGGTCAAGACCAACGCGCTTGAGCTCTGCAGCTGCGCTTGCGATAGCGCGAACCTGCATAACGTTGAGCTCTGGGTAGACAAGGCCAAGGCGGCAGCCACGGAGGCCGAGCATTGGGTTTGCCTCCTGGAAGGCGTCAAACTTAGCGAGAAGAGCACGCTTTGCAGCGGCGTCCTTACCCTGCTCCTCATCATGAGCAATCTCAACGTCAAGCTCACGTGGAGAATCAAGGAACTCGTGCAGTGGTGGGTCAAGAAGACGGACAACAACGTCTTTGCCGTCCATTACCTTGAACATACCAAGGAAGTCGCCCTTCTGAGCACGGCCAAGCTGCTCAATAGCAAGCTGCTTAACGTCCTCAGAGTCTGCAAGAATGAAGTCCTGAATGAGGTGCTTACGCTCACCAAGGAACATGTGCTCAGTACGGTCAAGACCAATTGCCTCAGCGCCGTTATCAACGGAAGTCTGAGCATCTGCTGGGTTATCAGCGTTTGCACGTACGCCAATGACGCGACCACGGGACTCGTCAAGACGGACCTCATCTGCCCATGCAAGGATGGTCTGGAGGTCACCAGAAAGCTCTGGCTGAACAAGCTCAACAGCACCAAGGATGACGTCACCAGTGGTGCCGTCGATGGAGATAACATCGCCCTCGTTAACAACAAGGCCGGAATCAGCAACGGTGAAGCGCTTGTTAGCAGCATCAATGCGGAGTGTATCAACACCGCAGACGCAAGGAGCGCCCATACCACGAGCAATAACAGCTGCGTGGCTGGTCTTGCCGCCGTGGGAAGTTAGGATGCCCTCTGCAGCAACCATGCCGTGGAGGTCATCTGGAGTGGTCTCCCAGCGGACAAGAATACAAGGCTTGCCTGCCTCTGCAAAAGCCTCAGCATCTGCAGAAGAGAAGACTGCAGCACCAACAGCTGCACCAGGAGAAGCGTTAAGACCCTTAGCAATGGTCTCATACTCAGCGTTAGGATCAAACTGTGGGTGCAGAAGCTGATCGAGCTGCTCAGGAGCAACACGAGAAACAGCCTGCTCCTTAGTAATACGACCCTCTTCGTACATCTGAATTGCAACCTTGAGTGCAGAGAGAGCAGTACGCTTACCAACACGAGTCTGAAGCATCCAGAGCTTACCATTCTCAATGGTGAACTCGATGTCCATCATGTCTGCGTAGTGGTCCTCAAGAATCTCGAAGACGTGGAAGAGCTCCTCGCCTGCCTCCTTGAGTGCAGGAACCTTAACAAGGTCTGCAATAGGCTCAGTGTTACGAATACCAGCAACAACGTCCTCGCCCTGAGCGTTGATCAGGAAGTCACCGTAGCGCTCGTTGGTACCATCTGCAGGGTTACGAGTAAATGCAACACCAGTTGCAGAAGTCTCACCCTTGTTACCAAAGACCATGACCTGAACGTTAACTGCAGTACCAAGCTCATCAGGAATCTTGTTCTGCTTGCGGTAAAGGATTGCGCGGTCGTTCATCCAAGAACCAAAGACTGCCTGCTCAGCAAGGCGGAGCTGGAGGTAAGGATCAGATGGGAAGACAGCGTAACCGTTCTTGGAGACCTCTGGGTGCTCCTTAACGTCAACGTTTGCTGCAAAGATGCCCTTGAACCAAGTTACAAGGTCGCGAAGGTCATTTGCGTCCAGCTCAGTATCAAGCTTAACGCCCTTCTCGGCCTTCTTAGCAGCAATTGCATCCTCAAAGAGCTGTCCAGAGACACCCATAACAACGCCAGAGAACATCTGAACAAAACGACGGTAAGAGTCCCAAGCAAAGCGCTCGTTACCAGTCTGCTTAATGAGGCCCTGAACGGACTCATCGTTAAGACCAAGGTTAAGAACAGTGTCCATCATGCCAGGCATGGAGAATGGGGCACCAGAACGGACGGAGACAAGCAGTGGATCTTCTGCATCGCCGAGCTTCTTGCCCATGCGCTCCTCAAGAGTTGCCATTGCAGCGTCAATCTCATCAGTGACGCCCTCAGGCCAGACGTTGCCGTTGTTGGAATAAGCAACGCAAGTTTGGCAAGTAATTGAGAATCCTGGAGGTACAGGCAAACCAATCTTAGACATCTCTGCAAGGTTTGCTCCCTTGCCACCAACAATCCACTTTGCCTCTTCTACGGATGCGCCAGCGACCTCAGTAACATCGTTACCGGCGTGGTCCTTTCCGAAGCTGTAAACGTGCTTCTCGGACATAACACTCCAAACTCTCAAACTGTCACACGCAAAGCGTGCACCAACACAATTGAACGCAAAGACATCAAACCAAACTAAGTAGGTTCTGTCCTCACATTCATAGTATGTTACCAACCTACGCGATTCATCTGAACAAAATAACGGTGAGCGGTCAATATCGACCGTTCACAGAATAATTTACAAACTTATGGTTGCAAATTGTGAAATTCTCCATAAAGAAAATGAGCACCCAAAGTGGATGCTCATTTAACTTTTTGATATTTTGAGGCATCAGTACTCTCTTAGCGCGTAACTCCCTCAAAGAATGCGCCAATTGCGTGGCTTGGTTCCTCACCAGTAAGCGTAGAAATAACGTTTACTGCTGGTCCCAGAAGGTCAATAGATGGGATGAGGCGCTGATCAAGCTCACGACGAATCTCTCTTCTGAGAGAGCCATCTGCAAAGGTGTGGAAGACTGCGCGAGGGCGATCCTCATCTTCATGCTCATTGAAATACGCGCGAACGTCTTCAACGCTATGAATATTTGGAACCCTTACGATCTCTACGGAATCATCGCCAAACTGAGCAGCTGCAGCCTTAACTACTGCAGCACCAGTCTCTCCGCGAGAGTCTGACAAAACATAGACGATAGGCAGACCATCACCAAGAGTGTTGTTGTCAATATCAAGTGTGCTCATGCTGTAACCCTTTCAGTCAAGTATTCAGAAAGATACAAACATTTACCTAACCTAAGCGTACCCTACTTCTTACGAGAAAGCACACTAATATCGGCGACATTACTAAATACCTGGGCAAACTTATTCAAAAGACGCAAACGATTTCGGCGAACGGTATCGTTTTCATCCATGACAAGCACTTTGTCGAAGAAAATATCAATAGGCTCACGCAGTTGTGACAGTGCAGAAACAGCAGCAGCATAGTCTAAACCAGCAAGAGCGGAAGCCACCTGCTTCTGACCCTCTTCACAAGCAGCGAGCAACGACATCTCTGGCTCGGTAAGAAGCTCTGTATCAACTTCTGTACCAAGTGAAGCGTCGCTAAGGTGAGCTGCACGTGCATAAGCAGTAGCAAGGTCCTCAAAGAGCTCAGGCTCGTTCTGACGTGCCTCATCAAGTGCACGAGCACGCTGAAGGAACTCATCAGGATTGATAACGCCAATTGCACTGACAGCCTCAATAGCATCTGCAGAGATCTTCTCGTCCTTAGCAATAGATGCAAGGCGACCAATAAAGTACTGCTCAACCTGAGACTGAACAGACTCGTCAACAGCAAGACCTTGCTGACGGTAAAGCTCCAGAGAGCTTGCAATGAGCTTCTTGAGGTCAAGGTTGGAGGTAGAACGGACCAGCGCAATAACGCCAATAGCTGCACGACGAACAGCGTAAGGATCGGAAGAGCCGGTTGGTGGCTCGTTGATAGCAAAGATGCCGCAAATGGTATCAAGCTTGTCAGCAATAGCCACAAAGCGACCAATCTGGCCACTTGGAAGCTCGTCGCCGGCAAAGCGAGGACGATAGTGCTCGCGAATTGCTGCAGCTACATCGCTCTTCTCGCCAGCAGCCTCTGCGTAGTAGCCACCCATGACGCCCTGCTGGCTGGTAAACTCGACAACCGCCTGGCTGACAAGGTCTGCCTTTGCAAGGTGAGCGGCGCGAGCAGCAAGCTCAGCCTCTTCTTTGCTGGAAGTCTCGTCGAGCGCAATCTCTGCAGCAAGAGCCTCCATACGCTGGGTCTTCTGCAGAACCGTGCCAAGTTTCTCCTGGAAGACAACGGTCTCTAGACGCTGAGCAAACTCATCAAGCGTATGCTTCAAGTCCTCCTCAAAGAAGAACTTAGCGTCATCGAGACGAGCACGAACAACACGCTCGTTGCCGTCAATGACGCGCTCGGCGCAAGATGGATCTGCGTTTGAAACCACAATAAATTCTCGAGTCAGCTTGCCTTCAGCGTCATAGATTGGGAAATAGCGCTGATTAGAGAGCATGGACTCAGTAATGATCTCTGAAGGAACGTTGAGGAATTCCTCGTCAAAGGTGCCCACAAGAACCTGAGGCCACTCGGTAAGGTTGATGACCTCCTCAAAGACCTTCTCTGGCATATCAACGTGAGATCCTGGACGAGCAGCCTCAACCTCTTTAATGCCGGCGAGAATAACGTCTTTGCGCTGCTCCTGGAGCAAAACGCCGGCGTTTTTGAGCACCTGCTCATAGTCAGCTGGACTTGCTACCTCATGGTAACCAGGTCCAAGAACACGGTGGCCCTGGGTAGTGTTTGAGCTAGTTACATCAGCGTACGTAACAGGAACAATCTCTGAACCAAAAAGGACGCAAAGCCAACGAACAGGGCGAACATAGCGCTCGTGGAAAGAGCCCCAGCGCTGGCTGCGAGGCCAATCCAGTGCAGCAATCCAAGAAGTTGCCAGCTCAGAGAGGATCTTTGTAGCAGGAACTGAAGGAATGTTGAGCTCCGCAAAAACGTACTCGTGACCATCGGTATCTACACGGCGGGTCAGTGCATCAGCACTTACGCCGCACTTACGAGCAAATCCTTCAGCAGCCTTGGTTGGCTTACCCTCTGCATCAAAAGCAATTTCTGCCTTAGGACCACGCTTAACCTCAGAAATCTCTTCTGTAGCCTCAGCAACATCCTTAACGTAGGCGGTTAAACGACGAGGTGTCGAGAGGATCTTAACCTCTCCAAACGACAAACCAGAATCTTTAAGTCCGGAAACTACGAGCTTATTAAACTGAGCAATAGCTTTCTGCAGTGGAGCAGAAGGCATCTCTTCAGAACCAATCTCAAACAGGAAGTCTCTAACCTCAGCCATTTAAGCCACCTCCTCTTGAGTAATTGATGCAGGTGCTTTCTTAGAAGCAACCTCCTCCAAATACGATTCGCAGCATGCCTTAGCAACAGTGCGAACGCGAAGAATATAGTTAGCTCTTTCAACAGCAGAAAGAGCACCACGAGAGTCAAGCAAGTTAAATGCGTGGCTGCACTTCATAACACAGTCATATGCAGGGAGTGGAAGCTTGCGCTCAAGGCAGCTATGGCACTCTGCCTCATACTCGTCGAACTTCTCGCGCATAAGCTCAATGTTAGCGACCTCAAAGTTGTAGGTTGAGAACTCACGCTCGTTCTCAAGGAATACCTGGCCGTATGTCATTGGAGTGCCGTCTGGCAGGTAGCTCCAGACCAGGTCATAGACGGAATCAACGCCCTGAGCATACATAGCAATACGCTCAAGACCATAGGTAATCTCAACAGGAACAGGATCTACCTCAATACCGCCTACCTGCTGGAAGTACGTGAACTGAGTAACCTCCATGCCGTTGAGCCAGACCTCCCAGCCAAGACCCCAAGCTCCAAGAGTTGGGCTCTCCCAGTCGTCCTCAACAAAACGAACGTCGTGGTCTTTTGGATCAAGGCCAATAGCAGCAAGTGAGCCAAGATAGAGATCTTGAGAGTCTGCAGGAGATGGCTTGAGCAAGACCTGGAACTGATAGTAGTGCTGCAAGCGATTGGGGTTCTCGCCATAGCGTCCATCAGCTGGACGACGGCAAGGCTGTGGATAGCAGGTACGCCAGGCGTCAGGGCCAAGTGAGCGCAGGATAGTTGCAGTATGGAAGGTACCAGCGCCTACCTCAGAGTCGTATGGCTGCATGACCGTGCAACCCTTTTCTGCCCAATAGTGTTCAAGGGTCAAAATCATATCTTGAAACGTTAGTGGTGTTGCGCCCATGATGTTCTTTCTCTCAAATGTCCGACGTAAGTACTATAGCCCGCGAGCATGGTCAAAGGGCCAGAAAATAAACATTGCCTTAGAGGTCACGGTAGAAACCGCAACTGCTCCAAAATATCTGGAATCAAGCGAGTTTGTTCTGTTATCCCCCATAACAAAAATATGACCTGCAGGAACAGTATACGGATAATTCTGAATTACGGCACCCGTGCGATCCGCAAGAGAATACGTTGGCTTGCCCTCAGTGTAAGGTTCGTCCATAAGCTGGCCATCAACATACACAGCGCCGTCACGCAAATCAACCGTTTGACCTGCAGTGGCAATGACACGCTTCACTAAAAGCGTATCGGGGTTTTGAGGGCTGGTAAAGGTAACCACGTCGCCTGCTTGAGGGGTACCACCAAAGCGGTAGGTAAGCTTCTCTCCTACCAAGCGGTCTCCCAGCTGAATGGTATTAAGCATGGAACCTGTTGGAACCTCATACACCTCAGCAACAAAAGTCCTGATAAAAAATGCCAGAGCGACGGCAACCGCAACAATTACCAGGTATTCAAAAATTTCAAGAACTCTAGAATGTCCACTACTCATTTTTATCACCAGATTGCTGATCAAGCTCTGCTAAATATGCTCTATCCTTCTCTGTGAGCTGAGCGCTCTCTAAAAGGTCTGGACGCCACGCACGAGTGCGAGCAAGTGCGGATTGTCGTCTCCAGACTGCAACCGCACCGTGGTCTCCTGAAAGAAGCACAGACGGGACTTCTCGCCCCTCGAAGTTTGCTGGTCGCGTGTACTGAGCATACTCAAGAAGGCCATCGTCAGAGAAAGACTCATCCTGCGAGCTCATCTCATCGCCAAGCGCACCAGGAAGCAGGCGCACAACCGAGTCAATCACGGTAAGCGCAGGAAGCTCTCCGCCCGTCAGAACGTAATCTCCCATAGAAATAACGTCATCTGCCAGCTCATAGACACGCTCGTCCATGCCCTCATAACGGCCACAAACAAACAGAATGCGCTCTTTTTGAGCAAACTCTTGAGCAATAGCCTGAGAATACGGCCTACCAACTGGCGAGAAAAACACCACGTGGGGCTTGATATCTGCCTGATTAGAAATCTCTCGAACTGCCTCAAAAATGGGTGCGGGCTTCATAAGCATGCCTTGCCCGCCACCAAAAGGAGCGTCATCTACCGTACGATGCCTATCATGTGTCCAGTCACGTAAATCATGCGCGTAGAACTCAAAAATGTTTGCCTTTTGAGCCCTGCCCATAATAGAAGCATGTAAATAGGGCGAGAAGACCTCAGGAAAAACTGAGAGCGTTTCTAGGCGCATGCTACTCACCTAACCTAAGAAGACCCTGAGGAATTGAGACGGTAATGGGACCCTCAACTGGAGCCTCTTTGATAAATTCATCAACGGCAGGCATCATTACCTGGCCAAAAGGTCCCTCAAGTACCCACACATTTTGTGTAGGTCCAACAAGAACCTCTGAAATTTCACCCAGAGAACCATGTTCTATATCAAGCACTTCTCTACCAACAAGCAGAGAAACGTTAACCAGACCAAAGTTTTCTGGAAGACAATCTTCTTCTACCAGAAGCGTTTTACCCACAAGCTCTTCTGCGTCAGAGATGGTAGTTACGTCTTCAAAAGTTACAAGACTACCTTCTCTGTCATCTGACTCAACAGAGACAACCAAGTACTTCCTTGGGCCTTTAAGTGACGGCGGAACAGGAACAACCGTCATGCCTTCAGCTATAAGAGAAGGAAGGCTGTGAACGGGAACCGTCACAACCTCCCCTCTTTTACCATGCGTTTTAACAATTTGAGCAATTGCTCGCCAGTGTTTACGCAAAATTAGCCTACAACCTCGACATCAACAGAGGTGCCAACACGCTGGCCAAGAGCACGAGCCAAAGTACGAATAGCCTTAATGGTTCTACCCTTGCGGCCGATGACACGTCCAGCGTCTTCCTCAGAGCAAGAAACCTCAATTAAGGCTCCATCCTCGCGATCGGTGACGTCGAGTGCAACAGCATCTTCATTATCGACAAGACCACAAACGATGTATTCAACAAGGTCAGCTACCTTGTCAGAAGGCATCTCCTGAATGTCTTGATCGACAGCGTCTACCTCAGTGGGCTCTGTGAATTCAGACACGATTTACTCAGCCTCTGGAGCCTCGGACTCCTCAGCAGCTGCGGCAGCAGCCTCAGCAGCAGCCTCTGCAGCTGCAGCAGCCTTTGCCTGTGCCTTCTTGGAGAGCTTGGTCTTCTTCTCTGCAACTGGAGCGCCAGTACGAGCGATCTCAATGAGGTGAGAAACTGCGCTTGTTGGCTGAGCGCCCTTTGCTACCCACTCGTCAACCTTCTCGAGGTTGATATCAATCGTCTTTGGGCTAGTCAGTGGGTTATAACGACCGACTTCTTCAATGTAACGACCATCGCGAGGCATACGACCATCAGCGACAACTACGCGATAGTACGGACGCTTCTTGGCACCGTGACGGGCCAGACGAATCTTAACTGCCAATGAAAACTCCTCCATACGAGCGGTGCCTCGGATGTTAGATGGGCTGCACCGCAAAGCCACAAATCGGGTTACAAGTGTACAACAACGCGTTAACCTCGAAAAGTATAAATTTGCTCTCTTCAAAAAGTACTCGTAATTTATGTATGAAACACTTGTTCTATTTACGCAAAAAGTATACACTTAATCTATGAAAACGTCAAAGAACATATCGGATAAAACCGCACGTAAACCGTGTGATTTTGAATGGCATGGTAAGGCTATTGGCCTTCTTGACCTAGATGCGTTCTTTGCATCTGTAGAACAACTTGATCATCCTGAGTGGCGTGGAAAACCAGTAATTGTAGGAGGTTCTCCTCAAAAACGAGGAGTTGTTTCAACCGCATCTTATGAAGCAAGAAAGTATGGCGTTCATTCTGCCATGCCTTCAGCTACTGCGCTAAGGCTTTGTCCTCATGCAATTTGGACTTCGGGACGTTATGACAGATACTCAGAAATGAGTGCTCTTGTTATGGGTTTTCTCAAAGATGAGACTCCCCTTGTTGAACAAGTTTCTATTGATGAGGCATTTTTTGACATTACTCCTGGAAGATTTTCTAAAGAAAATCCTTTAGAAATTTGTAAGCGCATACAAAAGAGAGTTTCAGCACTAGGTGTTACCTGCTCCATTGGTCTGGGAACAAATAAAACAATTGCCAAGATTGCTTCTGAACAAGAAAAACCTCGAGGTCTTACTGCGGTCTTTCCTGGTACAGAAGGTCGCTTTCTGGCGCCACTGCCCATTGAAGCAATGAGCGGCATTGGTCCTGCTATGGCAAAGACACTTCATCAACAGGGAATCAAAACGCTTGGAGAACTCTCAAGAGCAGATGCAACGTATCTCACTTCCCTTGTAGGCAATACTGCCTCAAAAATGATTTTGCGCGCGCAAGGAAAAGAAGTCTCTGAAGTTCATGAAGCTGCCCAGCCTCGTGACGTTAAGTCTGTTTCTAACGAGAGAACCTTTGAAACAGATTTGTTTGATAAACAAGAAATCGTAGAAGCAATTAGGCACATTGCTGGCGTTGTAGGAAGACGTCTTCGCCGAAAGCGGCTCCAAGGATATACCGTAACTCTCAAAGTAAAAGCCTCTGCAACAGAGTCTCATACAGCTCAAAAAAGGATGTCCACACCAACTGATGATGAGCACCTCTTTGCAGAGATTGCCGTTGGCCTGCTTTCTACCATTTGGAAAGAAGGACAGCCAGTAAGACTACTTGGTGTTGGCATAAGCTCATTCACAGATGAGACACAGAGTAAGCCTGTTCAAACGTCTCTTTTTGATCAATTTGAAGACACGTTTGATGTGGCAGCCTCTGGACCCGCAACAAAAAAGAAACCTCGGAGTGACTTACGTCATCTCTCCGAGGTAACCGATAAACTCAAAGATAAATTTGGCGCAGATGCTGTGCAGTATGGTAGAGACCTACGCTTTGAGCATCGCGTTTCAGACACCATGCCTACAGGCAAAAATGAGCAAATCTAGGGCGCTAAAACTACTCAGTGGGATCAGCAGATTCTGGAAGATTATCTACCAGGTCATCCTCAGAAAGCTCAAAAGCTGGAGCCAAAGCATCCTCTGGAAGGTCAGCGTAAGGAATCTCAGAAGTCATAGCACCCTCAATATCCAGCTCTACACGAGGAGCATCTGCCCAAAGTCGCTCAAGACGATAGTAAGACCTTACCTCAGGCTGGAATACGTGAACAACAACTGAGCCGTAATCAATCAGAATCCAATTAAGACCGTCACGACCCTCAGTAGAAATAGGACGAACGCCGCAATTTGCCGTGACCTTCTCGCGAACCTCATCAACAATAGCGTCAGCCAAACGAGCATTTCCGCCAGTGCAGATAACAAAGTAATCG
>JABZGY010000032.1:0-12659 GCA_015259155.1 Atopobium sp. | reverse complement strand
CGTTGTCGTAAGCGCCATTGTAGACCCATGGGTCACTACCTTGTCTTTTGTTGTTGCACTAGCAATGAGAATTCAAGCCGGAAAAAAGAAGGGCGCAGATGCCAGAAGCACCTACGCCCTTCTCGCCCTATAAAGGGGGAGTGGATTACTCTTCAACCTCGAGAAGCTCAATGTTGAAGTTAAGGTCTTTACCAGCCATTGGATGGTTGGTGTCAAAGACGATAGTGGTGCCGTCGTTAGAGACAACGGTTGCCATAACAGGGTATCCCTCAGGGGTGCCAAGAGTAACCTGCTGACCTGCAACAAGATTCTCAGAGCCTGGAAGCTGAGCTACGGGAACAGGCTGCACTGCCTCTTCATGGCGCTCACCATATGCCTCTGCTGCTGGAATGTGGACGTCAACAATCTGGCCAACGGTCATATCTTTGACAGCCTCATCAAAACCAGGGATCATCTGACCAGCCATGCAGGTAAATGCCAGTGGCTCGTTGCGATCGCGGGAGGAGTCAAACTTAGTTCCGTCATCAAGAGTGCCTACGTAGTGGACCTTTACCTTTTTACCTTCGTTGCTCATGAAACTCCAATCGTTAAAAACATATCTTTGGCATTTTACCCAAGAGTGACGCAAATCAACCTTTGAATGATAAAGGTATAAAATACTTTACATTCAGTTTGAAAGGTTTGTAATGGAAGCTCGCTTAGCTCCTCATAATTTTATTGGTGTATTTGACTCGGGCGTTGGTGGCATGAGTGTGCTTAAACACCTTGTTGCCCAAATGCCTCACGAGGAATTTCATTATTTTGGCGATTCTGCATTTGCTCCTTATGGCACTAAACCAAAAGCGCAGATTGCCCAGCGCTCTTGTGCTATTGCTAAAAAGTTTATCGATGAGGGTGCTAAAGCGCTGGTTATAGCCTGCAATACTGCTACAGCTGCTGCTGCAGACGAGCTGAGGGCAACCTATCCTCATGTACCTATTGTGGGTGTTGAGCCAGCTCTTAAGCCTGCAGTAACTGCATATCCCCATGGAACAGTGGTTGTTCTGGCTACAAAAGCAACGCTCTCTTTGCAGAAGTACCACAACCTTGAGTCGCGCCTGCATCCTTCTGCAAAGGTTATCTCTATTCCAGGAGAAGGACTGGTGGAGCTTATTGAATCTGGCCAGGCTGATTCAGAACAGATGCATAAACGACTGGCCGAGCTTTTGGGAAATTATGCTGACCAGGTAGATGCCGTGGTTCTTGGGTGTACCCATTACCCCTTTATCAAGAAGCAAATTAGCTCTGTTTTAGGAGACGTAGAATTTTTTGACGGTGGGGCAGGCGCCGCTCATCAGCTTAAGCGTTTGCTTGGACAGGCAAACTTGCTTGCTTCTGCAGATGCTGCTGCTGACAAGAACACTAGCTCCGTAGAGCCTGATATTTTATTCTCATCAAGCATAGATACTCCTGAAGAATTGAAGTTCTACCAGGAGTTCTTCTCGCAAGATATGTAAGCGTGGCTGGGTAAGCGTATTACTTAAGCTTAGTCTCAAGCCACTTTTTGAGCACTACTGCGTTGTTGTACGTAGTGTCTTTGTCCGAGAAAAGCAGTGTCACGGTAGATTGATTAAGCTTTTTAAGCTGTTCGACAAAGGCATCTGCGTCAGGATTGCTGTCAAGTTCAGCTGTATAGGTAGACACAAAGCTATCAAAGCGCTCTGGATTGTGGTTGAATGCTTTTCTGCACTCAGTAGTAGGAGCAATGGTTTTAGCCCATTCATCAGCGTGTAGGTTCTCTTTTTTGATACCACGAGGCCACAGTCTATCTACCAGCACGCGATATCCATCGTCAGCTTCTGGCGCATCGTAAGTCCTCTTAAGTTTGATATTCATTTTTGCTCCCTTCAGCTCATGTACGTTATACCGCAAAATATCTATTCGGTTACAAACTATTTAATAGGACTAGGTATTCATATCCGCATGTTTATGATGAAGTTCATTCTTTAAAACCCACGGAGAAAGGAAAGCCATGGCAAACTCAGTGGAGAAGAAAGACATCGATTGGACAGCGCTTGGCTTCGCATATACGCAGTGTGACTACAGCTACGTTGCCCACTACAAAGACGGTGCTTGGGATGAGGGTGGCCTTACCACCGACCACAGCATTACGCTGTCTGAATGCGCAAACATCTTCCATTATTGCCAGGAAGTTTTTGAGGGTTTAAAAGCTTACACCACGGTCTCTGGCGATATTGTCTGCTTCCGTCCTAACCTCAATGCTCAGCGTATGGTTGACTCTGCATCCCGCCTTGTCATGCCACCATTTCCTGAGGATAGATTTGTTGCTGCTGTTAAAGAGGTTGTTTCTGCAAACGCAGCTTGGGTTCCACCATTTGGCACGGGTGCTACGCTGTATGTTCGTCCATTTATGATTGGTACCGGAAATACTGTTGGCGTTAAGCCATCTCCTACCTATGAGTTCCGCATTATGGTCACTCCAGTTGGAGCTTATTACTCTAACGGCGTTGCTCCTGTTGCACTGACCGTTTCTCCTTATGACCGTGCTGCTCCTCACGGAACCGGTAACATCAAGGCCGGCCTTAACTATGCCATGTCTCTGTATCCAACTACCTGGGCACATGAGCAGGGCTTTGCAGACAGTATGTATCTTGACTCTGGCTCTCGTACCTATGTTGAGGAGTCCAGTGGCGCAAACTTCCTCTTTGTTGATAAAGAGGGAACCCTGGTTATTCCACAGTCTTACACAGATTCCATTTTGCCTTCTATTACCCGTCGCTCTCTGGCAACGGTTGCTAAAGACCTGCTGGGCATGAAGGTTGTTGAGCGCCCTGTCCGCTTTGACGAGCTTGACCAGTTTGTTGAGTGCGGCATGTGCGGTACCGCTGCTGTTATTTCTCCTGTTGGCAAAGTTGTTGACGGCCAGAAAGAGATTGTCTTTGGCGCTGGTATGGAGGCTGTTGGACCAGTTATGTCTAAGCTCCGCAACACGCTGACCAGCATTCAGTCTGGCGAGATTGAGGCTCCAGAAGCAGATTGGATTTGCAAGATTTGCTAAGACCTGCGTTTTCAACAACGCTTTGCTTTTAATACAAAGGCGAGAAGACCAATCGATCTTCTCGCCATATTTTTATCTGCAAAAGCAGGATACGTGCGACGGCTATGCCTTGACGCTTATGCCTTGTGGGAAGAGCCCAGGTTATCCATGTGGCTTGCAACAATCTGAGTGATTGCTTCCATACCAGGAACGGAAGGCTTCTTTGGATCAAAGTTGCCAGGGTTTTCTGACATGTACTTCATAAAGGCTGCGGTAAAGACCTGGCGGAGCTCGGTTGCGTAGTTAACCTTGCAAATACCGTTCTGAATTGCCTCTGCTACCTGGTCATCTGGAACGCCCGAGGTGCCATGAAGAACCAGAGGAATATCAAGGCGCTGACGGATTGCCTTGAGGACGCCCTGCTCAATGTGAGGTGTGCCGTGGTAGACGCCGTGAGCGGTACCAACGCCAACTGCAAGAGAAGTGCAGTTAGTGCGAGCAACAAACTCTTCAGCCTGGTCTGGATCAGTGTAGGGGTTCTCACCCTCAACAGCTGGGCCATCGTCCTCTTTACCGCCAACTTTGCCAAGCTCAGCCTCAACAGGAAGGTTGATAGGACCAGCAAACTTGGTTACGGATGCGGTAAGTGCAATGTTGTCCTCAAATGGAACGTGAGAGCCGTCAATCATGACGGAAGTGTAACCGGCACGAGCTGCCTGGATGCAGCGGTCAAAGCCGTCACCGTGATCTAGGTGAAGAGCAACAGGAACAGTTGCCTCTTCAGCAGCACAACGAACCATGGCAGCAAAGTAATCAAGGCTTGCGTACTTGATGGTGCCAGGAGTGGTCTGAAGAATAACAGGGGAGCGGCGCTCTTCTGCTGCCTTAACAACAGCCATTACAAACTCAAGGTTCTCAACGTTAAAGGCGCCAACAGCATAATGGCCAGCCTGTGCGTCAAGAAGCATCTGCTTAGTAGTAACGAACATCTATTGCTCCTTTCGCCCCAAAGGGCTCTTTGATTGACTAAAAAAATTGTAACGTTTCTCTTACTCTGTTACGTAAGTTTTCTAGAAATAGTTTTGTCTTTGTAACCTTTGGCGAGAAACTCGTCTTGCTTCATCTTATTCAGCAATCTTCTTGATTGTGACCTGCTTATGAATCTTAGTTGCAATATCCTGATCAAAGCGACCGGTGCCCGCAGATAGGCAACTTGCAGTAGCGCATGACAGCGCAAAGGTAAGACACTCTGAAGTTGGTTTTTTCTGAGCAAGTGCAACAGCAAATGAGCCAACAAGGGTATCTCCTGCACCAACAGGATTGATAGCTTCAATTTTTGGAGGATTTGCTCTAAAGGTTCCTTCATCAGAAACCATGAGCGCACCTTTTGCACCAAGTGAGACAACTACAATTTTAATACCACGTTTGTGCAGCTCCTGAGCTGCCTTTATGACCTCGTCTTCTGTAGTTACTTCTCTTCCTAGAAGTTGACCGATTTCATCGGTATTTGGTTTGATTATGGTAGGAAGAGCATCAATACAGGAGGTGAGCAGTGTACCGGATGCGTCTACAATGCAAGGCACGCCCGCAGCCATGGTCTCTTCAATAAGTTCTTTGTAATTTTCGGCAGAAATGCCCTTGGGAACACTGCCATTAAAGGTAACAACTTCGGCTTCTTTGGTAAGCTGCACAAGTTTTGCCTTGAAAGCAAGGAATTCTTCAGGAAGTACAGGCTGTCCAGGCTCTAAGAATTCAGTTGATTGCCCGTCTGGCTCCAGGATATTAATGCATGAGCGAGTTTCTTGCTCAGTGTAAATAAAATCGCTGGTAATACCATCTTTATGAGCCAGCTCAACAAGGTATCTTCCGTTATTACCGCCAACAAATCCTGTGGCACAAACGGGGTAGTTAAGGGTGGTAATGGCTCGTGAGGCGTTAAGACCCTTGCCGCCCGCGCTGTTATCTACTACCGAGACTCTGTGTACCGTTCCATCTACAACAGGAGAGTCCAGGTAGTACGCCTTATCAATGGATGCATTGAGTGTTACGGTAACAATCACGCATATCACCTCGTCTAAAAGACAGTGCACACAAAGTGCTTAGAGGAAAGCAGGGGCGAGAAACACTATGGAACAGCGCCACTGCAAATGAAATTGGATTAAATCTATTTAACCAAAGCGCCATCAAGAAACTTTTCTTTAGATGTTATAAAAAAAGATACCAGTACATAATTTCTTAATACCAATTTTATTTTCTCGCCGTATTTGAGCAGGATTTTAGGGTTGTTTACTACATTTATTACGTATAAAGGCACGTTATAAGAACTTCTCCTTTTTCAAGGATAGCTCTAAATTTTTAGTGCATCGTCACAATTTATCCATATATCTACCTGCAAAAATAACAACATGTGTACCGTTTACGGTAAAAATAGTACCGTTAAGCCGCCGATTGTTAACGTACACATCTCAAGATGCTCACTAGACTATACTTATGTTAGGTTGTTATCTGGTATCTACCACTTAGAGAGAAGCTTCAACACCCCTAGTTTTCCGCGTAGCTCCCCAGATAGTTTCCAACTCTTTGAAAGGAGTTTGACATGGTAGGTTGCGTTTTAACTGGTCATGGAACTTTTGCAAACGGACTTGCTGATGCTTTAAAGATGATTGCTGGTGAGCAAGAAGCTTTTGTTCCCGTTCCTTTTATTGAAGCCGGTGCTGCAACATACCCAGAAACTCTTTCTGCAACAATTTCAGATCTTCTTGACACTACTGACGGCGTGCTGGTTTTCTGCGATCTGCTTGGCGGAACACCTTTTAATCAGGCAATGATTATTGCTCAGAGCTATTCAAACGTAGAAGTTGTTACCGGTACAAACCTTCCTATGCTTCTTGAAACACTTGGTAGTCGCATGGCAGATACCTCTCTTGAAGAGCTGGTTGATACTGCTGTTTTAGCTGGTAGCCAGGGAGTTGTTCATAAGCGTCTTGAGCTTGAGGTTGAGCCAGAAGATGACATCTTCGGAGACGATGGTATTTAAGTGGCGTTTTGTTGTTGAATTAAGGAGATGCACATGGCAAATCTAGCAGAGAACATTCTTGCTTCATCCATTGTTCTTCTCGCGTTCTTGGTAATTTTGGGCCTTGTTTATTCCTTCTTTGTTTGGAGAGCCTCTTCTAAAAAGGCGGGAACAACTTCAGAGTTTCTGAAGAATCTTCATGCAGGTCAGAAAGTTAAGACTAACAGCGGAATGTATGGCGTAGTTAAAAACGTCAAAAAAGAAACAGTAGATGTTGAGTTTGCTCCAAATGTGGTCATCACGTTGGATCGTTGGGCGGTAATCAGCGTTTCCAACAATAAATAAATTTGCAGTAAAACACGCAGCGCAAGTTGCGAGTAGTGCGATGAAAATCGCAGATAGCACGCACAAGTGTGCGCGTAAAGAGAGGAGAACTTGTTATGGGAGAACCAGATATCAAGCTTGCTCGAATCGATAATCGTTTGATTCATGGTCAGGTTGCTACTCAGTGGAACGGCACCCTTGGAACTAACCTCATCCTTGTTGCTAATGATGAGGTTGCAGGAAATAAGATGCGCCAGGGCCTCATGGATATGGCTGCTCCAAGTGGCGTTGCAACCAGGTACTTTACGCTTCAGAAGACTATTGAGGTAATTCATAAGGCTTCTGCAAGCCAGCACATTTTCTTAGTTGCCGAGAATCCAGAGGATGTCCTCACTCTGGTCAAGGGCGGTGTTCCAATCAAAAAGGTGAACATCGGCAATATGCACATGGCTGAGGGAAAGCGACAGGTCGCCACAAGTGTGGCGGTAGACGATAAGGACGTCGCTGCCTTCCGTGAGCTTCAGGAATTGGGGGTGACTCTAGAGATTAGGCGTGTTCCTACGACCCCGGTCGAGGATATCTCAAAGCTATTCGAGTAAGTTTTGCGCGCAACTTCCTGGTAGAGATTACAAAAAGTTGCAATGGTGCAACGTTTCTAGCAGGTTGGCAAAGGTATTCGGATAGTCTGCCGATCATCGTCATCGGTAGTTATGGTGTGTTTGAAAGGAGGAGTTAAGATGGATGTTAGCCCTATTCAGGTGTTATTAATTTTCATCGTTGCGTTTATCGCTGGCATCGATCAGTTTAGTTTCCTCGAGTCTCTTTACCAGCCAATCGTAACTGGTTTTTTGGTTGGTTTGATTCTTGGTGACGTTCAGACTGGTCTCATTGTTGGTGGTACTTATCAGCTTATGACCATCGGCAACATGCCTGTTGGTGGTGCTCAGCCACCTAACGCTGTTATCGGCGGCATTATGTCTGCAGTCTTTGCAATCACCACTAAGCTTGAGCCAATGGCCGCTGTAGCTGCAGCAATTCCATTCTCCCTGCTTGGTCAGTATGCAGTAACCATCATCTTTACCATTATGTCCCCTGTAATGGCAACTGCTGATGCATACGCCGAGAAGGCTGATCCTAAGGGAATTGCTCGCATCAACTATGGTGCAATGGCTGCTCTTGGTCTCTTCTTTGGTGTCATTGTTACCCTGTTCTTCCTGGGTGGCGCTGCATTTGGAACTCAGATCACCACGGCGATTCCAAAGTGGCTCATGAATGCACTGTCTGTCGCTGGTGGCATGATGCGCTTCGTCGGCTTTGCAATCCTGCTGAAGGTTATGGTTTCTCGCGAGCTTTGGGGCTTCTTCCTCATGGGCTTTGCAGCTGCAATCGTATTTATCAGCATTCCTGAGCTCTCTGGTCCAGCACTTCTGCTTCTTGCTCTCATCGGCTTTGGTATCGCATTCTGGGATTACCAGCTCCAGACCAAGATGAAGAATGCTGCTCCTGCTGTTGTTGCTGGAGGTGACTTCGAAGATGGCATTTAATATTCCTGATACCTATCAGAACACCACTCCTGCTGAGCCACTTGATCAGAAGACGCTCAACAAGATGGTATGGCGCTCCCTGTTCCTGCAGGCTTCCTTCAACTACGAGAGAATGCAGGCAGCTGGTTGGCTCTACGGTATCCTCCCTGGTCTTGAGAAGATTCACGGCGACAACAAGGATGACCTTGCTGCTTCCATGAGTCACAACCTTGAGTTCTACAATACCCACCCATTCTTGGTCACTTTTGTTATGGGTATTGTTCTCTCCCTTGAGCAGAACAAGCTGGATATCCCAACCATTCGTGCAGTCCGCGTTTCTGCAATGGGTCCTCTGGGCGGCATTGGTGACGCACTGTTCTGGTTCACCCTTGTTCCAATTACTGCTGGTATTACCTCTAACATGGCAATTTCCGGTAATGTCTTTGCACCATTCTTGTTCCTTATCATCTTCAACATCGCACAGTTTGCTGTACGTTATTGGCTGATGAATCTTTCTTACAAGATGGGTACTGACGCAATTACCCTGCTCACCGAGAACGCAAAAGAGTTCACTCGTGCTGCTTCTATCCTGGGCGTCTTTGTTGTTGGCTGCCTGGTTGTCTGCTACGGTGGAACCAAGCTTGGCGCTGGCGCAAACATCCCTAACGGTGAGACACACAGCGTTGTTCTTTCTCAGGTAACTCTTTCTGACGAGCAGCTTGCTTCTGGTCAGTATGACAAGGCTCTCTTCGCTGAGGGTTCTTATTCTGACTACAAGAAGAATCCTGAGTCCGTTAAGTTCATCGGCGGCAAGACTGCTGACGGCAAGGACGGCACTACTGCTATTGCTCCAGTCGGCAACGGTGTTAACCTGGTAACTGTTGGCGAGGAAGTTACTTCTCCTGTCTCCATTGACATCCAGAAGATCCTCGACGGCGTTTGCCCAAAGCTTATCCCACTGGCTCTTACCCTTTGCCTGTACTATCTCATGGCAAAGCGTAACTGGACTCCAATCATGTGCATCTGCCTGCTTCTGGTAATTGCACTTCTTGGTTCTGGCTTTGGCGTTCTCCCATATATTTGGGGTTAAGTAAGTGTGACGGGTGTCCACTTAGTGGGCACCCGTCTTTTATAGGAGAGTTTTTGATGACAACGTTTATGGGAAGACAGCCACTCTACGAGCAGCTAGCAAATATGCTGCGCTATCGTATTGAGAACGAGATGGATCCAGACGATCCACTTCCTTCTGAGCGTGAGCTCTCCGATTCCTACGGACTTTCTCGCACCACGGTAAGACTTGCCCTGCAAGAGCTTGAACACATGGGGCTCATTTATCGTCAGCGTGGCCGCGGTACCTTTGTTGCAGACGTCTCTGAACGTGCAACAGACCTTATGGGAGGCTATAGCTTTACTGACCAGCAGCGTCAGTTAGGTCGCGTTCCTAAGACAACTATTCTGGAGTTTGACACTATTGAGGCTAATAAGTTCTTAGCCCAGCATATGCACGTTATTCTTGGCGAGAAACTCTTCCGCATCAAACGCTTAAGAAGTGCCGATGACGTGCCTATGATGCTGGAAGTTACCTACCTTCCAGTTTCACAGTTTTTCTCGCTTACTGCTCATGATGTTGAGCAAAAATCTCTCTACCAAATTTTTGAGGAAGACTACAACATAAAGATTGGCGTAGCAGAAGAGGAGTTCAAGGCTTCAATTGCTCGCTCGGATGACGCCACTTTATTGCAAATTTCTGAAGGTTCGCCTGTTTTGAGTCTCACACGCACTACGTACAATGACAGAAATATCATTGTTGAGTTCACACTAAGCGTGGCTCGTGCGGATCAGTTTAGATACAAAATTGTACATACACGCAGTTAAATAGCTGTGAGAAGGGATATCAATGTTTAAGAAGAGCCAAGAAGAGCTAAAGGCACTAGGCGCTCATATTACAACTGCCGAGATTAAGCAGCAGCCTGAGCTTTGGGTATCTACCTTTGGCATTTATCAGGAGAACCTTTCTGCAATTAAAGAGTTTGTCGAGCGCGCTCGCAATCTTGGCGAGGGTCGTCGTACCCGCGTGGTCTTTACGGGTGCGGGTACCTCGGCTTATGTAGGCGATACCATTACTCCGTATCTTCGTTCTCATGGCGAGAAGAGCTCTTTTGAGTTTGCGTCTGTTGCAACTACTGATATTGTTTCTGATCCTTATGGCAGCCTTGATCCAGATGATCCAACGGTCTTGGTTTCTTTTGCACGCTCTGGTAATAGTCCAGAGAGTCTTGCTGCCGTAAATATTGCCCGTAAGATTGTTAAAAATCTTTTACTCATCAATATTACCTGCGCTCCTGAAGGAAAACTTGCCGTTGAATCCGCAGGTAAAGACGATACATTGCTGCTTCTTATTCCTGGTGCAAATGACCAGGGCTTTGCCATGACCGGCTCTTATAGCTGTATGACACTTCTTGCAACTCTGGTATTTGATAGTGCTGATGACTCACAGAAGAAGGCTTGGATTTCTGATGCTGCTGAGCTGGGTAGGCAGGTAATTGAGCGCGAGGAAGAGATTGCTGAGTGGCTCAAGAGCGATTTCAACCGCATTACCTATCTGGGTTCTGGTCCTTTTGTGGGCCTTGCTCATGAGGCTCAGCTTAAGATTTTGGAGCTTGCAGCTGGTATTAATGCAACGTCATGGGATTCCTCGATGGGATATCGTCACGGACCAAAGTCGTTTGTCGACGAGCACACCCTGGTGTTTGATTTTGTTTCCAATAACCCTTATACGCGTCAATATGATCTGGATATTCTTGACGAGATTAAGGGAGACCAGATTGCTGCTCTGACCATTGGTATTGAGCAAGAGGGGGCAACAAACTTTACGGGAAGAACGTTTAGTCTTCCAGTATTTACAGAGCCTCTACCAGCACCTTATTTGGCTCTGCCTTTTGTAATGGTCGCTCAAGTGGTGGCACTCTTGAACTCAGTTCGTGTCAATAACAAACCGGACACACCTTCTCCAACTGGTCAGGTTAATCGAGTGGTTAAGGGTGTTACAATTCACTCACTATAGGAATTACTAAGAAGGACGTGCCTATGGCGCGTCCTTTTGAGAATGATTGAGGTACGTATGAGTACATTTGCAGTTAAAGCAGATAAGTTCTTTTTGCCAGGAGCAACTTCTGGTCCAGGATATTTGCTCGTAGAAGACGGTGTATTTGGTCATTTCACTAAAGAGAAGCCAGACTGCGAGATTATTGACCGCACTGGTTCTTGGGTGGCACCTGGCCTTGTTGATACCCATATCCATGGCTTCCTGGACCACGATATTATGGACTGCGATCCTGATGGCGTTATTGAGATTGCCCAGGGTTTGCTCTCTAACGGTGTAACTTCTTGGCTTCCAACAACACTAACCGCAAGTGTTGAGCAAACTGGCGATGCTTGTGAGTCCGTTGCTGATGCAGCAGAGGGAATTGCGGCAAACGGCATTGATGCTGCTCGCATCCAGGGCATCTTCCTAGAGGGACCTTTCTTTACCGAGAAACACAAGGGTGCCCAGAATCCTGCGTACTTCCTTGATCCAGATGTAGAGGTCTTTGATGAGTGGCAGGAGCGTGCCGACGGCTGGATTGCCAAGATTGCTATTGCTCCAGAGCGCGATGGCGCTCCAGAGTTCTGTGCAGAGATGGCAGACCGCGGTGTTCATGTTGCACTTGGTCACTCCGATGCAACGTATGAGGAAGCTCTTGCCTGCGTAAACGCTGGTGCAGACATCTTTGTTCATACCTATAACGGCATGAGCGGTCTTCACCACCGTGAGCCAGGTATGGTTGGCGCTGCAATGACCACCCACGGTACCTATGCAGAGGCTATTTGCGACGGCCATCACCTTAATCCTATTGCTGTTCGCGCTCTGGTAAATGCAAAGGGATATGACCATACCGTTCTTATTACAGACTGCATGCGTGCAGGTGGTATGCCTAATGGACAGTACAAACTAGGCGATTTCCCTGTTGTTGTTGAAGGTGGAACTGCTCGTCTGATGGATGAGTCTCACAGCCTTGCAGGTTCAATCCTTCGTCTGTTTGAAGGCGTGAAGAACGTCTTTGACTGGGGTATTGTTTCTGCTGAAGAAGCGGTTCGTATGGCTTCAGAAAACCCAGCTCGCTCTTGTGGAATTGATGATGTTTGTGGCTTCATCCGTCCTGGATATGATGCTGACTTTATTGTTGTTACAAAAGATCTTCAGCTTGAAGAGACGTTCCTTGGAGGAAAGAGCGTTTACAAGGCTTAAGCAGCAGATTTTGAGTAATACAAATTAAAGGAAGCCTATGGAGTTCTATTCCCATAACTATTTAATTCACCATGCAACAGTATTTGACTGGACTCAGCTTGTTCTATTTGGCCTTGTTGCACTTCTAATGATCTTCTCGCTTGTGCATTACATGCGTGATAGAAAGAATTCTAAGTATCGTGAGCTGGCGCTTATTGCGCTGTTCTCATTAATCTTTCTTGGACTTCTACAGCTTGATCGTGTGCTAGAGGTCAATCAGACAAGTAAGCACTATGAGTCAATTGTTTCCTCACAAGAAAGCTTCGCTCGACGTCTTGAGGTTGATTTTGACCACGTGTACGTTGCCTTTGATAGCCAGGGAAATCCCTCGTATCTTGAGGTTGACGGTAAGTATTATCACGTTTTGAAAAATACCGAGAATGACTATGTCATTGAACAGATCAATCTCATTGGTAATGATATTAAGCATGT
>JABZGY010000031.1:0-12863 GCA_015259155.1 Atopobium sp. | reverse complement strand
GACGATTTTTTACCGCCTCAAAAACTTTTATCTGGGCAAACGTTGTATGCAGAAAAATGAAATCTCCAACTAAACGGCTTTTTTACCACTTTAGTGTGTATGCACTCTACTTGGCACCATTTTGGTTGCATTTTGGCATTGTGGGTACTGTTGGGGGATCATTTTGCTGCTCAAAAGACACCTCAAGCGTCTCTCAGGAAAGAAATTTCAAGAAATCTCACAGTGATAAAACGTTTTATCACTTACAGTAGTATTTGAAACATAGCCGAAGCATCATACTGTTATGTATGTGTTGTTTTATGCGCACCCAGTTGAGTGCGAACAAACAAACGCTCAGGTGATGGAAGCAACGAGGTTGCCTAACCTGCGTAAACGCGCAGGCGGCAGCCCAAGAAAAGGAGGAGCACATGGCTCAGCCCGTGTACGGCACACCTTGGCAGACCCTGAATCAGCCTGTATCTGAGGACGAGCTTGCCGGCGTCGATAGGTATTGGCGCGCAGCTAACTACCTGTCTGTTGGTCAAATTTATCTTCGCAGCAACCCTCTTATGAAGGACGGTTTCTCTCGCGAGGACGTTAAGCATCGCCTGGTTGGCCACTGGGGAACCACCCCAGGCCTGAACTTCCTGTTTGGCCACGTCAACCGCTTCATCCGCGACCACAACCAGAACACCATCTTCCTCATGGGCCCTGGTCATGGTGGACCTGCAGGTACCGCACAGTCCCTGCTCGACGGCACATATCGCGAGACCTACCCATTCATTACCGACGATGAAGAGGGTCTCCAGAAGTTCTTCCGTCGCTTCTCTTATCCAGGCGGAATTCCTTCCCACTACGCACCTGAGACTCCAGGTTCCATCCACGAGGGCGGCGAGCTGGGCTACGTCCTCTCCCACGCATACGGCGCTGTCCTGGACAACCCATCCCTGCTGGCAGTCGCTGTTGTCGGCGACGGCGAGGCAGAGACCGGCCCACTTGCAACTTCTTGGCAGACCAACAAGTTCATGGACCCACTGACCGATGGTATCGTTCTTCCAATCCTGCACCTCAACGGCTACAAGATTGCTAACCCAACCATCCTTGCTCGTATTTCCGACGGTGAGCGCGACGAGTTCTTCCGCGGCATGGGCTACCACCCATACAACTTTGTTGCTGGCTTCGACGACGAGGACCACGCATCCATCCACCGTCGTTTCGCAGCTCTTCTCGAGGCTGTCTTCAACGAGATCTGTGCAATCAAGACTCGTGCAGCCGCAGGTGACGCATCCCGTCCTTACTACCCAATGATCATCTTCCGCACCCCTAAGGGTTGGACTTGCCCTCCTTACATCGACGGCAAGAAGACCGAGGGCTCTTGGCGCGCGCACCAGGTTCCACTGGCATCCGCTCGCGACACCGAGGCCCACTTCCAGGTCCTTCGCGACTGGATGAGCTCCTACAAGCCAGAGACCCTCTTCACCGAGAAGGGCGCAATCCGTCCAGAGGTTACCGCTTTCATGCCTAAGGGCGACCTCCGCCTCGGCGCTAACCCTAACGCAAACGGTGGCGCAATCCGCCGCAACCTCGTCCTTCCTGACGCAAAGAAGTACGAGATCCCAGTTGCCGAGAAGGGCCACGGCTTCGGTGCCACTGAGGCTACGCGCGTTCTTGGCGAGTACACCGCTGAGCTCATCAACAGCAACCGCTCCGAGTTCCGTATCTTCGGACCTGACGAGACCGCTTCCAACCGTCTGCAGCCATCCTTCCAGGTAACCGATAAGCAGTGGTTTGGCGGCTTCAACGACGACTTCGAGAACGACGAGCACATCTCCCCAGTTGGTAACGTTATTGAGCAGCTTTCCGAGCACCAGTGCGAGGGCCTGCTTGAGGGCTACACTCTGACCGGCCGCCACGGCATCTGGTCCAGCTACGAGTCATTCGTTCACATCGTTGACTCCATGATCAACCAGCACGCTAAGTGGCTCGAGGCTACCGTCCGCCACATCCCATGGCGCAAGCCTATCTCCGCTCTCAACCTGGTCCTCTCCAGCCACGTTTGGCGCCAGGACCACAATGGATTCTCTCACCAGGATCCTGGTTTTGTTGACATCATGCTCAACAAGAGCTTCAACAACGACCACATCACCAACATTTACTTCCCAGCAGATGCTAACCTCTTGCTTGCAGTTGGTGAGAAGTGCTACACCTCCACAAACTGCATCAACGCAATCTTTGCTGGTAAACAGCCTGCTCCAACGTGGGTAACGCTCGACGAGGCTCGCGAGGAGCTTGCAGCTGGCGCTAAGGAGTGGAAGTGGGCTTCCAACGCCGAGGCTGGCGAGGAGGACATTGTTCTTGCATCCTGCGGCGACGTCCCAACTCAGGAGCTCCTGGCAGCTCTTGACATGCTTGGCAAGCTGGGCATTAAGGCTCGCTTCGTCAACGTTGTTGACCTGCTCAAGATCCAGAACGCTTCCGAGAACAACGAGGCTCTCTCTGACGAGGAGTTCACCAAGCTCTTCTCCGCAGACAAGCCAGTTCTCTTCGCGTTCCACGCTTACGCAGGTTCCGTCCGTCGTCTGATTTGGAACCGTCCAAACCACGACAACTTCAACGTTCACGGCTACGAGGAGCAGGGTTCCACCACAACTCCTTACGACATGCTGCGCCTGAATAACATGGACCGTTGGGCACTTGCTGCTGACGCTCTCCGCATGATTGACGCTCAGAAGTGGGCAGATCAGATCGACGAGTGGGAGAAGTTCCGCACCGAGGCCTTCGAGTTTGCTGTCGAGAAGGGCTATGATCACCCAGCATTTACCGACTGGTCTTGGCCAGACGCTTCCGATGCTGATCAGGCAATCTCCGCAACTCAGGCAACCGCCGGCGACAACGAGTAACACGTCGCGGCCCGTACGTGCCTTCCGCCCGGTATCCACTTCATGTGGGTACCGGGTTTTCTTGTGCGAAAGCGCTGCTAGCGGACGGGGTTTCTCGCCAGACGGGCGGCGCGCGCGGTGTGCGTTCAATGCGCCCGGGTATGCGCTCGACGCGCGCCTGATTTCTGCAAAGAATCTGTAAATTCTGCCTGAAAACGTAAAAGAAACTGTGGATTTGCCTGATTTCGTCAAAGAATCTGTATCTGAAATACAGATTCTTTGCACTTTTCAGGCGCGCTTTGAAGTATGTCCGAAGCTGATTTCGAAAGCCCCTTCATGAGAGCTCTCATGGAGCCTGATTCTCTCGCCTTGTTTGAGTAATTTGGGACGTAACTGCGCCCGCGCACCCAGGTGGTAAAAAATGCGTTTAGTTGGGGAATACAGGTTTCTGCATACAACGTTTCCCCAGATAAAAGTTTTTGAGGCGGTAAAAAATCGTCTTAGTTGGGGATAAATCGACCAATTTTAAGTTTTCATCCCCAACTAAACGCATTTTTTACCTTTTTCGGCACATAATTTTGAGGTCAAAAATTACGTATTCATAAGAATGCATTTTATTACACAAATATGCAGAAATCTGATTAGCGAACTAAAGAACGCACACTATTCTTCTCAATCATGCGCGGCTCAAGGATTATCTGGATCGAAGCACCATCGTCCACCAACTCACCTGCGCTTTTCTGACCCGCTCCGTCAACCTTTGCAGCGACACCCGCGTCGCCGCCGCTACCCGCGCTACCCGCGCGCGGCGCGACCGTCGCGCTCGTCCAGCTTGGCGCGAACAGCGGCCTTGAACGCGGCAGCATCCGTCATCCACGGAACGTGCTTGCCGCCGATAATGTTGAACGGCTCGTCGCCCTTGGCCAGCAGGTACACCAGCGCCGGGCGAGGGTCGTCGTAAGCAGCGGAAACTGCCTCGTAAATGGCGTCGTAGCGGTCAAGGATAATCTTGTGCGCGGCGCCCTCGGGCGTGGCATCGGCCATCTGCGCGCAAATCACCGCAGGATCTTCCATGTTGCAGTCCTCGGTGGTGTAAATCATCAGGTCCGCCCACTTGGCCGCCTCTTCCGGCAGCTCTTGGCGACGGTTGTACGCCTTGCCGCCGACGGCTCCCATGACCACATAGCGGCCATAACCAGGGAATTCCTTGGACGTTGACGAGAAAAGCTTCTGGTAGGAAAGCTTGTTGTGGGCGTAGTCGACCAAGCCCGTTACTTTGTTGTCGGGCGAGCTCAGCAGCTCCATTCGGCCTGGCACCTTAACGTTCATCAGCGGAAGTACAGCGTCCTTCTCGCGAATACCCAGGTAGTCGGCAACGGTGATTGCTGCAAGGGCATTCTCCACGTTGAAGAGGCCGGACATGGGCAGCGCAGCGGCGCCGGTCCAGGTTGGCGCATGCACGGTAAACGTGACCATGCCCTGGTGAGGGGTGATTTCGTCCGCCCAAACGGTGGCGTCGGAATCGGTTGTGGAGAAAGTCAGAACCTTCTCGCACCTCTGCGCACGCTCCATGACCTGGTCAAACATCATCGTGTTCTTGTTGATAACGGCCACGCGAGCAAGGTCAAAAATCTTCAGCTTGCTCTCAAAGTAATCCTCAAAAGTAGGGTGTTCAACAGGGGAAATGTGATCGGTTCCAATGTTTAAGAACACCGCGACGCTCAGGTTGAGGCCAACCGTACGGTCGTACTTGAGTCCCTGGCTGGAAATCTCCATGTCAACGTAGGGGAGACCAGCGTCTGCGGCGTGCTTGAGATGGCGCCACAGCTCAGGAGCCTCGGGCGTGGTGTTGTGCGCGGGCTGCGTGTCCTTGCCGTCAAACACCTCAATACCACCGATCACGCCGCACTTGGAGTACGGCTCGTCGCCGTCAAGGATGGCGCGCAGCATATACGAGCAGGTAGACTTACCTTTTGTGCCCGTAATACCAATGGTTGTGAGCTTCTTGTCAGGATGTCCCGCAACGCCTGCGGCTGCGTAGGCCATGGCAAGGCGCACGTCATCCACGCAAATAGCGGCTACGTTTGGCGCTACTGCCTGCAACTCCTCCGCGAGCGACTGCTGACAGAGGTACGCAGCAGCCCCAGCCTCCACCGCGCTTGCCAGATACGCTGGCGAGAAGTGCGCGCCCTTGCAGACAAACAGCGAGCCGGGGGTGACCTCACGAGAATCGCTTGCAACATCGGTAAGCTGTGCGTTTTGATCAACCGCGTCAAGATATGCGGTAGTGTACTCGATGTTCTTGCTGGTGAAGAGCGCCAGGAGCTCGTGTAATGTCATCCTCAAAAGTCCTTCTATAGCTGTTTGGCGCAAGCACGGCGCCCCAAAGACAGTATAAATAGTTTAGCCGTCTGACCCCACTTGTGCTGGCGACAGTGCAACTTTCTTGGTCCTTGCACGCCAGCGTCACACCCTTATGGCGAGAAAATCGTCAATCTTGCTTGACGTAGAGAGTGCTGCGAGGTATAGTACTTGTTCGCGCATAAGCGCACGCATTGCGGGGTGGAGCAGTCTGGTAGCTCGTCGGGCTCATAACCCGAAGGTCGTAGGTTCAAATCCTGCCCCCGCGACCATAAGAATTTCAAACCCGCCATCGGCGGGTTTTTTGTTAGCAATCGCGCTGCTCAGGCGGTTGTCTTAGCAGACCGTTGGGCAAGCCATCAACATCGCCTTTACACACAAGAATCGCCTTTACGCACAAGAACCGCTTCCGCATAGGAAAGCGGCCCTCTACGCGCCAAACCCAAAGTTCAACAATCGCTGCAATCTCAGCTCAAGACCCTTGTGATGATCGTAGGAATCCAGCATACGTTGATACTTCGGAGCAGCAGGCGCCAGCTTCTCTACCAGCGCATCTGTTGTCTGTCTCACTGAGCGCAGGGGCTCAGGATGGTTTTTTCCTTCGTTTTCTCCGCTTGCAATGCACCAGCGAATGTCCGAACGCACGTGGTTCGTATCAAAAGTTTCAACAAAATTAGGGAACCACGTACTTGGACTTGCCAGAAGGTACTGGTCAAAGCGGCAGGTTGTCTGCATCTCAAAGAGGCTGCATAAACCTGATAAGGAATAGCCAAGCAGTGTGATAGGGCACGTATCCTCTGCAGTATGGGTAGCTAGAGCAGCGTACCTCTCGACAGCTGGAAGTACGATGTCTGAAAGAAATTCTCGTCCAAATCCTCCAAAATTTGGAGCCTCAGTCCGCACGCTTGATGCTGGCCAAGGGGAATAGCAGGCTTGATCAGATGGTGCGGTAATGGTGAGGCATTGGGGGAGCTTGGTCTCGTCAAGTTTCCCGGAAGTAAGAAGCGCAGCTATCTTGGGCATAAGCAGCGAGCCATGGAGAATAACAAGAAGACCAGGAACTTCGGAGGGTTCTCCGAGAGTGATTGTGCTGTCTGGTAAAGCTGATAAATCCATGAAAGTCCTCGTCTGACCTCGTCTGTTATTGCCTGTTGATACCGGCACCGTCTCGCAGTAGCCGCCTCGCGGAGAGCATCCCACGGAGGGATGTAGGTATTTTAAGCATTTCTCAACTCGAAGTCTTCTCACAACTCAAAATGTAAGATATAGTTAACTTTCAAAAAATTCCGCTGCTTCTGTGTAACGTGCATTGTACGTTGTGCGTTGCGCGCAAAAAGCAGCGTCACTTTAGAGGGGTATCGTATGATAAGAAAAGCCGGGCCGTTCCGTCTTTTCATGGGAGTTCTCGTCGCAATTCTGGCAGCGAGCATTGTAATAACTTCAACGATGGGCGCTATTGGTGTGTCCCTACAAGACGCATATGCCGTGCTGACACATCATCTTTTTGGCATGCCGCTACCGGAGGTACTAGCTGCAGGAGGACCTGTCGAGAAGGTCGTTTGGTCGTTGCGCTTTCCCCGCATCATCTTAGGAGTGGTAGCTGGAGCTGGCCTTGCGCTTGCAGGCGTTGTCATGCAGGCGTCAGTTCAAAATACCTTGGCTGAACCGTATATTTTGGGCATTTCATCAGGAGCTTCGTGTGGAGCAACCTGTGCCATCATGCTTGGAGCCGGCGCGGTAAACGTTGTGGGACTTTCTTCGGTGCCGCTGTTCTCGTTTATTGGTTCAACAATAGCAACTGTCGGCGTTTTGTTGCTGGCGTCTACCGGCGGCCATATGACGTCATCAAAGCTTGTTCTCTCGGGCATGATTTTGAACGCTCTGTTCACGGCGCTGTCTAATTTCATCATCACTATTGCTGCTAACGCTGAGGGCATGATGGATCTGAAGTTTTGGACCATGGGCTCCTTGGCGCGAGCAAGCTGGGGAAATGTTGGCGTTTCTGTTGTCGTAGTACTTCTCGTCAGCGTGTTTTTCCTCACACAGTTCCGCTCCCTCAATGTGCTTCTGATGGGAGACGAGGCTGCTACAACGCTTGGCCTCAATACTAATTTGTGCAGATGGGCATATTTGACCATTTCTGCGCTCATGGTTGGCACGCTTGTTTCATCAGTGGGAACCATCGGTTTTGTTGGTCTTATCATTCCGCATATTGCGCGCTCGTTTGTTGGGTCCGATCACCGAAGGCTGGTGCCAACTGCGCTGGTACTGGGAGCTATTTTCATTCTCTGGGCAGATGCTTGCGCTCGTACCGTCCTAGGCAACACCGAAGTTCCTATTGGCATTTTGACCGCTGTGGTTGGCGCGCCGTTCTTTGTCTACATCATGGTTGCCCGCAACTACAGCTTTAGGGATGGTGAGTAGCATGCGCCTTGAAGTGCAAAATGTATCGGTCACCATTCACAACAAGCCGATTGTAAAGGACGTCTCGCTTAGCGTGGCAGATGGCGAGTTTGTGGGCATCCTCGGTCCTAATGGATCCGGCAAGTCAACGCTTCTGCGAGCAATTTATGGTATTGGCCATCGCTATGACGGGCAGATCCTGTGGGACGGACGAGACGCCACTGAGATATCACGACGTGACTTTGCGCGTAAGGTTGCGGTTGTAAGCCAGTTTAACTCGCTGTCCTTTGACTTTACCGTTCGCGAGATTGTGTCGTTGGGACGCAGTCCTCATCAGTCGGCGCTGTCAAAAGAAACCGACCATGACGAGGCAATCGTGTCTGACGTTATTCAGAAAGTTGGCCTTTCTCGCTTTGAAGACCGCTCGTTTGCCACGCTTTCAGGTGGTGAGAAACAACGTGTAATGTTGGCACGTGCATTGGCGCAGGAACCTGAGTTTCTGGTGCTTGATGAGCCTACTAATCACCTGGATATCACGTACCAGATTGATATTTTGCGCCTTGTTCGCAATCTTGGTATCAGCTGCCTGGCTGTTTTGCATGACATTGTGATGGCAGCTCATTATGTCGACCGCCTGTATTTCTTAAAAGAGGGGACTATTGTTTCCGAGGGAACACCTGAGGAGATTGTGACCCCTGAGTTACTTGCTGATGTGTATGGCGTTGAAGGTGCAGTGAGGCCATCAACTGCTGGAAACGGTATCAGCATTGATTACGTGTATTAATCGCCTGTTGAGTATCAACAGATGAATGAAAGGATATCCGATGGATCCTCGTGTAAGTTCAAATCTTTTTACCAGAAGGAATTTTCTGAGCATTGCGGCAGGGTTTGCTGCAACTGCTGCTGGACTGGGTCTTACTGCGTGCAACAATGCAACGTCTAGCCCATCTACCCCTGCTACTGAAGAAAAGAAATCAGCCAATACAAGCTATCCCGTATCGTTCAAGCTCTATGACGGTGACGGCAACGAGTTTGAGGCTAAGTTTGATAAGGCTCCTGAGAGTGTTGTTACCCTGACAGACTCCGCCGCAGAGATTCTGCTGCGTCTGGGCCTTGGTTCCAAGATTATTGGCACTATCAAGCCTGATGCACCAATGCCTTCAGATATTGCTGATGAGTATGCAAAAATCAAGCAGCTGGGCGATAAGAAGAGTCTTTCTCGCGAGGTTGTTGTTGCCGCTAATCCAAACCTTATTGTGGGACGTTCCCGTCTCTTTACTTCAAAGGACCAGACTTCTCCAAAGGACTATGCTGACCTAGGCATTTCTGTCTATACACAGCTGGCATCTTCTGAGCAGGGCGATCCAACGCTTGCCGGAATTATTTCTGACATTAAGAACCTTGGATCCATCTTTGACGTTCAGAGCAATGCCGACACCTATACCGCTGAACTTCAGAAGCGTCTTGATGCCATTAACGAGCGCGTTAAGGCACACGAGAAAGACGCAAAGAAGACTGTGCTGGTTATGACTAACCTCAAGGACGGCACGTTTGGTCTCTTTGGTGGTAGCGAGAAGAGCCTTGAGTTTACTATCATCGATCAGCTTGGAGCTACTCCTGCTACAACCCAGTCTGCAAACGGTCTGACGTATGAGAATCTGATCAAGTTCAATCCTGACGTCATTATTTACGTCACCGCAGAGCGCAATAAGGTAACTGACGCCGCAGCTAAAGACACCCTTCTGGGCGAGAGCTCCCTGCAGAACGTCCCTGCTATTGCCAACAAGAGCATTGTTGAGATTCCATATTCTGAGTACATCGACTACTCGCCACGTGCATTCGATTCTGCCGAGAAGATCCTTGAGGCTCTGTATCCACAGAAATAGACGCGTTTGAACATACGGCGCCACAGAGACCAAGCAGGAATTTTGTTTCCTGCTTGGTCATTTCTATATACTATGGAAAGGAATACAGAGAGTTTCCTAAACAGATAGAAGAATCTTTATGAACTATGTCCAAAAAGTTCCTGTTGCTATTTGCGGTGTTGCATTAGGTTTTGCAGCACTTGGAAATCTTTTCAAGACTTCTTTCGAAGGTCTTTATCTTGCCTGCGGCATACTCTCTATTGCTCTTTTAGCTCTCTATACCCTCAAATTTATGGTGTCGACCAAAGTTGTATTGCGAGAGCTTTCAGATCCGATTGGACTTTCAGTTGCCGCAACATATCCGATGGCAGTTATGCTGATTTCGGTGTATATGAAGGCCGATATTGGTGACGTAGCACAATTATTTTGGTTCACAGGAATTGCGTTACATATCCTGTGCATAGCCCTCTTTACTTCTCGCTATATTGCAAAATTTAATTGGGAGAATGTGCACGCCAGCTGGTTCATTGTGTATGTAGGTATTGTTGTTGCCAGCGTTACAGCGCCAGCGTTTAACTTTGAAACAAGTGTTGGCACGGTTGCATTTTGGTTTGGATTTATCTGCCTTGTGGTGCTTTTTATAGTTGTGAGCATTCGGTATGTTAAATATGGGCCGGTGCTTGATTCTGCTGAGTCGCTCGCCTGTATTTATGCAGCTCCAACAAGTCTTTGTGTTGCAGGATATATTCAATCTATTACACCAAAGTCTGTACCGTTTCTTTTGGTTATGCTGGTAATCGCTTCAATTATTTATGTAGCTTCGCTTGTGTGGTGTATTAGGTGTTTTACAAAACCGTTCTTTCCCAGCCATGCCGCGTTTACTTTTCCTTTTGTAATTTGTGTCGTTGCGCGTACGCAGACGTTGGCATACTTGGCTGGCCTCGGACAGCCTCTTCAATGGCTCGACGGAATAGCTACTGTTGAAACGGTACTTGCAGCAGGACTTTGTATTGTTGTACTTGTACGATTACTTGCATACGTGCGCGATTGGACTATAGGGCGATAAATGCAAACGGCTTGAGGTGATGCTTTGTATTTGTTTTGACAAGAGTCATTGCCTAAAGGTGATAAGAATTTCAAGTATTTTATCGTCAGGTTTTTATTATTTTTCGCATTTTGTGTTTGCTATAGAGATTGTTACTATCATATCTATTGTGATAATACTACTTGCAATGATTGTTGTTGTAATCGTTATATTTGGGCTAAGTACGGCCATGTAAAGCATTGTTAGCGCACATACAGACGTAGAAATACCCATTACAAAACAAAGTTTTTTCTCGTCTATTGTTTTCTTTTCATCTTCAGTCATTGTGTTATATCCAGCAATTAAAGCAGCGCCATGACCAGATAAAAGTATGAGAGAACAAATACCAAGAATTGCGGTTAGAGACCACAATATGATTGAAGACGTCATAGTAATTACTCCGATTCAATGTAAACCGTTCTTTAAATTATATTAGATTTAGAAGTTATTTTTGTTAAATACCGAATCCATATACGCAGTGATAAGTTATCGGTAATAAAGAGTTTTCTTCTTACTGTCCAATGTACTACCCACTTAAATTGTATTTTGGTTTTATTCTTTTTAATACAATTTGAGATTGAAGGTCTTTGAGAGTTGTTCTGATAATTTAGAAGGAAGAACTATGGAAGAGAGTATTCAGCAAAACGTACCTGAAACATCTGTTATTGAAGAAGAGACGGGTTTTCCGGTTACTGATTCGTTTGATAGAGTAGGAGAGAAGGTTGCTCCGACTATGTCTGCTCAACCAAGTATTATCTGTCCAAATTGTCATTCAACACGTATTATTATTTCTGCCTCAGCTACAGAAAAAGCTAAGAATAGACATGGCATTCTATACTGGGTTTTTATTGGTTGGTGGCTGCATCCACTTCTTTGGATATGGGCAACAATTCCAATGCTAATTTGGCGAATTATTCATCCAAATAGAAAATCTAAGACCGTTCTCACAACGGTGGCAGTTTGTCAGAATTGCGGAAAAACTTGGGTTATTAAACAGTAAATAAGTTATTTAATGTTTCAGCCTCAATAAAACTGACTAAATCATATTTTCAATACTAGAAATAGTCCACTAGCTGTGGATCGTTTCTTTTTCGGCTTTAGCCTGTTGAGCAAGAGAAGCGCGCGAGACACGTAACCACCCGCTATGCGGGTGGTTACGATTTTAGGGCTTCGTGCTAATTTCTCAGTCTTGTTTGGTGATTTGATTAATATGTGTAAGATTTCCATTGGCCACAATCGAAAGCCGTAGGTTTAAATTTTGCCTTGCGACTATAAAAATTTAAAATCCTTTCTCGGAGAGTTTTTAGTTAGTTATTGCATTTCATTGTATGATTTTCTGCATATATTATCTAACCCACTCCGACAGTTTTTCTTCAGCTTGAATACTTGTAAACTCGGGAACCAACTGATTATTAGAATCTATTTCTTCTTTAGGTTCTTTTTCTACAAAAGTAATTGCTTTACAAATTAAATCCCGTGAAATGTTTTTTAATTTTTCCGATTTTTTTAATTTTAAGATATGACTTCTTATGGTCTTATAGCTCGTTAACTTACTATATTCTGCAGAGCTCCACGACCATTTCTTATATGAATTTGATGTCCATTCATTTGAAATTGAGTCAACGAAGACAAGGTAATTTAAATCATCGTCGTTAAATTTCTTAATCCAGAAATCTTTATAATGTTCGAAATTGTAGTAACTCCATAAATACATCGGCAAATGTAAATTAGAATGAATAGATAGAAGATCAGCGCTTTGAATCATCTCTTCTAATTTCTTGACGTATATACGTCCTATTTCTGTAAGAGTTTCTAATTCTACGGATTGTTCATCTTCAGATATTTCTTCTGATGCAAGATGACCATGAGCAGACTTTTCTTGATTTAGCCAATAGGCAAAGCCTAGAATGTTATCAAAATCAGCATTGTTTAGAGACTTTCTTACTACGACGCCTGAATCAGCTTTCCCAATTTTTTTAAATAGATCAGACAAAATGAATGATATAAGAGCATCCGCAGGTGTTTTAGATAACGTACTGAAATTACACTCATTACTTTTTCCGAAAACATAAATTAGTTGTTCTGCCAGTATTTTTGAAGATCCATCGCTCAAAAGCCCAAGACTGTACTTTATCTCATGGAGAAGATTTATAAATTGCTTGTTATTTATAGAGTACATTATTATATTGCGCTTAATTGAAGCATCATCTACATAAAGAATTTTATTTAGATCATCTCGTTTTACAAAAGACAGAGGAAAATCTCCAGAGAAGTACTGATCAAAATATTCAC
>JABZGY010000030.1:0-13150 GCA_015259155.1 Atopobium sp. | reverse complement strand
GGGAGCACCTATTGATGCCTTTGGTGTTGGCACCAAGCTTGCTACCTGCGATCCTCAGCCTTCGCTTGGCGGCGTCTATAAGCTGACCGCTCGTCGTCAGTCTGCTTCTGAGCCTTGGACTCCTGTTATCAAGCTGTCCGAGATGGCCTACAAGCGCACCGTTCCTGGTATTCAGCATATCCGCCGCTTCTACGATGCAAACGGCTGTCCTGCAGGCGACATGATTTTTGACCCGGATTACCTGGTCACCAAGAGCCCAGAGTCTAAGGCAACTGTTGTAGACATCATTGACCCGTATTCAACTCACAAGCTTGAAGGAACTTCTCGCGAGCTGATGGTAAGGCTGGTAGAAGGCGGTAAGCGCGTAGGGGAGAGCGAGTCTATTGAGGTTGCTCGCGATCGCTGCCACGCTGCGCTTATGCGCCTTGATGCAGCGTATACACGTTTCTTGAACCCTCAGATTTATCCTGTGGGTCTTGAGCGCGGTCTGGCCAATTTGCGTCACGAACTTGCCGCTCAACATCAGGTAAAATCTTCCGAGGAAACTGAGTAGTCCTTTTGGAACTACGCAACCAACTACGTACTTACGCTGCACACGTGCACTAAATTTAAAGGAGAACCATGCGCGAGAAGATCGAGGAACTTGTACGTCAAGCCTTGGCAGATGCCCAGGCTGCGGGTGAGTTGCCTGAATTCCAGATTGATGATGTGGGACTTGAGCGCCCACAGGACTCATCAAATGGTGACTGGTCTTCTACGGTTGCAATGCGTTCTGCAAAGCTGGCACACAAAGCACCGCGCGATATTGCGGCAGCTCTTGTAGCTCATATTGCCGAGGACGCTCAGATTGAGCGCGTTGAGGTTGCTGGTCCTGGCTTTGTAAACTTCTATCTGTCAACTGCTGCGGGCAATGAGATTTTTAATACTGTTCGCGAGCAGGGTGCAGACTTTGGTCGTTCTTCTTTTGGCGCCGGTCAAAAGGTCCAGGTAGAGTACGTTTCTGCAAATCCCGTTGGTCCTCTGCACATTGGCCATGGCCGTTGGGCAGCGCTGGGAGACTCTCTAAGCCGCATTCTTGCCTTTGCAGGCTATGAGGTTGAGCGCGAGTACTACGTCAACGATCATGGCTCTCAGATGGACGTCTTTGGTCACTCCATCTCTAAGCGCTACCTGCAGCTTATTGACATCATGCAGAAGCGCGGCATTGACGCTGATGCAGCTGCGCAGGTGCTTGCAGAAGATCGCAACGCTTACGTTGCAGATGAAGATGATGCTCATCCAGAGGAGCATCCGTTTACTGACGAGTTCATTAACTCTCTTGGCGGCAACGCATACGCTGGAGATTATATTGTTGACCTGGGACTTTTTTTCCTCAAAAATGACGGAGAGGCCTGGGCAGACAAATCTGAAGATGAGCGCATGGCAGAGTTCCGCGAGCGCGGCTACAAGATGATGCTTGAGTCCATCAAGAATACCTGTCATATTGCCCGTTCTGACTTTGACGTTTGGTTCTCCGAGCGTTCTTTGTATGTTAAGGACGACCAGGGTAAGGACGCTGTTGATCGTGCGCTTGATGCTCTGGATAAGCTTGGATACCTCTATCGTTCTGACGAGGGCGCGCTGTTCTTCCGCTCCACTGATTTTGGTGACGATAAGGACCGAGTACTCATCAAAACAAATGGCGAGTATACCTATTTTGCTTCCGACGTTGCGTACCACTGGAACAAGTTCCAGCGTGTTGACCACGTTATTGATATTTGGGGAGCAGATCACCACGGATATATTCAGCGTGTCCGCTCTGCTGCAACGGCTCTTGGTTACCCAACTCAGTTTGAGGTTTTGCTTGGTCAGCTGGTCAACCTGCTTAGAAACGGCGTTGCCGTCAGAATGTCTAAGCGTAAGGGAACTGGTATCCACTTTGATGAGCTTCTCGCTGAGGTTGGTGTTGATGCAACGCGCTACACCCTTGTTTCAAAGTCTTCCAACCAGATGATTGACTTTGACATTGAGCAGGTAAAGCGTCAGGACAGCTCTAATCCTGTGTATTACGTTCAGTATGCTCATGCGCGTATTTGTTCTATTTTGCGCCGCGCTGCTGGCGTTGACCTTGATGAGGCAAAGGCACTTGGTATGGATGCCGTTGCAGATAAGGCTATTGGCTCTGAGGTTGATCTTGGGCTACTTTCTGACGCCGCTGAGCAGGCGCTTGCCCGTAAGCTTTTTGAGTTCCCAGGTCTTGTTGAGGGTTGTGCTCGCGATAGGGCACCATTCCGCATTACGCACTATATTGAAGAGCTTGCTGGCCAGTTCCACGCATTCTATACCGTTTGCCAGGTGCTTCCTTCTGAAGGACGCCCACTGGACGCAGAGCTTTCTAAGGCTCGTCTTGCTGCGTGTGATGCAACTCGTCGCGTACTTGCAATTGCTCTTGATCTGATTGGTGTTTCTGCTCCTGAAGCAATGTAAACGATAGCTAACTATGTTGTTTTGTCATGATACCGTGCAAGTATTGAATACCTGCACGGTATCTTTAGTGAATTTCTCCAGATAATTTACATATTTCTCCGTTATGTAAAAAATTTTTTAATGTATAAAAGAGATAATAAAATTAATATTTATTACTTAAATTTAATATTTCAGCATATAAAAGCCTATTTTGATGTCATATAAGCACCATTTTCTAACATATTTTTGACTAACTATTGTTTTGTCCCCACGTTAACACGTGTTTTTTAGGGGTATACTCATTATGCGAGCAAATAGTAAATGGTTCGGGCATAAGAGTGGAGGTCTCTATGGAACTTCGCGAGTACATGTCCATTCGCAGGTCTTACAACTTGGTTAGAAGAGTGGTGCCTGCTAACAGACGACTCACGTTTGAAGAGTTTGCTATTTTGTGTCGCCTCAATGTGAAGGGTGCTCCTGTTAAGACTTCAGAAATTGCCGAGTATCAGAGTGCTCTTCGTCCTACGATTACTCATCGTACCTCGCACCTGGCAAGGCTTGGTTTCATCAAGAGAGATGAAGGCGCCATTGATCGACGCAATGTAGTGTGCATCATTACAGAAAAGGGTGTAGAAGCAGTTGAGGAGCTGTCCAAGCTTACCTGTGCTCGTATTGCACCCGGCCAAGCGCTTTCACGTACTTCGTTTGAGCGCATCGTCATGTATGTTGACGCTATGGGAGCTCTGTATTGCAGGGCAGCAGATATGGTCCTTCTTGCAATTCTAGATTCTCCTAAAGACGCTCTTTCAATTACAGAGATTGTTGACGCGCTTGGTCTTTTGCAGCCAACGGTTTCTATGTCTCTGACTGCTTTGGCAGAAAGTGGCCTGGTACAGCGCAAACATGATGATGCTCTTTCAAGAAGAGTAACTATGGTTGAGCTCACGCCTCAAGGCAAGACGTATATCAAAGAAATCGTTCAGCAAATTGAAGATATTATTGTTAAAAGAAAGAGCCGTACAGCTGTTTAAATCATTTATGCAGTTTAAAGAAATCTAGACGATGGGTTTCTCGAGGTTTAAGGGTTAGTGGTTATAAATCCCCATTTGCCCGTTTTATGGTGAATTTTATTTATTTTTCATCATAAGGCGGGCATTTTCGTGGTATATTCCTTTTGGATTTGCACCTATTTGATTTTGTTTGTTATCCCTTCATCATATTTCTCACGTATTTTTACAGATTATTTTGATGAGCAAACAGAGAGGTTTGTACATGTCGGACGAAACATCTTCGGTCCAAAATGATTCTTTAAATGATGTAGAAAATACTCCAGCACCACGTAGACGTGGTAGACCTCGTAAGAGTGAAAATAGTAATTCAGAAAATTCAACTTCAGAAAATACCAATTCTGAGGCAACTGAAGAAAAGGCCTCTAATTCATCTGCTGCAAAGCGTCGTCGTGGTCGTCCAACTAAAAAAGAGACTGAAGCACGTCGTGCGGTAGAGGCTGTTGTGGCAGAGGCTATGAACGCAGCAGGCATTACAGAGCCACCAAAGCGCCGTCGTGGCCGTCCTAGCAAAGAAGAGATGGAAGAGCGTGCTCTTCATGAGCGTGCCCTTGAAGTTGCACAGGCAGAGGTTCTGGCTCAGGTCCAGGCAGGTGGCAAGGTTTCTTCTGACGTTGTAGACACTGATCGTCTTACCAAGATTGTTCAGGACGCAACTCAGCCTTCTGCAGAGGTAACTCCGGCTCCTGCCTTTACTAAAGCAGAGGCAGAGGGTGCAGCTGGCCAGAATGACAAAGCGGCTCAGAAGAACTTTGCTGAAGAGCAGGGTAGTGTTGAGCAGCAGGATGGTGCAGCTCAGGAGCAGGCTTCTGGTGCAGTAGCAGATTCCGATGCAGCTCCAGCAGAGCGTCCAGGGCGTTCTCGTACGGGTACAGCACGTCGTCGACATCGTAATGCTGAGCCAAAAGAAGCAGTTCAGGAGGGCGAGAAGACACAGGAAAACGCACACGCCAACAACCAGGAGCGTCCTTCTCGCGATCGTAGACAGAACAACCAGCGCAACAAGAATCGCAAGCAGGGCCAGGCAAGCGAGCCATCGCTTTCCAAAGAGGCTCTGCAAGAGATGAAGCTTTCTGAGCTTCGTGCTAAAGCAACTGAGCTGGGCATTGAGTACGCAGGCGTTCACAAGTCTGATTTGATTGAGCTTGTATACGCTGCATCAGCAGCTGCTGAGGGCTTTAAGACTGTTGAGGGCATTCTTCAGATTAGTAACGAAGGCTACGGCTGGATTCGTACAGGTAATTACATGGAAGGCGATGACGACGCCTTTGTTCACCAGCAGATTATTAGAAATCTTGGTCTGCGTCCGGGTGATAGCGTCTTGGGCATGGTGGGACCTGCTCGCGTAAATAGCAAATATCCACCACTGCTTAAGGTTACCCAGGTCAACGGTGGGGAAGTTGAGGGTCTTAAGGACCGTCCTCGCTTCAAAGATCTGACTCCAATTTTCCCAGACCAGCCTCTTACTATGGAGCACGGTAAAGACTCCATTACGGGCCGTGCAATTGATCTGGTGGCTCCTATTGGTAAGGGTCAGCGTGGTTTGATTGTCTCGCCTCCAAAGGCAGGTAAGACCACCATTTTGAAGCGTATTTGCCAGTCTATTACCACCAACAATCCTGAGGTCCACCTCTTCTGTCTCTTGGTAGACGAGCGCCCTGAGGAAGTTACAGACATGGAGCGCTCCATTAAGGGCACCGTTGTTGCTTCAACTTTTGATATGCCAGCAGAGAATCACACCGTTGTCTCGGAGCTTGTCATTGAGCGAGCAAAGCGTCTGGTTGAGATGGGCCAGGATGTTGTGGTTATTCTAGATTCCATCACACGTCTTGCTCGTGCATACAACCTGGCTATTCCTGCTTCTGGTCGTATTCTTTCTGGTGGTGTTGACTCCGCAGCTCTGTATCCACCAAAGAAGTTCTTGGGTGCAGCTCGAAACATCGAGAACGGCGGCTCGCTCACTATCATTGCGTCTGCCCTGGTAGATACAGGCTCCAAGATGGATGAGGTTATCTTCGAGGAGTTCAAGGGCACTGGTAACATGGAGCTCAAGCTTGATCGAGACTTGGCAGATCGCCGTATCTTCCCAGCTATTGATCCTGTTTCTTCTGGTACTCGTAATGAGGATCTGCTTATTAAGCCAGAGCTTCAGCCTATGGTATGGGGCGTTCGCCGTATTCTTGCAGGCTTCAATAACACTGAGCGTGCAACTACTGCTCTTATCAGTGGTCTTAAGCAGACCGACAATAACCAGGACTTCCTGATTAGATCTGCAAAGAAGGCTGCACAGTCTGACTATCCACAGAATTAGTCAGATTTAAAGATGACGCAAGAAGTGCTTTCCAATCTATGTTGGGAGGCACTTCTTTTTTCTCGCCATTTTTGTATGAATAACTGCCAAAGAATTATGAAAAAGTTTTAAAGACGCTGTAAAAAATAACGAATTACGCTATAGTCATTTCTAACAGCACAATTATGTGTTGCAGCGGATTATACAAAGATGAAATGAAGCCCACCCGTTGCTCACGTCGCCCGTATTGGGTTTAGTAGCATATGCAAATTTAGCGTGTGTCTTCATACATCTTCTTGGCGTTTGTAGGGGGAGTTTGTATGACAGAAGGTAGGAATCCGGCAGTAGTCGCCGGCCTGCTCAGTGGACTGGTTCTGGTAGCAGAGCCAGCATCTGCGTATGCCCTTACCGCTAATGAAATTCGTCAAACGCCTCTTGGTGCAATCTTTACAGGCATTGGAGTGGGACTTGCTGCGGTTGCTGTCATTTCTGGTGCAGCCTTGGTAGTCTCTCGCTCGGTAAATCGTGGCGAGAAAATCGATGAGGTAGAAGCAAAGAGCCAGTCAGCTGCAACGTTCCAGAGCTCAGATGAGGCTCTATCTTCAAAGCAGGTCTCAGCTGCATCGAACTTCTCGCCAGAAGAGAGCATTGTGATTCCGCTGGACTCTTCAAGGCGCTCGATTGCTGCGTACAAGCCAAAGCACATGAGGGCTTCTCAGTGGGATATGACTGGTTCCATTCGTGTTCAGTCTGCTGAGCTGTCTGTCCAGCCTGCCGAGTCACCTGCAAAGAAGCCACAGGTTGTAAGTACGGCCGCAGAGGGCGTTCTTCCCGTTCGCGCAAAGAAGGCTCCTGCGCACTCCACAAACGACTACGCGCAGATTGCAGAGAACTACACCAAGCTTTTGAGCTGGCGCGAGCGTACCGTTGCACGTGCAAAGGGTGCTGCTGCGGTACTTCTTGAGCGCCTAGGACAAGACCCTATGGACGGTCTGCCCATTATCGAGCGTGCTGACGGAACCGTTGGTGACGTTGGTACAGCTTGGTGGACTAAGGCTGTGGGCGAAGAGTCCATTACGCGCGATTTTGGTATTGCTGAGATTGGTGCCGAGGCTATTCCTGAAGACTTTACCAACCATGCTGCTGATATTTCTAGCCGTATCTCTTACGTTGACCAGGGAGTCTTCCCTGAGAAGCGTACGATTGACGAGCTTGAGCATGCTGATGATTGGACGCTTGCGCTGGCTGCAATGGACGAGCATCTAGCTCGCCATGATCAGCAGCAGATGCGCAAGTATCATCCAGTGCAGCTGCCGCTCATTGGTCAGGCCGCTGCTGAGGCTGAAGTTGCAAGCTCGGTGGAGTTGTCGGGTGCAAAACCCGCTGCGTCTCACAAGGTTGCCGCTGCTCAGATGCGTCCTTCTCGCGAGCCAAACTACGCTGGTGTGGTTGCACAATCAACCGCAATGCCGCTGATCAAGGCTACAAACGATACGTCTTCGCATGTTCAGGACATCTTTGACGCGGTTGAGCGTGAGATGGCAGCTGAGCTTCAGGCGGCTGACGAGAGACCAACGCGCGAGCTGCTTCGCCTCATTGAGGGCGGCACCAGCAAGATGAAGAAGATTTCTTCGCTTGATCTTGGCGAGAAGACCAGCGCAGACAAGGCCTCTTACAAGCCTCGTCACTTTGCTGGTGAGCTTCCGCTGGTACGTGAGGCATAAGTAAGCGCATGCGGAGCGACCCAAAGGCTACGGCGGCAATCGTCACACAAGGCTGGGGTCAGTAGAAACATCCGGGTTCTCTAAAATTATTTCAAGTTAGATAACATTTTTTGGCTGTGGTTCTTTTTTTAGAGCCGCAGCCATATTGTGTTGTGTCACATATTCAACGCTATGGAGAAAAGGAGATGAATATGGCACATAAGCTAACGCGACGACGCTTTTTGGAGGTGGTCGGGACCATTGCGGGGTCGTTTGCTCTAGCGGGTTGTTCGCCAAAGAACCAAGACCCTAACTCCATCTACGTTGGCGTGATGGGCCCATTCACCGGCGATGTTGCTCAGTATGGCCTTGCGGTGCGTAGCGGCATTTTGCTGTACCTCAAGGAATTCAACAAGAATGGTGGAGCTGGTGGCCGCAAGATTGTCCCTATAGCTGAGGACGAGAAAGGCGATTCAACCGAAGCCATTCTTGTCTATAATAAGCTTCTTGACGAGAATGTTTGTGCAATTCTGGGTGACGTTACCTCAACGCCAACCATTGCACTGGCACAGAAATCGGTACTGGACAACATTCCTTGCGTAACGGCATCTGCAACAGCAGAAGACGTTGTTGCTCACGGCAATAACATGTTCCGCGCTACTGTCACCGACCCATTCCAGGGCGTTGTTCTTGCAGAGTTTGCTAAAAAGCAAGGCTATCAGCGTGTAGGAACCATCTTTAACTCTGGCGGCGATTACGAAATTGGCGTAAACAACGCATTTGTCCAGAGAGCTCGTGAGTTGGGCATTGAGGTTGTATCCCAGCAGGGTTATCCAACGGGAGCTGTTGACTTTAACGCCCAGCTTACCAGCATTATTGGACTGGATCCTGATGCCATTTTGGCTCCAAACTATTACCAGGATAATGGCAAGATTGTGACGCAGGCTCGCCAGCTTGGCTGCAAAAAGCCTTTTATGGGCGCAGATGGTTGGGCAGGCATCATTGGCGGCGAGCAGGACTATGCTTCTGCGGCTGACCTTGAAGGATGCTTCTATTGCTCTGCCTTTGTTGCTTCAAACCCAGATGAAAAAGTTCAGCATTTTGTTAAGGCTTATACCGAGGAATACGGTGAGGCTCCAACTAACTTCTGTTCTTTGGGCTATGACGCAGCAATGATTCTTTGCTCCGCTCTTAAGACTGTCGAGAAACGCGGTTATACCTACAACTCTAATGAGTATAGGAAAGCCATTATTGACGCTATTGCATCTGGTGTGGTCGAAGGCGTTACTGGAACCCTTTCATATCAGGGAACAGGTGACCCAGTGAAGTCCACCTTGATTATTACCTTTAAAGATGGCAAAGAGTCCATCTATGACACGATCAATCCTTCATAGAAAAGAGAACCTCAGATGTTTTTGACTCAGGTGCTCAATGGACTTCAATTGGGCAGTATTTACGCACTGGTGGCGCTTGGTTACACAATGGTATACGGCATCATCTTGCTTCTTAACTTTGCACATGGTGACATCATCATGTTTGGCTCCTACGTTGCTTGGATTGCGCTTGTTCAGTTAGGACTCAATCCTGCAATCGCCGTTCTTCTCGCCATTTTTGGTTGTGTTGTGCTGGGCGTTCTTATTGATAAGGTTGCCTATGCTCCACTCAGAGAAGCTCCAAGGCTTTCTATTCTGATTACCGCAATTGGTATTTCTTACCTGCTTGAAAATGGTGTTCAGCTACTTCTTGGTGCTGACGCTAAGGTTGTTCCAAGCATCATTGACCTGGGAACTGTTCAGGTATTTGGTTCGACGCTCTCCGGCACTGCACTTTTGACTGTTGCCGTTACTATTGTGGCAACCGTTGTTCTGACCCTTTTGGTTCAGAAGACTCGTCTTGGTAAGGCAATGCGTGCCGTTTCTGAGGATATGGGCGCTGCTCGTCTGATGGGCGTCAACGTCAATAGCACTATTAGCTTCACCTTTGCAGTTGGTTCCGCTCTGGCAGGCATTGCAGCTATTCTGTACTCCATGGCATACCAGCAGGTTTCTCCTACCATGGGCGTCATGCTGGGCACTAAGGCATTTGTTGCAGCAGTTCTTGGCGGCATTGGCTCCATTCCTGGCGCTGTTATTGGCGGCCTTATTGTTGGCTTCTCCGAGGTCTTTGTTGCTGCCTTTGGTCTGTCTGTCTGGCAGGATGCAGTAGTCTTCTTACTCTTGATTCTTGTTCTTGTTGTGAAACCAACTGGCTTGCTTGGCCGACCAGTTACCGAGAAAGTGTAAGGAGGCTCACATGACTAAAATGTATCCACGCGATAATAACCACAACCCCGTAATTGTCACTGGTTTTGGTGGAAAAGATGGTCAGCGTCGTGAGCTCACTATGCCTGCTCGCTATGCCATCAATGCAATTCTTGTTGCACTCTTTGTCTTTGGTGGAAACTTCCTGGTAGGAGAGGGCCTTATTTCTCGCTATCAGACCGTTGTTTTTGAGCAAATTGGCGTGTATGTTCTGATGACCGTTTCCCTGAACATTGTTACTGGTTATCTGGGACAGCTTCCTTTGGGTCACGCTGGCTTTATGTCCATTGGTGGTTATGCCTGCGCAATCTTTATCATTCGCATGATGCCACTCTTTGGACTGGATGCTCAGTCCATGGCCTCCGGCTCTACACCTGCAGTTATTCTTTTTGTTGTGGGTCTTTTGTTCGGCGGCATTTGCGCCGCTCTGATGGGTGTGGTTATTGGTATTCCAGCACTTCGTCTTCGCGGTGATTACCTGGCCATCATTACTCTGGGCTTTGCAGAGATTATCCGCGTTGTCTTGGTAAACATTGACTCTGCTCTTGGCTTCAAGCTTACTGGTGGCGCATCAGGCCTCACGGGTATTCCTGCTTATACAGGCTACCTGAACACCGCAATTGTTGTTTCGCTTGCTATCTTTGCTATTCATACTCTTATGAAGTCTAGACATGGACGTGCTATTCTCGCCATCCGCGATAACGAGATTGCAGCAGAGGCATCAGGCGTTAACACCACGTATTACAAGACCCTTGCCTTTGTTTTCTCTGCATTTCTTGCTGGTATTGCAGGCGGCCTTTACGCGGGCTGCATCGGCGTTATGGCGCCTGCCAAGTTTGGCTTCATGAAGTCCGTTGAGATCCTTGTTATGGTTGTTTTGGGCGGCATGGGCTCTATGTTTGGTTCCGTTGTGTCCGCAACTGTCCTGACCGTACTCCCAGAGGCTCTACGTGCCTTTGCTGACTACCGCATGGTTGCTTATGCAATCGTTCTGATTCTGGTCATGATCTTTAGACCAGAGGGTCTGTTTGGCTCTTATGACTTCTCGCTGTCTCGCATTATTGAGCGAGTCATGAACAGGGACTTCCCTTGGAACAAGGATGACTCAGACGAGCAGACAGACGTGCAGTCCTACGCGAAGGCAGGCGCTCAGGCAAATGAGCAGGTGGATACGCAGGTAGAAGCCTCAACTGATTCGAAGGAGGCGTAAGAGCGATGGCAACTAAAAACACTACAAAACTTATCAGGCAAGAGTCTCCTAACCTCATTCCTGAGCGAGACCTTGGTGCAATTCCAGTTCTTCAGGCTGAGCACCTGGGCATTGACTTTGGTGGCTTGACGGCTGTTAACGACTTCAACATTGCTCTTGGTCCTACCGAGATCTCTGGCATCATTGGCCCTAACGGTGCAGGTAAAACAACTGTTTTTAACTTGCTTACCTGTGTCTATAAGCCAACGCGCGGTTCTGTCATGATTGACGGCTATGATCTTGCTGGTAAGAGCGTTGTTGAGGCAAATCATATGGGCATTGCTCGAACCTTCCAGAATATTCGCCTGTTCAATAACATGACCGTTATGGAGAACATTCAGGTTGGTCAGGGAAGCCACATGACGTCTCACTTCTTGGAAGACGTCTTCCGCCTTCCGGCTCACTGGAAGCAGGAAAAAGAGAGTGCTGATAACGCTCGCGAGCTGCTACGCATTTTTGGCATGGAGAATCTTGCAAATACCCTTGCAGGAAACCTGCCTTATGGCGCTCAGCGCAAGCTTGAGATTCTTCGCGCTCTGGCAACGCAGCCTAAGATTTTGCTGCTTGACGAGCCAGCTGCAGGTATGAATCCAGCAGAGACCGACGAGCTTATGGAGAATGTCCTTAAGATTCGTGATGACTTTAAGATTGCTGTTCTTCTCATCGAGCACGACATGAAGTTTGTTATGGGTATCTGCGAGGGTTTGGCCGTTCTTGACCACGGCAACATCATTGCAAAGGGAACGCCAGAAGAGGTTCAGAATAACCCTCGCGTTATCGAGGCATACCTTGGAAAGCAGGAGGTGCGCTAATGGCCGCTGAAACTACAAACACCCAGGCAGTTGGCGCTGGAAAAACCCTGCTATCCGTCAAGGATCTTAATGTTTCTTACGGCGCTATCCACGCAGTTCAGGGCATTTCTTTTGACATCCACGAGGGTGAGATCGTCACTCTTATTGGCGCAAACGGCGCCGGTAAATCAACTACACTGAACACCATTGCTGGTCTAGTAAAGCCGGACTCTGGCACCATTACCATTGACGAGAAAAACCTTGTAGGCCAGCGCGCTCACAAGATTGTTGAGGCTGGTCTGGCATTGTGCCCTGAGGGTCGCCGTGTGTTTTCTCGCATGAGTGTTGCTGAAAACCTTGAGATGGGCGGCTATACGCAGCCCGATTCCCAGAACGCTAAGACCGTCAAGATGGTCTACGAGCATTTCCCACGTCTTCGTGAGCGCAAGAATCAGCTGGCAGGAACGCTGTCTGGTGGCGAGCAGCAGATGCTTGCTATGGGTCGTGCGCTGATGAGCAGGCCAAAGCTTTTGATGCTCGACGAGCCTTCCATGGGTCTGGCTCCTATTCTGATTGAGGAAATCTTCCAGATTATTCGCCAGCTCGGCGATGCAGGAACCACCATTTTGCTGGTTGAGCAGAACGCTAATATGGCACTTAAGGTTGCTGACCGTGCATACGTTCTTGAGCTTGGTAAGGTTGCTAAGCATGGCACCGGTCAGGAGCTTCTCCACGATGATGACGTACGCAAGGCTTACCTCGGCGCATAAACGCAACTTACGGTAAACGCGGCGCAGCGGTAAACGCGTCTTAAACAACAACTCGGCTCCCACACAACGTAGGAGCCGGGTTTTGTTGTCATGTCTGAACAGTTTGCCTGAAAAACACACCATATCTGAGCTATTTGCCGGTTTTTCTCGCCAAGTCTGAGCTGTTTTACTCAGACTTGATGTAGTTTTCAGGCTCGCAAAATTTGGAGCAGCGCAGCCTATCTTCACGCGCCTGATTTCTTCAAAGAATCTGTAACTTTTGCCCTTGAATTCTCATTGCTAGTGCAACAACAAAAGACAAGGTAGTGACCCATGGGTCTACAATGGCGCTTACGACAACGTTCATTGAAAGGATTTCCATGGGTCACTATAGCCATCTTAGCATTGAAGAGCGCGAAGACATTATGGTCTGCTGGAAAAATCATGAAAGTATAAGCCAGATTGCTCGTAAGCTCGGTCGAAACAAATCAAGTATTTCACGGGAGATTAAAAGAAACGGTTGGACAATCATTGGAGTGGCGCATCTTTGTTATAG